>CAZGLB010000016.1:0-12387 GCA_964526365.1 uncultured archaeon
AATCGCATATGCGATTTGTCTTGGGGAAAAGAAATTTATCTTTTCTTCTTTTTCTTAACTGGTTCTGGATAATCACTTGAGTGTTTATAAGAACTGGAATAAAATGCAGTACCGATTATTAGAACAGTTATTGCAAACAGAATCTTCATAAGCGATGTCAAATATACCATCAGATATTGGCTTACAGATAATCTCAATTGATTTTCTCTAACTTTAAAGCCAAGGCCTGTAGATGCGTTTATTTTACAAGCGCTTAATGTTGTTTCATTATATGCAACATTTGTACAAGTATCGTACTCTACAATATAGTCTACTTTATTAAACAAATCAAATATTGAAAATGCCAGTAATAAAATAGCAATAGTTGTAATAAATGCACCAACAGTTCTAGTTAAATTTAATCTATCCATATTTTCCCCCTTTTTTAATTCAATATAATATTATATTTATAGTGTTATGTATTTAAATATTTTTTCCTTTTTAGTATATATATCATTTTCTTGTTTTTTAAGGATCTGTGGTCTAGTGGTTATGATATCACCCTTACACGGTGAGGATCGGCGGTCCGAATCCGCCCAGATCCACTTTCAGTTTTGTTTCTGGCGCGTGCGAGCAACTGCAGAAACTATTGCGCACGAATTCAAGAAAACTATAAGTTTTCTGGATGCCAAGAAATGCTTTGCATTTGTTTAGCACGCGCGAAACCGATTCTGCAGGAGTACCCGAGTGGTCAAAGGGGCACGGCTAAGAACCGTGTGCTTAGTGCTTCGCAGGTTCGAATCCTGTCTCCTGCACTAGAAACCCTTTTCTTTTTTAAGAAAAGGTCTTTCAACCCCAAAAGAAAACAATTCCTATTTCTTTTCTTTCTTATAAACAATATAAGAATAAATAAAAGTAATAAGTAGAATTCCGATAATTGAAACCAGAAATATCATAGTAAAATATTCTAAATAAAGCATTGCAAAAAGATTAATAATCCCAAAAATAATAAATAACCGTCCTCCAAGCTTATGCGTCTTTCTCCAAACAACATCATCAACTAATGTCCAAGGCGTTCTGATACCAAAAAACAGATTCCTTTTTTTAATGTCTTTTAGAATTATTCCAAGAGTAATAAACAATACAGAAGTTGCAGGAATCATAAAAAGACTCATATTAAAGTGTATGCCGATATTATAAATTAAAGAAAGAATTGAAACAAAAAAAATAAACAAAACAGAAAGAATAATAGTAACATCTAACTGCTTCTTTAGTTCTGTGTTTTTCAAAATATTACTTCTAGAAAATAGGTAATAGATAATGAACAGAATAACAAAAAATACAGGCATGATTAATACTCCAAAAAGTCTTGAAGAATAATCATCCGCCACACCAGAAATATTCCAGTGTGTTGCAATCATTGCTGGCATCAATGGATAAAGAAAATAAGCAGTAATCATATAGATTACAATTATTAATAATATAAATATTTCGGTTTTATTTAATCTAATCATTTTTTCTCTTCCCACTAAATTAATTTATTTATAATTAGTATTATAAATTGTTGTTTCTTTTATTTTATTAAAATATTAAAGAAAGAAACTACATGAAAAAAAACGGAGTTATATTTATATTTCTAATTTTAATAATGTGTAATATCTATGCACAAGAAGGCGCGATTCTAGAAACTTCTGCAATGAAAATAAAACAGATTTCTGTTAATCTAAATATTGAACTGCCAATAAATTTTTCAGAATACACAAGTAGCGATGAATTCACATATAAGACCGCAATTTTTCAGAATTTACAAAGCCAAGAAGTAGATGTTATTGCGTACTATTATGATAACGACGGAACAAAGATTTATGGAGACATTTTAGAAGAAAACGGAAATAAATATGCAAGATTTAAAATTAGACCAATAAAAAGAAACCAATATATTTTTTATATTACTGGGACTATAGTTTCAGAAAGCAATTTTGTGTTGCGCGGTGTTGCAGGAGATTTAAAAGATATTCCTGAAGAAATAATAGAATATACAAAAGCAACAAAATTTATACAATCTGATCAAAGCGAAATTAGAACTGTTGCTAGCTTTTTAAAAAATAGCGATGATCCTTTAGAAAATCTAGTGTACATAACCAATTGGGTGCATAATTTTATAGATTATGATTTAAGTTATGTTTCTGTAGTTAATGATTCTTTAACAGTATTATCTGACAGAAAAGGTGTTTGTGATGAATTTTCAATACTTGAAGCAGCAATTCTAAGAGCGCAAGGCTATCCTGTCAAATATGTTGTGGGTTATGCAAATACTAGTCAAGAATGGGGGGCACACGCATGGTTAGAAGTATATATTCCAGGACATGGTTGGATACCAGCAGATCCAACTTATAACGAAGTTGGTACTCTTGATGCAACACACATTGTTCTAGAGAAACTAAGTGATCCAAGAGAATCAAAAGACAGCGTAACTTCTACAAACGACGTGGTTGTAAAGTTTGGAGAAAAAACACAAGAAATTGCATACACGCAAATAAAAACCTTTGAAGAAGATGGATATGGAGATAATATTGAGTTTTCAATCATTACTTCAAAAGACACATTAGAAGGGAGCCCACATATTACAAAACTAAAATTAGAAAATAAATCAAATGATCCGATAATAATTCTTGTAGCAAGTCAATTAGCTAAGGATTTTATACAACTATATCCAGAGTCACGAAAAACAATATATTACATAAAACCAAAATCTACAAAAACTGTTGATTATTATTTTAAATTGCCAAAGTTAGATGGGGCATATATCTACGAGTTTGGATATTTGTCTCAATATTCAGATATAACTGATACCATCAACATCTATCAAGACAGTGGCACATATCAAGAACTTTTCTTTTCCTATGACCCAGTAATCTATTATCGTGGTAATCAATTTATCTTTGAAAACCAAATTTTTAATTATACAAAGAAAGACAAGAATATTACTTATGATTTTAATTATGCAGGTGCAAAATCCGAAATTACAGAAATAATTCCTAAATTTTCAGAAAAAGAATTTACAAAAACTTTTATAAAAACCGAGAACACCAATTTCAGTTATAATATTTTAGGAGATTATAATTCCTTTGGAGCAATAGCAATACTACCAACAATTGAAACCCCATATGTCTTTGATGTTAATACAGATATTAATGAATTGACTGATAATGATAAAAACAATCTAGAAGTCTTAGAAAAAGTAAATAATACAGAAACAATCGAAAAAACTCAACCAAACTATCTAATGATATTTTTGGTTGGTGCATTTGTTGTATTTATTATTATATTGTTTATTTCTAAAATGTTTAAAAAAGAATAAAACGATAGTTTATAAACATTTTTTTATATTTATTATATATTATACGCCTGTAGTATAGTGGTTAGTATGGGAGCTTGCCAAGCTTTCGGCTCGGGTTCGAATCCCGGCAGGCGTATTTTTCTGAATAACTATGAAAAATAAAGAAGATTATAGAAAGAGAATATATTCTTTAATTGATTTTGCTATTTTAGAATACCAATCAGAAAAAGAAAACCCATATATTAAAGAATATATAGAGCTTGCTTTTGATATTTCTAAAAAAATCAATTTTAGATTTCCAAAAGAACTACATAGAAAAGTGTGTAGATATTGTTATGCAATTAGGACAAATAAAAACACAAAATTTAGAACAGAAGTTAGGCAAAAAAATCGCAAGGCTCAAAAGTACCTTAAGATTCATTGTCTAGAATGTGATAAAATAAAGAAGATTGCGTTAAAGTAAAACAATAGCTATTTAAATAAAACGATTCTATAAATATATTATAATACTTGTTTTTTGGCAAAGACTTCATGCTTGCCAGAAACTCAGCAGAAATGCGAAAAAGTTTCTAGATTTTCCAAAAAAAGGAAATTGTAGAAGACAAGAAGAAATTTAAAAAACTAGAGGTGAATAATTTGGCTAATGTAAAGGACGTCCCTGCACAGATTATGATTACTGAGATTGCAAAGGACTTAAAAACAAACAAAAAAGTAAAGATGCCAGAATTTGCAGAATTTGTAAAGACTGGTTGTAATAGAGAGAAAGCACCACAGGATCCTGATTGGTGGTTTATGAGAATGGCTTCAATATTAAGAAAAGTAGCTATTAATGATAAGACAACAGTTAACTCTCTAAGAACCTATTATGGTGGAAAGAAAAACAGAGGAGTTAAACCTGAAGAATTCAGAAGAGCAGGCGGAAAAATAATTAGAGTTTGCTTACAAGATCTTGAAAAATTAAAATTAATAAGTAAATCAGAAGAAAAGAAAGGAAGAATAATAACTCCAGCAGGCCAGAAATATCTAGATAAGATGGCAACAGAAATTTTAAAGGACTTTGACAAATATAAGATTGTTAAAAAAGAAAAAGAAATAGCAGTTAAAGAAACAAAAGAAAAATCTGTGTTTGAGGGTGCAGAAAAGAAAGGAAAGAAAGATAATAAGAAGAAACAGGGGGAGGCTGAATAGTTATGGCAAGAAATAAAACTAGAGAAAAGAAAGAATTCTTAATTGCTCAAAGAGACAAAGTCGGTCCAGGATACTTAAACACTCCTGTTTGGATTATTCAAAAAGCTGGAAAAAGAATCTGGAATAGAAGACAGAAAAGAAATTGGAAACAAACAGAGTTTGGAACAGAGTTTACAAAATTACAATTAAAAAAAGCAGACTCTATAAAGAAAACTTCAAGAGTTAGTGGTAAGAAAGAAAAAAGCTCAAGAAGAAAAGTAAGAAAAACAAGAAACACAACAGTTGTAAGAAATCCAATAAAGAAAAAGAAAAAATAAATAGGATGTGATTAATAATGCCAAGTGAAAGTTATATTATACCTTTAAGAAAGGTTTACGATAATAAGCCAAGAAGCAGAAGAGCAAACAATGCAATTACAGAAATCTTTAATTTTCTAAAGAAACACACAAGATTAGAAAAGAAAGACGTAATAATTGCAAAAGAGGTAAATGAAGAAATTTGGAAACACAGCATTCAAAACCCTCCAAGAAAAATTGCTATAAGCCTAAAGATTGATTCTGGAAAGGCTTATGTCTTTTTGAAAGACTCTAAAGAATTCAAAGAGTTTGGAAAAGCTCCAGAGCATAAAGAAAAACCAAAATTAAAAGAAACAGTACAAAAAGCAGTAAAGGATGCAACCTCTCAAAAGAAGATGACTGCAAAGACTGCAAAGAAGATGGGCGGCAAGACAGAAAAAAGAGCAGCAGAAAAAGTTGAATCAATATGAAGCTAGATAGATCAACAATTTATAATTCGCCGTTTCTTAATATCTATTCCTATTGTACAGAAAAGATTTGCTTAGTACCACACAGCATTCTTCCAAAAGAAGAGAAAAAGTTAGAAGAGATACTTGATGTTAAAGTAATAAAGGCATCAATAAACAAATCCGGATTAATAGGAGTATATGTTACTGGAATTAACGAAAAAATAATTGTTGAAAAGAATAGTATACATTCAGAAGAAATTGACCAATTAGAAAAAGAAGGACTAAAAATAAAAACAGTCTCTGATGACAACAATGCTTTTGGTAATCTTTTGGCAGTTAATTCAAACTACGGAGTTGCAAGCCCTTTGTTACTGCCAGAAACAGTCTCAGAAATAAAAAAGTTTCTAAAAGTTGAAATTGAACAAAAGAATTTCTCTGGTTTAGATCTTCCTGGTAGTTCCATATTTGTTAGTGATTCTATGTTTTTGATTAATCCAAGAATTACTAGTAAAGACTTTAGTTATTTTAAAAACAAATTTAAGGTGCCAGGCCTTGCCATAACCACAAACTACGGAGATGTGTTTGTGGGTAATGACGTTACTGGAAATAAAAACGGAATAGTTGTTGGAGAAACAACCAGTAACATAGAGATGACAAAGATTGATGAATTGGTTTTAGATAAAAAAGAATTGTAAAGGTGAAAGAAATGGTTAAAGAAAAAGAAAATATTGGAAAAACTAGAAAAACAATAAAGCTTGATAAGAATCAGACAATGAAACTTTATCAGAATAAAGAAAAAGAACTACAAGGTATCTCTCAAAGAGTAGAGCAGATTGATGGAATTCTTCAAGAGATGCAAAAAGCAGAAGTTGCATTAGCACAAATTAAAAAACTAAAGGATTCACAAAAGATGCTTGTTAATATTGGTGCTGGAGTTCTAGTTGAATGCGAAGTTTCAAATAAATCTTCAATTAAAGTTTTACTTCCTGGCCAAGTAATGACTGAAAGAGATATTGATGAAGTTATTCTTGATATTGATAAAAGAAAAAAAGAACTACACACTGCAAAAGAAAAGCTTGTCAATACCTATAACCAGACTGCACAAATGCTTGAGCAGATTTCAAAAGCATTTAGAGAGATGCAATTAAAAGCTGAGCAAAAAAAGAAAGATGAAGATACATCCATCGAATAAATGTAATTAATAAAGTGGTGCTTAAAAGTTGTTTGATTTATTAAAAAACAAATTTAAGAATTTTACTGATAAAATCTTTGGAAAGACTAAAGAAAAGGTTGAAGAAGAAAAAGTTACATCATCACAAGAAGAAGAACCCTCTCAACCACTTCCTGAGCCAGAGCCAGAATCAAGTATTCAAGCAACTCCAGAGCCAGAGCCACAAACAGAAACAATTTCTGAAGTCCCAAAAAGTACACTAATTCTTGGACAACCAGAAGAAGCAATTTCTGAATCCCAAATTATTGAAGAACCAGTTCTAGAAGAACCAAAGCCAAAAGAAAAAGAGCATCATTCTATTTTTGAAATCTTTAAACCAAAACCAAAGCCTCAGCCACCAATTGTTGAGCAACCAAGAATTAAAAAAGAAATTGAAAGGCCAATTCCAACACCAAAAGCAGAAGTTAGGCCAACACCTGTTGAAATCGAAAAGCCTATTGTTGAGCGTCCTGTTCCAAAACACACAGAAAGACCTATACCAACAGAAGAACCAACTCCTAAGCCATTACCAATAGAAACCGCTGAAGATTTATCAATTAAAAAAACCACAGAAATAAAAAAATCTCTAGTTACTTCAATTAAAAGTATATTTTCAAGTAAAATAAAATTATCAGAAAAAGAAATTTCAGAATTCTTACAAGAATTTGAATTGTCTCTTTTGGAAGCAGATGTTTCAATTGTCTCTGCAGAGAATATTTGTAAAGATCTAAAAGAAAAATTAGTTGCTGCTTCTTTTTCTAAAGAAAATCCTTTAGAGGATATTAAAGAACACATAAGAGAGTCTCTAAAAACACAACTAGAAATAGATTGTGATATAAATAATTATATTGAGAAAACAAAAAAAGAAAACCTGCCATTTGTAATAATGTTTATAGGGCCAAATGGTGCAGGAAAGACAACTACAATTTCTAAGTTTGCTTATCACTACAAGCAAAAAGGCAAATCAGTAGTCTTAGCTTCAGGCGACACCTTTAGAGCCGGAAGTATTGACCAGCTTGAAAAGCATGCAGAAGCAATTGGAGTTAAAATAGTTAAACAAAACTATGGCTCAGATCCTGCAGCTGTTGCTTTTGATGCAGTTACTTCTGCAAAAGCCGGAAAGATTGATTATGTTTTTATTGACACAGCAGGAAGACAAGAAAATAATATTAATCTAATGCAGGAATTAAAGAAAATAAAAAAAGTAGTTAACCCAAATCTTACAATCTACATTGGCGAAGCACAGGCAGGCCAAGCAATTGTTGACCAAGTAAGTGGTTTTGAAAAAGAGATTGGAGTAGATGGCGTAATTCTAACAAAGCTTGATACCGACCCAAAAGGTGGAGTTGCAATTTCAATTCTAAATGAACTAAAAAAACCAATCTTCTATGTCGGAACAGGCCAGACCTACAATGACTTAGAAAAGTTTTCTCCGCAATTTATAATTGACAGAATAGTAGTTTAGATATGCTTAAATATAGTTACCACTATAACATATGTAGTAAAATATGAGAAAATATGAATAAAAAATTAATATTAGTACTTTCAATTTATTTGATTTTAATCTCAGCAATTGGATTAATAATTATCTCTAATAATTCTTCTATTGATACAACTACAGAAAAAAAATCCGAATTTAAAAACAATATTCTTTTATCTGCTGGTCGTTCAAAAATTCAAGGAACAGTTTTTCAAGAACGCGGCGGGATTATTAAAGCACTTATGCTTAAATAGTTTTTTCTTTTTCCTTAATATTTATATTCTATTTGTTTCTTTAATTATATACTAAAATATATTTTAATTGATTAACTATGGGTTTTGGAGATAAACTAAGAGATGCATTGGATAAAATTAAAAATTCAATGCATGTCGATAAAGAACTTATTAAGGAAGTAATTAAGGAGATTCAAAGAGCTCTTATTTCTTCAGACGTAAACATACAACTAGTTCTAAATATCTCAAAAGAAATAGAAGAAAAAGCTTTTGAGGAAATACCTTCAGGGATTACAAGAAAAGAACATATAGTTAGATTATGTTATGAGACTCTTCTAAAGTACATGGGGGGAGAAGTAAAAACTCCACTTCCAGAAAACCCAGAAACAATTCTATTATGTGGGTTGTTTGGTTCAGGTAAAACTACAACTGCAGCAAAGCTTTCTAAGTTCTATAAGAAGAGAGGATTAAAGGTTGGTTTAATCTGCGCAGATACTTTTAGACCTGCAGCTTATGAGCAATTAAAACAATTAAGCGACATGGTTGAAGTTGCTTTCTATGGTAACCCTAAAGAGAAGTCTGCTCAAAAAGTCACAAAAGAAGGCCTTGATTTCCATAAGAAGAACGGCTGTAATCTAATTATTGTAGACTCTGCAGGAAGAAGTGCTCTTGATGATGAGCTTGTAAAAGAGATTAAAGAAATAGATGATGTGTTTAAACCAAAATTTTCTCTACTTGTAATTTCTGCAGACATTGGTCAAGCTGTTAAAGATCAAGCCACTGCTTTTAATAATGCAATTGGGGTTAACGGCGTCATTATAACAAAACTAGATGGTTCAGCAAAAGGTGGCGGGGCATTAACTGCTTGTTATATCACAAAGTCTCCAGTGTACTTTATAGGAACAGGAGAAAAAGCAGATGATTTTGAGATCTTTGACTCCAACAGATATCTTTCTAGAGTGTTAGGCTTTGGAGACCTTGAGAGCTTAATGGAAAAGATTGCTGAAGTTTCCAAAGAAGAAGAAATGGAGAAGTTAAAGGATATCAACCCAGAAGACATCATGAAAGGAAATGTAACTTTTGGTGTCTTTAAGCAACAACTTGAGTTTTCTAAGAAGCTTGGGCCATTTAGTAAGGTTATGGGTTTTTTGGGTGTTGGAAACAAGATTAGTAACGAGCAAAAAGAGCTTGGAGAAAAGAAGATGGCAAAGTACAGAGCAATACTTTCATCTTTAACAAAAGAAGAACTAGCTAACGGTCCAGACTTCTTAACTCGTTCAAGAATGGACAGGATTGCAAAAGGTTCAGGAACAAAGCTAGAAGACATTAAAGAACTATCTTCGCATATTAAGAAAATGAAAAAAATGTTTAAAGGCATGGATGCTAAGAAGATGGAAGGCATGGCAAAGCAATTTGAAGGGCAAGATCCAGAAAGTATTGATATGTCAAAGATAAATATGAATCAGTTTGCAAATGTCAAAGGAATGAAGAAACAGAAGTTAAGATTAAAGTGAAAAATAAATGTTTGAAATTATTTTTATTATTAGAATTTTATTATTATTTATTGCTGTAGGTCTTGCAGCATATTTTGATTACAAAACAGGATATATCTATGATTGGATTAGCTATCCATTGATTGCTATTGGTTTAATTATTAATATATTTACATATTCTTTTAAAAGCCTTATTCCAATAGTTCTAATTGCAGTAGGAATCTACCTTTTTGGTTACTTTGCTTATTATTTTGGAAAGATTGGCGGAGGAGACATCAAGTTGTTTATAGGTATACACATGATTCTTCCATATCTTTCTGGGCAATTATTTATTTTGTGGGTAATTATTGCTGCATCATTATTATCAGTATTGTTTGTTTCAATATCCTATATGTTTAAATTATCTAAAAAAATAAAGATTACAAAAAAGCTATTACAGAAAAAAAGAAAAATGATATTTACATCTGCTTTTCTATTTTTGGTATTTTTAGCATTTGTAATTTTTGCAACAACAATTAGTGATTTTCCAAAGATTGTGTATATTGCAATACCTCCAATGTTTTTTGGAAGCGCGGTTATGATTTTTGAAGAAGAAATTAAAAAATACATTTATCTAAGACAAAAACCAATAGCAAAGTTAGACGAAGGAGATGTGTTTGCTAGTGAGTTTGCTACAAAGGAGCTGATTGCAAAGCTTGGTCTTGGCAAAAGAACAGTTCTAGAAAAAGAAGACATAAAAAGAGCAAAGCTATTAAAACTAAAAACCCTTCCAATATTTGATAATCTTCCAAGATTTGGGATATATATTCTTCTTGGAGTAATTTCTGTTTTAATTCTTAATGCAGTTTTATTTTGAGTGCCATTTAGCACTTAAAATAAACAAAATATATACTTTTACTGCTCAATAGCCCCATTTATAAACCTTTTGGGGCCACAAATAATATATGCCAACAAAACTAGATGTTTTTTTAGCAATTGCGTTGTCTGAAAAAACCATAAAAGAATTAAGAGAACAACTTAAGTCTTCAACTTATTTATCAATATACAACAATATAAAGAAACTACAAGAAGATAATTTAGTAATAAAAAACAAAAATAATTATACAATAAATAAAAAAGAAGCAAAAGAACTATTTTCGTTAATTTATTTCTGTTTTAAAAATAATTTAGATTATAATATACTTGTTTCAAAAAATGTTGCAGAGTATGTTTTTTCAGGATATAATAAAAAATATTTAAATAATAATTTATTTAACAGTAAAACAATTAAGAAATATAATAATAATTTATCAAGAGCAGGAATAATTTATATAGAATCTAAAAAACCATTAAAAGCAAGAATTGTGCCTTCAAGTTTTACAGATTTGTTAATAAAATCTTTTTTAAATGAAAATAAGAAGGCTAATTTAGATTATGGCGGTTTAGATATAGACGAAAAAATAGAAAAACAATTTTCTAAATATAAAAAAAAGCAAAAAATATTATTAAGCGATCATATTAATTTTGTATATACTAGTCTATCTTTAGAAGGAATAACTTTAACACTTCCGCAGACAGAGAAATTATTAAAAGAGAATATAACCCCTAATATCCCATTATATAAAGACATACAACAAACAGAAAATTATAAAAAAGCATTAACTTTTCTTATAGATAATGATCTTAATTTAGAAAATATATTAACTTTTCATAAAATTGCAATGGCATCATTGGATTTCGGGTCCGGCAAAATAAGAGAACAAAATGTAATTATAAAAGGCAACCCAAAGTTTAAAACAAAGGATTGGAAAGAATTATCTTCTGCTTTAGAGAAATATAATAAATCGTTAATAGAATTAATATCAAAGAAGGAAAAACCACACAAAGTTATAGAAGATGCATCCTATTTACATAATGAATTTCAAAGAATACATCCGTTTATTGATGGGAATAGTAGAACTGCAAGAGCGATTTTTTCGGTTATCTTAGTCAAGTTTGGTTTTCCATTAGTTAATATTCCGGTTGGTTATTTTGATGTTTATATGGCCCAAACTAAACTTTCAGAAAAAAGAAACGATTACGAATTTTCAAAATTAATGAAATTAATTGTTTTAAAAAATCTAGAAGAAATAAACTAAAAGAGGAACAAAATGTATAAAATAACTAACGAATCAAAGCTTGCAAGATGCGGGGAATTTAAAACAGCTCATGGAAAGATTAAGACGCCTTTTTACATGCCAGTAGTAACTAAAGGCACAGGTAAGTTTCTAACTTTTAATTCTTTAGAAAATGTTAATACCCAATGCTTCATTTCTAATGCATATCTTCTTTATCTTAAACCAGGTCTTGAAATCATAAAGAAAGCAGGAGGCTATCATAACTTTATCAATTGGCAAAAACCAATCTTTACAGACTCTGGTGGCTTTCAATTACTTGATCCTCAATTTTTAATTTCCTTAAATGATAAAGGCGTAAAGTTCAGGTCTCCTTTTTCAGGAGAACCACATTTTGTTTCTCCAGAAGGGTTAATGAATATTCAAAACACTCTAAGTTCCGATATAGCAATGGTTCTTGATCATGTTCTTGGCCCAGATCATACAAAGAAAGAATTCTCCGAAGCAACTATTAGAACAATTGCCTGGGCAAAAAGATGTCGTGAGGCCCACCAGAATAAAAACCAAAAAGTATTTGGAATTGTTCAAGGTGGAACCTACAAGGATTTAAGAAAAGAATGTGCTCT
>CAZGLB010000017.1:0-11710 GCA_964526365.1 uncultured archaeon
TTGGTATTGACCGCCTTGTCATGATATTTACAAACTCCGCAAACATAAGAGAAGTCATTCTCTTTCCAATGATGAAAGAAGAAGGCGAGAATCCAGAAAATAAAGAAAAAAAGTAAGGTATTTAAATATATTAGATATACTTATTATTACAATATTTAATTAAAATTTAAAAGGGGATAGAAAAAAATGAGTCAAAAATGTATTATTTGTGGAAGAGCAATTGGTAATTATGGTATATATTGCCCAAAGTGTCAAGAGGAACTTGAAAAGAAAATACAAAAAAGAGATAGATTTGAAGAAATTTATAAAAGCGCAGACTTCTTTGAAAGAATGAAATTAAAAGAAACTAAAGAAGCATTAAAGGCAAGACAAAATAAATTAAGCCAAAAACCTGTTTCTAAAAGATAAAACGAAAAAGCCACAAAGGGCTTTTCCCAAGAAAAATTATCTAATTTTTTTTGGGTTTTTGAATAAGTTTGTCCAACAAATAGTGCGTTTAGTTTAACTGACTATCAAGTGCTGCTTTAACTTCTGCAATGGTCTTTTCTCCACCACAGGATCTTAATATCTGATTTCCAGTTTTGTCAAGAACAACATAGGCAGGAACATAACCACAGTCTCCCATTATCTCGCTATAATCAAGATATGGATTGAAGCCTTGTGCAATTCTATTAACTTCAAATTTCTCTCCGTCTTTACCGTCAATTACATTAATCCAGATGTTTGCTCTATCTGCATAGTTATCCCAAATCTCTGTTTCTAGTTCTGGCACAAGCGTTCTACAATGCCCACAATAGGTTCCTGCAAATACAATAAAACTAGGTTTACCAGTAGCATTAATTTCGTCAAGAGTAGAACTTTCAGTAATCTTGTTTGCAATTATCTTTGGCGTGGTTTCAATTTGGGTTTGGTTATTGTTTTCAGTATCAACACTATCATTTATTCCAAGCTCTGGAGATTGTTCTTGTATTATGTTTATTTTTTGGTCTTCTATTTCTTTTTTGGTTTTTATATTATTTACTAATGAAATAACCAAAAATATTGCAAGAATAAATAATATGATAAGCAAAATATAAACTCTATATTTTTTATTCTTTAAATTTTTTTTAGTATTTCTTTCAAAATCACTTAAGTTGCTTTGCTTTCTTTTCATGTAGTTTCTTCCTTTTTCTTTTTAGATTTATTTTTCATAATATATACTTCTAATGGTGGAAATCCATTAAAGTATACTGAACTATAACTTTTAGTGTATGCGCCTGTTGAGAGGATATAAAGTTTGTCTCCTTCTTTCATACTTTTTGGCATTAGATACTTGTGCTTTTCGTAAAGTGTATCAGTTGAATCACAAGTAGGCCCTGCAAGTATTACTTCTCTACAGTCTTTTTCTTTTGGTGGTTTTCTGTAGTTTTCTGTAAATATTGGATATTTAATAGATTCGTCAAGTGTTTCTATTAGCCCTCCAAACTTACCAATATCTAGATATACCCAGTCAAATTGATTAGATAAGGATTTTTTAGAAATCATTACAACTTCTGTAACAATAACTCCTGCGTCTCCAACAATTGAACGACCAGGTTCAATAATGATGTCTAGTTTTTTAGCAAAATGCTCTCCAAAGTCTTCTTCTAAGAATCTTTTAATTTCTTGAGCATAAGTTTCCAGATTGTGGGTAGGAGAAATATAGTTTGCTGGTAATCCTCCTCCCATATTTATTAATTTTAATTCAATTCCTTCTTCTTTAACAGCATCAAACAAATATTTACATTGTGCAATTGCTTGATCCCACTGCCCAATATCTCTTTGTTGAGAACCTACATGGAAGGACACACCATAAGGAATCAATCCTAGTTTCTTTGCTTCAAATATAAGATGATATATCATGTCTGGGTGTGAGCCAAACTTTCTAGATAATGGCCAATCTGCTGAACCTCCTTCCATAATGATTCTAAAGAACACTTTTGAACCAGGAGCAGCTTTTGCTAGTTTTTTTACATCACTAATAGAGTCTGTAGCAAATATCCTTATTCCTTTCTTATAAGCATAAGCAATATCTTCTTCTTTTTTTATGGTGTTTCCAAAAGAGATCCTTTTTGGTGATATCTTTAATTTTAATAACTGATCCAATTCATAGATTGTTGCAACATCAAAGTTAGAGCCTTTTCTTGCAAGCATTTTTATTACTTCATCTTCTGGATTTGCTTTTACTGCAAAATAAATTTTAGCAAACGGCATATTCTTTGCTAATTCATCATATCTCTCTTCAATCTTTTGTAAATCTACAATTAGAAATGGAGTTTTTTTATCTTTTGCGAATTTTTTATATTTTACAAATTCTTTTTTTGTTATATAGTCATATAACGGCCTGTTTGAAAACATATTTTTTCTGTTTCTCCTTTTTAGTATGGTCCACCTCATCTATATATAAATTATAAAAAAAGAGATGTTTTTAATGAAAGTCAAATTCTTCTGTACTTTTTTTCTTCCTACCTAAAGATATCATTAATGATGAAACTAAAAAGCCCCACAATAAAGAATATCCTGTAGAATTATTTAATTTTAATTCTAATTCTTTTAAATCACTTTTTGGTATCTTCTTTAGTTCCTTTCTTATTAATTCAATTTCTGTTTTTGTAAATACTTTCTCCATTTTATCCATTGGTAAAGATAAAAGATACTTTTCATAATTTAATTCTCCAACTCTTGAAATAACTTTTTTGCGTAGTTCCGAATTTCTAAGCAATTCGGTATTTACTATTTTTACTTTGTTCTGAATAATACCATTAATGTTTTTTCTAGATTCGGTAGGTAAAATATTAGATATTTCTTTTAATCTGGCAACATCTAAGTTAATCTTGTGTATTCTATCATTGCCTTTTATGTCAACATCTTTAAAATATATTTCGTGTATTTTTGCTTTTTTATTTAATTCTATTAAATTTTGTTTTCTTTCCGAAATTTGTTCTACATTGGATTTTGGAATAGACTTATAGATGTGCCTATCCATTCCATGTTTAATTGCTTTGTGTGTTCCAAAACCACTTGCTAAAGAAACTGCAATAACGCCTGCGTTTCTAGCTGCAGTTTTTATCTTTGTTGGTAACTTTCTTGGCATAATTAAGTCCCTGATTTATCTTTTTTTATATATTGCTTTTGCAAATATATAGCTTAATCCCCAAAGTATTGCTGTTGTTGGAATAACAACCCATAGACCGTCTTTACCGAGCCACAAAAATATTGCAAAAATCAACATAGATATAAAAAACACAGTAAATACTAAAAAGATAACCAAAGAATAATATTCCCAATATCTTCTTTTATTTACATCCATTTTTAATGTTTTTTGATTTTCTGTTTTTTTAATTTTTTTTGTATTTTTCTTTTTTTTAATAACCATGCTACCATCTCTTTTTATTTTTTCTTACGTTCTTTTTCTGATTCTTCCATTAGATCTAGTTGTAATTTCTGTATTTCTAATAATCTCTGCCACTGGTGTTGTATAAGATTATCTAATTTTTCATGTAAGTGTCTAATTTCTAATTCAGATTTTAGATTTATTTTATAATCATTTTCTGATCGCACTCTATCTTTTTGATCTTTTCTATTCTGGCTCATCATAATTATTGGTGCTTGAATTGCTGCAAGACAGGATAAAAATAGATTAAGAAGTATAAATGGGAATGGGTCAAATGGTTTAGAAGACAATAAAAATATTGTATTAATTAAAACCCAAGTTAAAAGACAAAAAGCAAAGAAAATAATAAAGGCCCAAGAACCACCAAATTTTGCCACACCATCTGCAAGTTTTTGACCAAGGGTTAAGGTTTCTTTTTCTTGCATTATGTCTTTAACAATTGATTCGTGTTCAACAAGGCTTTTAACAACCTGCTTATCAAGTTTGTTTAATTCTCCTTTTTCCTTCTTTAAAATACTTTCAATATATTCTCGTCTATATTGTTTTAGTTCTTCTGAAGTAATAAATCCGTCTTCAATTAATTTAGGATCCTTTTTCTTAATTATAGCAATTATTTCTGATCTTACAGTACCTATAGGAATGTTTCCTGTAATGTTATTTCCGTTTTTTGAATTCATAATTACTCAATTAATGTAATGGCTTTGAGAATCTTATTAATACACAGATTACTGCAATTGCAACTAATCCATTTATTATTGCTTCATAGACCATTCCAGATTTATGTCCTTGATAGATTAGAAAAGCTAAACCAAAGATATATGTTAAAAGAAACAATTTAGATACTTCTCTTCTTTTGTTCATAGAAAAGAACTGAACTAACCAAGCAATAAAAATTAAAGCTAAACCAATAATCGCTAAATTAATACTCATTTTTTCACCTTTTTCTTAACTTTTGCTTTTTTTGGCGTAAATTTCTCACAACCACCAGTTGCTATAACGTCTCTACCAATACAACTACCTTTTTTTTTATTTGTAACATTTGGTCTGTATCTGACACAATTTGCACAGTTTTCAGTATCTGCGCCTTCACTCCAATATCCAGGAAACATGTTTTCGTTCTCCATTTTATTTTTATATTTATATATAGATATATTATATTTATATACCTTTTGTAAGCTTATTTCTTCTTAGTCTTATTCTTTGTAATCCAATATGTAACCCAAACAGCAATAATTGTTACAAGTATTGCATAGATTATCATTGCCCAAACAGTCTGAGCAGTTCCGAATACTTTTTGAAATATTGATTTAATGGTGTCATTCCAAGCAAGTGCTGCAACAAGACTAAATGCTGCAGTAACAAGTGTAATCATCTTTTCATTTACTTCTTTTCGTACTTGTTCTTGTTCTTTTTTAAATTTGTCTTTTTGTTTTTTTAATTTTCTCTTAAGTTCTTGTATTTTTATTTCGTCCATAGTTATTTTTGATAGCTTTGTTGCGGTTTTTAATATTTTCTTCATGTTCTTCACGTTTGCTAAAATATAATAAAAAAGATAGTCAAATAGTTTAAAAGCTTTTCTTTAGTATGCTTTTATATGGTTGCCTTAAATGTAAGATCTCCAAAAATCCGTTATCAAAAAATTACTTGGGAAGATTTTGAAAAGTTAACCCCCGAACTTATTAAACAGATTTCTGAAATTGATAATTTGTTCTATAGATCTCCTTCTGATATTTTAAGATATATAAATAATAGAAAACAGAATGCAGATAAAACAATAATTTATTTGATGTTTTCTGGTAAAGATCTATTAGGCTCTGTTTTTGGCCATGTAAAGCCAGTTTCTGAATTCTATAATAAAGAATATGAAATAAAAGCAAACCCAAAGGACAACATGTTTTTATTAACGGAATTATTTATAAGCCCTCATTATCAAAACAAAGGAATTGGAACAACACTTATGGCAAGAGTTTTTGCTGACCAGAGAGTTAAACACAAAGTAAAATTTATTTATATGACTGCTTTCCCACAAACACAAAGAATTAATGAAAAATTAACTGGTAATAGGCCATTTTTAATTCAACTAAAAAACAGAATAAAAACAAAAGAAGTTAATAGAAATTTTGAACATTCAAAACAAAAATATGAATTAGTTAATTCTACACAAAAACCAGATATAGAACCAAGTAAACGTCAATTTATTGTAATTACTGAAAATCCAAATTATAAAAAAAGAATTATAAGAAGTAGAGCAAAATAATAGACTTTACTTCTTCTTTTTATTATCCATTTCTTTTGTTTTCTTTAGAATGATTTTATAGATTAACAAAACAAACAAAATTTCTATGGTTGTTACTACTGGGAATAACGATTGTTTTAATACAGAGTATGCGCCAATAGTTCCGGCAATCATTGAAATTAATGATCCTGTTATTATTGCATAGTATATAAGCTTGTCTTTAAAATTAATATTTACAACAACTAAAGCCACAAGTAAAGAGAAGATAATTCTAAACCAATTTGCTTTTTTCTCATATGCTTGCCTTTCAATATCTAATTTTTGATAACAAAAATCACATTTTGTTGTACAATCTGCATTATAAATTAGATTTCCACCTTGACTTGCACAAACATTAATTTCATTTAAAGAATAATTACAGTCTTTTATGGTATTATCTGGATTAATCATTGCTTGGTCTTTAAAATTATAACCTGGATTACAAACATTATAATCTGGTTCGTTCATAAATATTTTATTAAAATTAAAAACAGAAGTAATAACTAAAGTTACAATTATTGCAAAAATAGCAATATCCAGTACTTTTGATTTTAAGTCTTTTGTTTCTTTTTCTTTGGCTTTAACCATAATTATCTTCTTTTTAAATATTTATTTTGTCTTAATTTATTTTTGTGCTTGAAAAAATCAGTTCTTTGCTTTCTAATATCGTCTTCAGTTAGTTCTCCAATAACTTTTTTCTTTATGTTTTCTTTTTTCCTCTCTCTTGGAGCCTTACTGAAATGTTCTTTTCTTTCTCTAAAACGATTTCTGTTTTCTTGGTTTCTATCGTTCTGTCTACTGCTTTCTGCTTCTGATCTTTTAAGTTTCATAGGAACAATTGCTGGTAGTTCTTTATGTTCAATCCTATAGCCAAATCTCTTTCCCATTCTTATAAATTCTTCTTCTTCTTTTGTTGTAAGTATTGCTATGGCTTTTCCTTTTTTTCCGGCTCTTGCTGTTCTTCCAATTCTATGGATATATTGAGTTGGGTCTCTTGGTATATCAAAATTATAGATATATTCTAGATTATCAATATGTATCCCTCTTGCAGAAACGTCTGTTGATATCAATAGTGCGTCAGGGTGCTTATGATATCTGTCAATAGTTCCAGTTCTTTTGTTTTGTTCTAAACCGCCATGTAGTTTAAAGCATTCAATTTTGTTTTCTTTAAGATTATCAAATATTAGATCAACTTCATTTCTGGTGTTACAAAAAACAATTGATTTCTTATTGTGTTGCTTAACAAGGTGTATAAGTAAGGAAAATTTCATATTTGATTTAACTACATAATATTCTTGTAATAAGTTTCTTGGATCAACTTCTGTTTCTACTTTTATTCTATGTGCGTTTTGTATGTATTGTTTTTCAAGAGTTGAAACATCATCTGTGATTGTTGCAGAAAATAACATTGATTGTCTTTCCTTTGGTGTTTGTTTAATTATCTTTGTTATATCTTCAAAGAAACCCATATCACACATTCTGTCTGCTTCATCTAATATTAGATATTTAAGATTTTCAAGTCTTAAATTCCCTCTTTCCATTTGATCAATTAGTCTTCCTGGTGTTCCAATAACAATATCTGCATATCTTAATAACCTAGATTGATTATTGATTGATGTTCCACCAAAGACTACGCAAGCTTCAAGATTTTTATATCTTGCCATCTTTCTTGTTTCTTCATAAACTTGATTTGCAAGTTCTCTTGTAGGAACAATAATTAATGCTTGTATTTTTTTTTGTTTTGTGATATTTGGTAATATCCCTGCAAGGAACGCAAAGGTTTTTCCTGTTCCGGTAGCTGATTGAGCAATAATGTTTTTTCCTTCTTTAATTAAAGGAATTGTTTTTGCTTGTATTTCTGTAGGTTCTGTAAACCCAAGATCAGTTATTACTTTTAATATATCTTTATCAGTAATTAATTCTGAGAAAGACGCTTTCGTTTTAATAGAATTTGTCATGTTTATTTTTTCCTTTTTATAATTTTTATATATAAATAGTTATATATTAGTAGATATATATTTAAGAAGCAAACGATTTATAAATGGAATAAAAAAAGAAAAGTAAAGAGCTTTTATATGCTCTTAAACTTTATTATTGCCCAAATACCAGCAAGTCCAACTAGGACATAAACAATTGTTACAAGTATTGGTGCCCAACTAAATAATGTTGTTACAAGATTGAAATTAAAAAGTCCAACAAGTAACCAGTTTAATGCACCAACAATTATTAAGATTAATGCAATTAAACTTATTGTATCTCTTTTTGCCATTTTTTAAAACCCCCGTTTGTTTAATGTTTTATTAATATTTAAGAGCAGAAATGTTTAAAAAGGGCGAAAAATCAATCATTTGTTAATTGCTTAAAATGTATTTGAGTCTTTCAGTAATATCTTTTTTATAGTTTCTAAACTGCATAATTGCGTTTCCGTCTTTAGATATTTCTATAGTTAAGGCTTCTAGTTCTTTTGGAAACTCTCCCTTAAATGATTTTGTATATTTTATTCCAGAAAGTCTTTGAAATAATGCTGCAATAACTATATCGTGTGTTATATTTTCAAAAACAATTATGTGATTTATTCTTTTGTTTATTCTGTTTGGTAACGCAAATCTGTCTTTTATTATTCTATCAGCAATTACTTCTGGTTTTGGAACGATGCTTTTAGGGAAATTGCCATTTAACCAGATTGCCATAAGTCTATTATCATTAACTATTCCTGCTTTTTCTAATATCCTTTTTACAGAAACTAGAAATTTATCTGCTTTAGTTTTTATTTCTACATCTGGAGTTAAATATTTATGACCGTGTAGTATTTCTCTTTTTCTAGAAGTATATTTTTTGTTATTATCTAATTCTTCTGCTGTTTCTTTAGTTCTATTAACATCCCAATAAAATTTAGTTGGTTCTTTTGAAAGGTTTTCTCCAAGTCTTTTAGAGTCTTTTTTGCCTTTAGTCGTAAGTTTAGAACCGTCTCTAGTCTTTTCTGCATGTCTTCTAAAGGATACTCTTACTGGTGGCATATAAAAAATAGAATCAAAACTTATATAAAGTTAATTAGAAACTCCCTCCTCCCAGATTCGGAGTTTAACTTCTATAATAACTTAAAGAATTCATCTTTTGAAAGGCACAAATCTTGCTTTATGATTTTGTTTAAAAGTCCTTCAGGGAGTGGTTTATTTGAATGCATTGGGATAACAACTAGTCTGCCATCAGAATGAGAAAATATTTTATGAGATCCTTTTTGTCTTACTTCTTTAAAACCCAATTTTATTACAATTTTTGTTAATTTTAAAGAAGAGATAACAGGAAGTTCACTCATAATGTAACCCTTATCATACCTAGAACGTTATTATTCAATATCTTTGATTTCTCTTCTTTCTTAACTTCTAAATATAAAGAAATTGCTTCTTTCATGTTTGTGATTAATTCTTCTACGGTGTCTCCTGTAGAATAACAACCTGGCAGATTAGGAACAGAACCATAATATTGTTTAGTTTCTTTATCTTCTTCAATTAAAACATCAAAAGAGTTATTTAACATATCTTACCACCTAATATAATATAGAAATAATCAAAATTTAAAGCTTTCTTTTTCTAAAAGAAGCATAGAAATAGGAGTCGGATTCCCTCCTCCCAGATTCGGACTGGGGATCTACCGGTCACTGCCTTTTTCTGTCGTTTTACAACAACAAAAATAGTGTGTTACAAAAGTCTACAGCCGGTCGCACTAACCGCTATGCTAAGGAGGGTCTGCTTCTTAGTATATAATATTTAAGAAAGAAAAATTATATAAATAGCTACTGTTTTTAATCAAATAAAGATAATATTAATTTTAACATAATTAAAAGAATGGTTGCTAAATAAATTAAAAATATGCCTTTTGATATGTCCCCTCGTTTTAATTTTGGTTTAATAACAAAATAATTTACTAATAAAGTAGTAATAATAGGAATGATTAGTGCAGTTGTAAATGCCAATTGTTGATTTGCTAATATGTCTTTAGAAAAAATTAAAAAAAAGGTTCCAATAATTGTTAATGAAATAAGCCAAGAAGTTAGAAAAATTACAAAACTTATTACTAACATTAAAATACAAAAGCCAACACCCCTAATCCCCAAATCTATCCCTTTTTCTATCTTTATATTTTTTAGTGTTTTTTGAATATCTATTAAATTTTTTACGTTGTTATCATAATCTTTTGGTTTTGCTATATTGTATTGTTTAAATATTTGGTTTGAATATTCTTCCCTAAATTTTTGTTTATCTATTTTTTTATATTTTATAAGCAGAAATATAAGAGGCAGAATTAACAGAATTATTGGTGCCAAAAATATAATAGTTCCTAACTTTTTTTGAGAGGAGCTAAAAATCACAATTATAACGGGTATTGCAAATAATATAAAAAATAATATAAACAAGCCCATAAGTATATAAAAAACAATTTTAAATGCTTGCCCGCCAAATGCATATAAATTTTTATCGATAGCAACCTCTACCAATTTTGTTTCATTTGTAATATTATCCCTATAAATGGTAGGAATAATTATGTCGTTATTATTTTTTTTATCTATTACTTGCGGTTTATTTTTTGAATATTTTTGATGTGACTGGTGTAGATAATTATGCATATAAACATCCAGAATTGTTTTTAATATTAAAAATATTATTATTTGTACATTAAATATATTTCCTATAAATAATATAAAATGCATTGGGAGTATTCTATAAAATGGAGTCAAGATAAGTTCTTTTAAATTTTCTTCTTTTTCTGAATCTGCTTTGTTATTTGATAAAAAAGAAATTAAATGATTAATAAAAAAAAGAGTTATTGATAAAGTAACTAACACAGAGGGTGCTTTTATTATTCCCAATAAAATAGAATAAAATCTAACAACAATTAAAAAAATTATTAAAAATATTATGGCTATAGTAGATTTATTTGCAGCGGTTGGAGATATAGGGGAATTATTTATGTTTATTCCGTGTGTTGTTACCTTTTTTTTAGTTAATATACTAATAAAATAAAATACCCCAATAATATAGGTTTGTGAAATATAAATATACAATAGGGTACGAAAATCCCAGTTTTGAGTAGTGGCAAGAACAATAACAATTAGATTTGTAACAATAAGAGAAAAAAGGGATATGTCCCATTTTAACTTTAGGCTTTCTATAAGATTCATTTACTTTTGCTCTTTTTTTCTTTTTTATTAGTAATAAAAAATATTATTGTAAAAAATACCGCCCCTATTATGGCACCTACAATACCAAAGACCATAAAAAAAACAAAACACAATATTGCATATATAATAATATTTAATATTTTAGATATACTGTCCCACACACCAGATTTTGAAGAAACTACGGTTTCGGTTTTTGGATAAATATATTCTGATTCTTCTTTTACTATTTTTTTAATTTTTTTTAAATATTCTTGATTTTCTTTGTTAATATCCTTATTAGTCATATGTTCTCTATTATGCATATTTATTTCTACCAGAATTCTTAACGTAAATAAAATAATGATGGTGATTAAATTTAAAGATTGTTTTTTCTGTATTAAACCACCAAAAAATCCTAAAAACCAAATCGTAAAATGTATAACAAATATTCTATAACTAACATTTTTGATTAAGGTGGGGGCAATTTCGTTCTTTTCTTTATCTTTTTTAAAATTATATATAACTGAAAAGAGATGATTTATAAAAAATAAAAATATACTAGTTATAATCCAAAAACTTAATTTAATTCCTCCTAATAAAGTATATAAAAATAGAAAATACATTAGAAACACAACAAAGTACCCACCAATAAATCCGAAAATAATATTTGTTTTTGTTTCTTTTGTTGGTGGCATAATCTTATTATTGTTATCCGTTAACCCTACAAATAATTCTTTTTTCAAAAAAATTAGTTTAATAGTTATAAATATCGAAAAAATAATTGTTTGGAAATAATAAATGTAAAATATAGTTTTTAGATCCCATTTTTGTATAATTGCCAAAATTAAAGTAATAACATTTACTA
>CAZGLB010000018.1:0-7419 GCA_964526365.1 uncultured archaeon
ATTTGTAGTCATAAATATATTATGACTTTAGAAATGGGGGTGTTTTCGGGGGGGTAGATGTCCGATGCGAAAAAGAAATTACATTGCTTCTAGTCTTTTGATTCTTTCTTGTATTGGTGGATGAGTTGAGAATAAACCAGATAATCCACCAGACAATGGATTAGAAATGTAAAGATGTGCTGTGCCTTTGCTTGCATTCTTTACTGGCTCGTGAACTGCAGAAATCTTTTTTAAAGCATTTGCAAGACCTGCAGGATATCTTGTTAATTTTGCTCCTGAAGAGTCTGCAAGATATTCTCTGTTTCGCGATAATGCCATTTGTATTATCATTGCAATTAATGGAGCAAGAATTACTAAAGCAATGGCAAGAATTAAACCTATTGGATTCTTGCTGTTGTTATCGTGATCTCCTCCACCAAATATCATGCTTCTTAAAGCAATATCTGAAACAATTGAAACAATTCCAAATAACACAGAAACAAAAGTCATAACTTGTATGTCTCTGTTATTAATGTGTGACATCTCGTGAGCAATAACTCCTTCTAGCTCTTGCCTATTCATTATCTCTAAAAGACCAGTAGTTACTGCAAGACTTGAATGCTTTGGATCTCTTCCAGTTGCAAAAGCATTTGGAGACTTGTCAACAATAACATAGACTTTTGGCTTTGGTATTCCTGCAGAGATTGAAAGGCCTTCAACAAGATTATGAAGAAAAACATATTTTTTCTCATCTGCTTCTTTTGCACCACTTGTAGCAAGAACAATCTTATCTCCAACAAAGTAACCAATAATTGCATAGATTATTGCAATAACTCCAGCAATAAACAATATGCCAAAGCCCGCAAAATTAAAGATATACTTTATCGCTATTGCAAGTATAAATATAAATATAAAAAACCCTAAAAATAAAAAATAAGTCTTAATCTTGTTACTATTAATTTCGTTAAATATATCTCTTCTTTCTGCCATAGTTTATCTCTGATTTATTATATAATAGATAATAATAACATTTAAAAATAAATACATCTTTTAAATAAATGAGGAATGATTATGGCAAACAGCAAATATGATTATTATATACCAGAATTACATAAAATTATAGACAGTATAAAACTTGGGACTCTTGAAACAAAAGATATTACAGACTATATAATTAAAGAAACAGGAATGGACAAAAACCAGATTATTAAAGAACTAATCAAATATAACAAAATTAAAAAAATAATATTTGACCCTGACCTTGTAACTGAAGAAAAGAAAATACTTGCAACATTTCTAGATAAGAGACTTGCAGACTATATTGTTGATTATGTTATGGGTTACAGACAATTAACAAGGCTTTTTGAAGCTAAAGACATTGAAGAAATAATAATTAATGATTATGATAAAGTATTTATAATTGACAGAGAACAAAAGAAAACACTAACAGGAATAACCTTTACTTTAGAAGAATATGATGAGCTTTTAGAAATTTTAAAAGCTACAGTTAATAGAGACTTTGATAAAAGAGAATTTATTGATGGAAGTTTACCAGACAGGTCTAGACTTAATGTTGTTTCTAAGAAAGTGTGTGGATTTAATGCAATAACTATTAGAAAATTTACAAAAAAACCAATAACAATTATTGATTTAATTACTACAAAAGTGGTAGATGCCTATACTGCAGCATATATATGGACTGTTGTGGATGGTTTTAAAGTTAGGCCAGCAAATATCTTTATTTGTGGAGGAACTGGTTCTGGTAAAACCACTTTTCTTAATCTGTTATTAGATTTTATAAATACTGATGAACGAATAATTTTAATTGAAGACACCGCAGAAATTGATATTAGTAATTTTGTAGACTCTGTTTCTCTTGTTTCTGATATCTCAAAAGAGGATAGCCTTTATGAGATAACAGTTAATACCATGAGAATGAGGCCAGATAGAATAATTATTGGAGAAGTTAGAGCCAGAGAAGTACAAGGGCTTTTTGTTGCAATGGATACTGGACATAATGGATGTATGGCAACAATACACGCAAATAACAGCGAAGACACAATTGTTAAACTTTTGAATAAACCAATGGAGATTTCCGAAACAAATATTCCTCTTCTTGATCTTATTATTATTTTAAGAAAGAAATTTGTAGAAGGAAAAATTATTAGAAAAGTTTCACAGATTACTGAGATTTCAAAAGTTGGAAATATTAATCTAAATAATCTTTATAAAGAAGACGAGTGCGATAATTGTACAATCGATATCATGACTTCACATTTTGCAGAAAAGCTTTGTGAATTAGTAAATATCTCAAAAAAAGATTTTAAGAAGATTATTGACTATAGAGCAGGACTATTAGATGAGATTTGTAATAGTAAACCAAACATCTCAAGAGAAGACTTAAAGACAATATTACATAGCCCATCACTTAACTATGTAACAATCTTAAATAAATAGATTTATTAAATATTAAGAAACTATAAAATATATAAGGTGAATAAAAATGGCATTTAATTTAAAAAACATGTTTAGTAGCAAGAAAGCAACAACCAAAGAAGAAGAAAACAAAAACTTCAATGCAATTCCGGTTTTTGAAAAAACACAAAAAATTGATTTAGCAACAGTAATCTCTAGAAGAGCAACAATGAATGTTGATAAATTGATCGATCTTGTTAAAGTCAATGAAGAGATTGAAAAATACAAGAACATGATGATGGACTACAAGAAAAGAGGCGCAACAGAGAGGCAGCTTGATAATCTAAAAAACAAGATTGAAGAACTTGTTATTGAAAGACAGAAGATGGAAGTATTAATGGAACTTTTAAATCAGGACAATCTCGTTAAGACCGCATTTGGAAAGAAAAGACAAGCAGAGATACATAACACACTTCTAAACAGATATAGACAAGCAGATCTTAATCTTATAGACTTTAAAGAAAGCCTTTCAGAGCTTTCATTAATTTTAAAATCTAGAACTGATGACAGAAACGAAACACAAAAGCTAGAAGACTTTAATGCTAGATTGTTTTAAAATTATAAAAAATCAGAAATTGAAAATTGGTTAAGGTCTTGAATCGGTCTTGACCAAATACCTAATTCTTTGTTTATTGTTTTTGAAAATTCTTCTGCAAATCCGTGCATTGTAAGAACTTGCTTTGGATTTACTGCTTTTACAAAATCTAAAAGATCGTTATAGTCACAATGGTCAGAAATTGGAATGCATTTACCTGAACCATGATGCTTCCAGCCTGTTGCAAAATAAACTGAGACTTTTCTGTTCTGCTGGTGCTCTAAACTTCTTATTAAGTCTTTTGTGATTAGGTTCATTGGAACAATTAGAATATTATGAGTATCAGTATTATGATTTAAGAGCTCATAATTTCCAAGACGCATTTCAAAACTTTCATAAACTTTAGAGAAATCAAAACCTTTCTTTGTAATTATTGGTGTTTCTCCTAGATATTTGTTTACAAACGCAATTATTTCTTGAGACTTACCAAGAGAATAGGCTCCAATAACAACTAGCTTTCCATTATTGATGTCTTTTGAAATCTTTTCTGAAAAATCAGAATATACTTTTTCTCTTTCTGGAAAAATAAACTCCTTTTTTCCAAAGGTTGTTTCCATAACCAATATGTCTGCCTCTTTTGGTTTTGCGCCAGAAAGCAATAATGAATCTTGTGTCTTAAAGTCTCCTGTGTAAAGAATTGATTTATCTTTAGTCTCTAAATAAAACATCTTACTGCCAAGGATATGTCCTGCATCAATAGCAGAAAGTTTAATGTTGTCTGTTAAATCTAGTGCTTGCCCATTAACAAAAGAATAACTTATTTCCTTTTGTGTGCACAAGTTGATTAAAGCAGCAGTTTCCTTTGTAGTAAACATCTGTTGCTTTCCTGTAGAGATGTGATCGCTATGCCCGTGCGTGATTAGGTTATAGTCAGAGATATCTGTTTCTTTATTTTGGTCGATATTTGTTTTTTGGTTATTATCAGTAATTGAAAAACAACCAGAATATTTTAGTTTCATGTTTGGCAATAAATAATATCTCGTGATTATTTTATATTGCTTTTGTTTTATTTTAAAAAGCACATGTATATAAAGATTTTTTAATATAAATTATATACCCAAAACGGGGACATGGGGTAGTCCGGTTAGCCTAGCGGGCTCCAGATTTTTTTCAAAAAAAAAATTTGCAGGATGTTTTTAAAAGACAGATGACTGACAATTACAGGTATGCTAGATGTATATCTAGAAAAAAAGGAGATACCTGTTGACCTGGGTTCAAATCCCAGTGTCCCCAAATATTCTCTTATTTCTTAAAGAAGTTTAACGCAAATCTTGCAAAGCCAAACTTGATTTTCTTAAAAATACCTACTGAACGATATTTTAATTTCTTTTCTTTTACTGCTGTTTTAAAAGCATTTACTGGCGTGTTACTTTTTATTAAATTGTCTATTGTTTCTGGGTCTGTGTCTACAATTAAAGTTGGCTCAACTGTGCCGTCTGTAGAATAAGAATCCATTGCGCCTTCTTTCATGACAAGAGTTATAGATTTTATTTCTGTTCCATAATTCACATTTAACTGAATCTTTTCATTACCTGTAAACTTTCTTAAAGCCCCAGGCATCTTATCTAGATTTGCATTGTATTGTTCTTTTGCAAATTCTGGATTATTAAACAATTCATCAATCATATAGCTTTCTGCTGAAATAGTTCCTAAAATTAGAACTAAAGAAAACAAAATAAATATTTTTTTTATATCAAACATATTTTTTTCCTCCTTAATAATCGTTTCCTGTAAACTGTATCTTTGCTTTTGATAACTTCTTGTATATTTCATATTCTAGCTTATTTCCTTTTGTTTCAAAAAACAAAATATATGCGCCTTCCCAGAATAAAAACCAACTAAACGGCTCCATAATTATTGCAAGAACGCTTAGATTTTTGGTTTTTAGATACTCTGCAAGAAGATATTTAAAGATAAGTAATATTGCTCCAAAGATTATAAAAACAAACCCTAATTTTATTTGCTTCTTTCTTTCTTTTTCTTGTCTTTTAAAATGATTTCTTAAATATTCTTCTATTCTTCTTTTAATAATTATTTCGAATCTTGGATTTCTATTCTTTTTTTGAACAATAATTTGTATATCTAAACGCTCATATTCGCCTTCTGTACAGTTTTTTTTTAATTGTCTTATAAAATCATCAGATAATGATCTGTGAGTATATGGTTGTTTATCAAAGTCTGAGAAGATATCGTCATAATTATCAAGATTTAATATTATTTCTTTTGTTTGCCCACACTTTGGCATAGTTTTTACTAAATCCTCAAGCGTCATATCAAAAACTCCATATAACATTAGTAACAAAAGTATTAAAATACTGCATATTAAAGAAAAAACAAAGCTTTAAATACTTTGCACTGGACAGCTACCCCCCCGTAAATGACCCTCAAAGTTTCACTCTCTAAATAGTTATCTGCCAAGATAATTGTATTTTATTAACGTTTGTGGAAGTGAATAGAGAAATGGAACATAGGTTATGTTTATTGAATAGTACGTATGAAAAAGACAGGGCAAGAGTGGTTCTCTACTTTGGTAGAGACCCTCTTAATAATAACTACGAGTTTGTGCATAAATCCACGTTCTATCCTTATTTTCTAGTAGATATTAATTATTCTCTGGTTTTACAATTACTCTCAGACTTTAAAAAAGACGTTTCTTTAAAATCCCTAAATCAAAAAACAAAAGTAATAGCAAGAGACTTTGAGTTGCTTTCTAAGTGTTCAAAGATATTACAACAGGCAACTGGTAAAAACATAATATTAATTGAACCAGAAAGGCAGTTTCTAATAAGAAATAACTGGAGTTACTATGATTCTTTCTATATTTTTAAAGGCAATACTAGAAAGATAAATAACGAAAACCACATACATTTTGCAATAAGGAACTATACTGAAAGTTTAAATTATTCTGAGAAACTAAATCTCATTGAACCATTAACTAAAAAATTAGTACTTAGTAATATTCTAAAACTTAAGCCAGAAACAAATATCAAGAATGACCAGATACTAAATATACTTTTTGAAAACGAGTTTTTTAGTTCTGAATTGTCTTTAAAAAACACAAATAATTTTTATTATCAGACTAGAGAAAAATATATTAAAGAACATATCAATCTGGATTTTTCAAATGTCTTACCACATCTTCTAACAAACAGATTTAATAATATTGGTTTTGAAACTCTTAATTGTGAATGTTGTAAGCCTTTAGAAATTAGACAAGAAAATGTTTTGCCATCGTCGCTTGTGGAAGTTGAGTTTAGAAAGTCTGGTTTTTATTTTATATCTATGGACGACTCTTGGGCAAGAGAATATCATAATCAACATGAGAAAAAAGAAAATCGCGAAAGCTATAAGAAACAAAACGGACTAATAAAGATGGTTACTGGACCATTTAGTAAAGGACAAACAGAGTTTATACTTCTTTGTGATGCTATTAATCTTTCTAGGAATAAAGAGCTGACAATCCTTGACAATAAAGAAAAGCTTGTATGGAGCTGTAAACAAAAGGAATCTTTTATTTCTAGAATTATAAGTTCTCTTTTTGATAGGCAAAAGATTATTGAAGAATCAATAAATATTAGCACAATTGCCAATTACGGATTTGGGGACTTTAAAAATTCCCTTGCACTTGAGAGAAATCCTCATTTCTTACAATATCTTACAGAATATTCACTTATCAATTCCCTAATCGAAGAAATCCCTAAATTCTTGCAACACAAAAACACAAAATTCTATTCCCCTATTATAGAAAAAGCAATCAGAGGCATAAAATACAGCACTTTAGAAAGACTAAATGTAAATGATGATTCTTTGATTGCTTCTTCAAAAGACAATATTCAAATTACAAACAAGAAGTTGCTTTCAAAGATTAATCAAACCTTTCAAGAAATGGATCTACCAATACCAAGGCTTGTAATTTCCTAAATTTTTAAAAAAAAGAAAAGTAAGTTAGAAAACTTACTTAGTTAATCTGATTTCTATTGCAGAAACCTTCATTGGGGTGTTGTTCTCTGTTGTAATCTCTTCTGTTGATATTGCAATGTCTTCAATCTTAACAGAATTTACAAATTTGTTCTTTACAATCTCAGCAACATCAACTGCTTTAGAAATGGTCTTTCCTCTTGCTTTGATAGTTACATTATCTGTGCCTTGATTGAATTGTGTTATTACTGCTAGAACATAGGCCATTGTTCCTTTTTTTCCGATGTATATTGTGTTTCCTTCCATTTCGCTCATGGTGTATCATCCCCCTTTAGATTATTGTATGAATTATATAATTATTCAAACAAAATGTTTAAAAATGGGCTTTTTATTTAATCTAAATAAGCTTTTTTATTTTCTGTAAATTGTCTGCTAGAGTGTCTATTTCTTCT
>CAZGLB010000018.1:7519-11110 GCA_964526365.1 uncultured archaeon
CTAAATAAGCTTTTTTATTTTCTGTAAATTGTCTGCTAGAGTGTCTATTTCTTCTTTTGTGTTATAGAAATATAGAGACGCTCTAACAAGCCCGTCCTTCTTTAATCTAGATATTATTGGCTCAGCACAATGCATACCTGCTCTTGTTGCAATATTACCATACTCGTCAAGAAGAGAAGAAAGCTCTCTAGATTTTATGCCTTTTAAAGAAAATAAAAGAATTGATGCTTGCTTTCTTGAGTCTAAAGGATTATAGAGTTTTAAATCAGAAATATTATTTAATTTTGTAATTGCATAATCTAAAAGTAACTTGTCTTGCTTTTCAATTGTGTCCATTCCAATCTTTTCTAGATAATCAATTGCAGCAAGAGTTCCAAAAGCACCAGAGATGTTTGGAGTTCCTGCTTCAAATTTGTTTGGTAGGCTGTTCCATGTGGATTTCTTAAAAGTTACGTGCTCAATCATGTCTCCACCAAATCTTACAGGCGAGAACTTTTCAAGTAGCTTTTCTTTTCCAATCAGTATTCCAACTCCTGTTGGCCCAAGCATCTTATGCATTGTGCAAACAAAGAAATCAATATCTAATTTCTTAAAATCAATCTTCTTATGTGGCGCAGACTGAGAACCATCAACGCACACTAGAATATTTTTCTTTCTTGCAAGCTTAACAATTTCTGAAATTGGAGCAATCGTTCCTATGGTGTTAGAGACGTGTGCAATTGTTATTAGTTTTGTTTTTGCAGTAATCTTTTTCTCTAAATCAGAAAGATTCAAAGTATAATCTTTATTAATCTCTACAAACTTTAATGTCAAGCCAAGCTTTTGAGAAATAAACTGCCAAGGCACAAGGTTTGCGTGGTGTTCATAGACTGTGGTTAAAATTTCGTCGCCTTTCTTGAAATAATTGCTATTGTATAGCATATACATTATGGTGTTAAGAGAATCAGTGCTGTTCTGTGTTAAAATTACTTCCTTTTTAGAACAATTAAAAAACTTAGAAAGCTCTGTATGGCAATCCTCATAGACAACACTTGCTTCTTGGGATAGCTTATAGACGCCTCTGTGGATATTAACTGGACAATTAGTATAGTAATAATTCATTGCTTCCATTATTGGTTTTGGCTTAAGGCTAGTTGCAGCACTATCCAAATAAATTATGTTTTTTTTAAAAATTGGGAAATCTTTTCGGTATTTTTCAGCAATCATTACTTTTCACGTATTTTAGTGTTCAATTAATATATAGGCAATCTTTTTAAATAAATATGGGACAATATATATTATATAGAGTGACCTAGAAATCTGCTCTTTTTTTAATATTTAGAAAAAAATGATTATATATGAAGATACCAAAGCAAATAAAAACATACTGTAGAAAATGTAAAAAACATCAAACTCACAAGCTTTCACAATACAAGGCTAGAGGCGCAAGAACCTTAGCTGTTGGAACAAGAAAAAATGTTAGAAAGCACAAGAAAGGTTATGGCGGTATGGCTAAACACATCGCAACTGTTAAAAAACAGAACAAAAAGCCAGTATTTACTGCTGAGTGTTTAGTTTGTAAAGCAAAGCACTACTATGTAATACCAAAGAAAATGAAGAAAACAGAATTTAAGACTGACTAAAAGTCTTTTATCATTTTCTTTAATCTTTTTAAATTCATCTATAATCTATTTATAGTATGGAATTTGATACAATCTATAAGTTTATAGCAGCAAGCTTTGCTATTGCTTATTTTATTGGGCTAATTATTGGTATTGTTATTGTTAGTACTAATATTTCAGAATATCAAGAAACAAATATTACTAAATCTTTTTATTTCTCTGGACAAATCAGCTTTAGCGAAGTGTTCTCTGAAAAGCTAGAGACGTCTTTAAAAACTGCAATCTTGCCTTTCTCTTTTTTAATCATATCAATAAAGGACGGATTTTCTCATGCTGCATATATCCTTTCACCAGTCCTTGGACAAATCAAGCTTGCAACGTTATTGATTCCTGATGTTTTTTATTTTATTGCATATATTTTGTTTTCAACAATTGGCATAAAGCTTATTGCAACAATCATAATATTTTTTGTTAATATCTTTTTAAAGAAAGAAAATCGTCAGTTGATTAAAGTTAAAATATTTAAGAAAGACGATTTATTATTATTCTATATTGGGCTTCTTGCAATAATCCTTGGAGCAACTATTCAAGTGTATCTTTCAAGAATCTTTTTTATATTTTTAATTAATTTGCAATTGATTACTTATATCTTGATAATTATTATTTATCTTTTAATTATCATTATATCGTTATCTATACTTTATAATATTATAAAATCATTTATTGGAACAAACAAACAAAAATTATGGTAAATTATGGGAATTGATTTTGAGTCTGAAGAGATAATTGTTGGAAGAATCCAAAGCCACATTAAGAAATACGGGAAAAAAGGAACAGGGTATATTGGTAAAGTTGTGGTTTCAAGCGGAGAAGAACCAGTACTTGGAAAGAAAGTATTAATGGATGTCTCAAGATCACATGTAGCAATTGTTTGCGGAAAAAGAGGGTCTGGAAAAAGCTACGCCATGTCTGTCTTGATTGAAGAATTTGCAAAACAGCCATTTGAAATTAAAGAAAGATTATCTGTTATTGTTATTGATACTGTTGGTATCTTTTGGACAATGAAATATCCAAATAAAGACGAAGCTGAACAGTTAGAGAAATGGGGCCTAAAACCAGAAGGCATAGAGATTAGAAACCTTGTGCCGTTTGGAAAGAAAAACTTCTACGAACAAAAAAATCTTCCACATGATGGTTATTTTTCCATAAGAACTTCACAAATGGATATTGAAGATTGGCTTGCTGTCTTTAGACTTAACTGGAGAGACGCAGAATCTTCTTTACTTTCAAGAACTATAGAAAAAATAAAAAATAAGGTAGGAAATCTTTTTGATATTGAAGACATAATGAATGAAACTAAAAAAGACACAGACACCACTCAAGACATCATTAATTCTCTTAATAATAGATTTCTTGTTGCTAAATCCTGGGGATTGTTTTCAAGATCCGGAACAACAATGAAAGAGTTTGCAAAGCCTGGAACAATTACAATTGTTGATACCAGTACTTACAAGGAATCAATTGGCATGGAATCGATTAAGGAATTAATTGTTGGTATCTTAGGGAAAAGACTATATGAAGAAAGAATGCTTTATAGAAAAGAAGAAGAAATGGGTCTTTTAACTGGCGGGAGAAAAGAAAGCGAGATGCCAATAATCTGGATGATGATTGATGAAGCACACATGTTTATGCCAAGCGACAGGCCGTCAATTGCACTTGATGTTTTACTACAATGGATTAGAGTTGGAAGACAACCTGGCCTTTCTTTACTACTTGCAACACAAAGACCAAACAAGCTTCATAACGAAGCAATCTCTCAGTGTGATTTTTTCTTAAGCATGAGAATGACTGCTCAAGATGATATTCAAGCAGTATCTGCAATAAGACCAAGCTATCTAAATATCCCAATGGATAAATACTATGCTCAATTACCAAAAGAACAAGGATATGCAATCCTCTTGGACGACAACTCAGAAAAAGTAATGATGAT
>CAZGLB010000019.1:0-10382 GCA_964526365.1 uncultured archaeon
AAGGTTTAAACCTTACCATGGTTCTTGGAAATGGTATTGTGTCTTTTATGTTGTCTACTCCTGTAATGTATGCTATTAGTCTTTCAACACCAAGACCAAACCCTGCATGTGGTACTGAACCATATCTTCTGGTATCAAGATAAAACTCATAATGCTTTGGGTCTTCTCCTTGCTCTGCAAGCCTTTCTTTTATTTTTTCTAAATCTGGTTCTCTCTCACTTGCGCCAATAATCTCTCCATAACCTTCTGGACCAATACAATCAAAGCCAAGAACTACTTTTGGGTCTTTTGGATCTTCTTTCATGTAAAAGGCTTTAACAACTTTAGGATATCTTGTAACAATTGTAAAGGTGTCGTGCATTTTGCTTAACTTATCTTCTTCGAGCGTTCTTAGATCTTTTCCCCATTCAACTTCCATTTCTGCTTTTTCTTTAAGTAATTCTAATACTTCTGTGTATGTCATTCTAATGAATGGTTTAGAGATTGCTGTTTCTAAAAGCTTTGTGTCTCTTTTTAAAATTTCTAGATCTGTTTTGTGTTTCTCTAGAACAGTTTTAATCACGTGCTTGATTAGTCCTTCACCATAGTCTTGAAGCATATCAAAATCAATCCAAACTCCTTCCATTTCTGCATGCCAGTATTCTGTAAGATGTCTTGAAGTTTTTGATTTCTCTGCTCTAAAAGATGGAGCGATTGTGTATATCTTTCCTAGAGAAAAGATTGCTGGCTCAGCATATAGTTGCCAGGTCTGAGCTAAGAAAACTCCTTCCTCTCCAAAATAATCAACTTTGAAAAGAGAAGAACCGCCTTCGCATTGAACTGATTGAAGTATTGGAGATTGATATTCATAGAAACCTTCTTTTCTGAAGTATTCATGAATTGCACCAATGACTGTTGATCTTATTTTTAATATTGCAGTCATCTTTCGACTTCTTAGCCACAGATGTCTAACATCTAGAAGAAACTCTTCTGAGAAGTCTTTAGAGATTGGATAGTTTTCTGATTTTCCAACAAGTTCTAAAGAATCAATATCTATTTCATAACCTTGAGGAGACCTTTCTTCTTTTCTTAGTTTTCCAGAAACTATTATTGAGCTTTCTATTCCTAGAGTTTTTGCTATTTGGAACTCTTGTTCTTTTAGTTTATCTTTTGTTGCGACAAGCTGAATGATTCCTGTTTCGTCTCTAATTGTAATAAAGATATTATCTTTTTGATCTCTTATTCTATATACCCATCCTCGAATAGATATATCTTCAACTTTACTTTCTAATACTTCTTTAACACTTAAATATTTTTTCATTTTTTAAATTCACTTCCATTTTAATTATTAATTATAGTTATGCAAATATATTAAAAACAAACCACTTATGCATTAATGTATCCAAAGATTACACAAAACAAAAGTTACGCTGCAGAATAGAAAATTGAGGCCTTACTGGCCATTAAAGTTATTGATAATTATACAAAGCTTAGATCTTAAATCAGACTTCTCTAAAACTATTTTGTATATCATAAATAACTTAATGAAAAGAAAAGTTTATAAAAGAGAATGAAATTCTCTTTTATTTATATGTATATTTTATTATCAGCGAGCTATACTACAATTAGAATCCTCATTACAACGATAAAAAGGGCCATATTTTATTGCCCACTTTCCCTTTAAACAACATTCCCAATTTGCGGCAGCTTGTTCAGAATCTTTTGGTAACGCCCTTAAATTAATATATTCTGGGATATTTATTTTAAAATAATTATCTGAAGTATAGGTAAAGGTTATAATGTTTTCTTCAAGTAATTTATTAAACTCTTCTTCGCTCATTTTTTGAGATTTAAAAACATCTATTGCATTTCCGGTTGTTACGACATTAGTAACAAGCATTCCAATAAATAATCCAATAATTAATGCAACTAATGTCCAAATTATTAATCCTAATTTCATTTTATTCATATATTTCCCCCACAATTTATTTAATAATAGAACAATTTCCGTCACCACAGTCGTAAGTTGAACCAGAACCGTCTCCTGTATAATTTTTACTTCGGTCGCAACAATTCCAAGATCTAGATGCAATCCGATCTTTTTTAGACATACGAATAGAGATATAATCAGGAATGATTTCCTCAAAAGTGTTTTCTGAAATTTTTTTATTGATTATAATGCCCGCATCAACTAATTTTTTATATTCCTCTAAACTTATTTCTTTAGATTTAAATATTTTTAATGTGTTTCCTGTTGTTCTTAGATTTGTAATTAGCATTCCTAATACAATCCCAACGACTAAAGCAACTACGGCCCAAAGCATTATTTTTGATTTTTCTTTTTTCATTTTCTTCTCTCCATTTAAATTTATTAATTTTATAAATAAACAGAAAAGCGATATATATATATATCCTTCGGCGTGGTTGATATTGCTTAAATAAAATTAGCAAAATAATTATTCGATTAACCATTTCCAAAGCGGAATATATTTAATTGTTTTATTATTAATTTTTTCTTGATTTTCTAAATCGTTAGTTATTATAGTTCCTTCTTTTAACCCAAATTTATCACAAGCACATAAAAGAGATTTCAATTCTCTCTCTTTTGTTTTTATATCTGTCAAATCATAACAAACTTGTATTGCAGAAATTATTTTATCTTTATCTTGAACTAAAAAATCAACTTCTAAACCATTATCTGCTTTATAAAAATAAATCTTTTTTCCTTTTCTTAATAACTCTAAAAACACAATATTTTCATATAATTTTCCTAGATTTTCAGAAAACTTAAAGGCCATTTGATTAATTAGCCCAGTATCTATACAATATATCTTTTTTGCGGCTCTTTCTTGATTTTTTAAAGACGGATCATATTTATTTAACTCAAATAAAACATAAGCATTCACTAAATAAGAAACATATTTTTTTGCGGTGTGTGTACTGCCCATACTAAAATTATTCTTTAAAGAAGTATATGAAAACTCTTTAGAAAAATTTGTTATTAAAAAATGGGCTAGTCTTTTAAATGTTGTTTCATCAATTATCTTATATCTATTTATTATATCTTTATTTATTACATCAGTATATATTGAACTTAAAATTTCTGAATTGTTATACACCACAACTTCTGGAAATCCTCCGTTCTTTATATATTCTATTAAATGTTTATTTATTTCTGTCTTTCCTTCTGTAGTTTTTGAATTTTTTTTAAAATTTTTATATCTTAAATATTCTTCAAAAGAAAACGGGTATATTAAAATATCAAAATGCCTTCCTGTAAGGTATGTAGATATTTCTTTACTTAATAATTCCGCATTCGAACCAGTTATAAAAAACCTGTACCCTTCAGTATATAATCTATTAACAAATTTATCCCAATTTGGTTTTCCTTGTATTTCATCAAAAAAGAAAATTTTCTTTTCTCCAAATTGCTCTAATAACACTTCGTGTAATAATTGAAAATCTTTTGTTGTAAAATCTAAAATTCTTTCATCAGAGAAATCAAAATAATAAAACTTATCTTTATAATATTTGTTCATCCATTGAAATAAAAATGTAGATTTGCCTGATCTTCGGTGTCCAGTTATTACTATGTTTATTTTGTGAGTTATAAATGAAGTTATCTTTGATAATTTTTGTCTTATTAGTCCTTCTGGTAATTTTTCTAATCTTTTGTTTTGGTCTAAGATTATTTGAGTTAAATATTCTTTATTCATATATACTATAGAACAAATCTATTTAAAAAGTTGTGCATTGCCTGTGCACAAATTGTACGATATTTGGGCACTCGGGATACACAAAATAAGAGCCACTCAAATTAAATAACAAAAGAGAAATAAACTTCTCTTTTGATTAATGCCTGCTTCTTTGGATTGGTTGGCTCAAAGACCTGATAGAAAATCCTTGTTGCTGTGCCTTCTTCAATTACTTGCTTTCTAATCTTTATGAAGGCTTCGTCTGAACAAGAGATGTGAAGAGTTACTACTTGGCTTGGAGTAAGATTGTTTTTCTTTCTCTCTGCTTGTATTGCTCTTGTTAGTTCGCTTAATTCCCATTCTTCTTCTAGAGATTTTGGAATATCTAAGTCAAGATATATGGACATCTCTTCTGAAACTTTCCCGGCTTCATAGTTGCCTTTAGGAACTTCTGTTTGAAGAATTATTTCTTTAATGTTTGCCATATTTTTTACAATTTCTTTAACGCCTTCAAGTTTATTTACTTCTGGAGTAACAACTACAAGTCTTGGAAGAACCCATCTTAGTCTTTTCTTTGCTCTCTCTCTTGCTGACAGTGCTTCTTGGACAATGCTTAAGGCAATATCAAAGTTGTCTTCTAAATTCTTGTCAATTAGTTTTAAGTTAGCTACTGGAAGCTCTTCTAAGTGTATGGTTTCTTTTCTATCTTTAAACTTTAAGAAAAGATATTCTGTTAGATGTGGCGCTGCTGGTGAAAGTAACAATAACAGACCAGAGAAGATGTGATTTAAAACATTATTTTTATTTTCTCTTTTCTTTATTAGTTTTATGTAGGTTCTACTAAAGTCCTCTAAGATAAACTTTTCAAGATCTGCTGTTGCTTTTGAGAAGTTACAACTTGAATAGTTCTTGTGATAATTTTCAACTAAAGAATTATACTTAGAAAGAATCCATTTGTCTTCTACTTCTAGTTTGTCATTATCAATTGATGGATAGAACTTTGTCTTTTCTTCCATTAATGACATTAATGATTGAATATTTTCTAAAAGATTAAAAACTCTTTTAATATCTATAAATTTCTTTTCATCGATAACAACATCCATTCCATTATATTCTCTGGAAAAATAATATCTGTAATAATCAATTGCTGTTTCTGAGAACCTTTGTGCAAGTGGCCTATCGTTACCTACAGATTTTGAAAGCTTTTTCTTGTCAACAGCTAATACCATTCCATGAAGAGCAACAAACTTGTACGGGGATTTATCAAAACAAATTGCTGAACAAATCATCTGTGAATTCCACCAACCTCTTATCTGGTCGCTTCCTTCAAGATTAATGTCTGGTGGCCAAAAGTCATTGAATAGTTCTTGTTTCTTAGGATATCCAAGACTTGCAAAAGAAGCAATTCCTGAATCAAACCAAACATCAAAGATTTCTGGTATTCTTTTTTTTGTGCCTCCACATTTACATGCATAGATAATGCTATCAATATCAGGTTTATGAAGATCCATTCCTAGATCAACTGATGGCGCTCTTACTTTTAATTCCTCAAGAGAACCAAAAACCTCAATTTCTTTACATTTATCACATTGCCAAATTGGTATTGGTGTTCCCCAATATCTTGCTCTGGAGATTGGCCAATCAGATAAAGAATCAAGCCAATTATCAAATCTCTCTTTTGCCCAGTCAGGATACCAAGTTACTTGTTCTTTGTTTAGCTCTTTTAGTCTTTCTTTCATATCTTCTATCTTTAGAAACCATTGTGGTAAAGCAACCTGTAAAAGCGGAGAAACACATCTCCAGCAAGTTGGGTAAGCATGAGTTATTGCTCTTTTTCCAAGTATTGCTTGCTTTTCTTCTAAATATTCAATAATTTTTGGGTCAAGAGATTTTACTTTTTCTCCAGTGTGCCACTTTATAGTTTTATCATAAACTCCTAAAACATTTACTGGGCAGTATGCTGGAAGCCCATTTTCTTTTCCAACAACATAATCTTCTCTGCCGTGTCCTGGTGCACAATGCACAAGGCCTGTTCCTTCTTCTAAATGAACAAATCTTGCTGAAGGAATTACTTTGTAACAATCTTTCTTTAATGTCTCAAGAGTTTCTAACCATTCTCCAAGTACTGGCTCGTATTTTTTCCCTACAAGTTCTTCTCCCTTGTATTTCTTTCCAAGAGAATAGTCTTCCAACTTTAATTCTTTTGCAATCTTTTCTACAAGCTCTTCAGCAACAATGTATTTTTCGTTATTGAAAATTAATTCTGTGTATGTGTAACTTGGATTAACCATGATTCCAAGATTAGCAGGAAGAGTCCAAGGAGTTGTTGTCCAGATAACAAAGTAAGTGTTTGGCATATCAAGAGATTTCAATTTAACATAAATAGAATTATCAGTTAAGTCTTTATGTTCAATCTCATTAAAAGAAACAGCAGTCTCGCAGGTTGGACAAACATGAACTGGATATTTGTCGTGATAAAGAAGACCTTTGTCTGCAGCTTTCTTAAAAACCCACCACCCAGTTTCCATATATGATTTATCAAGTGTTCTATATGGATTTTTAAAATCCATCCATTGTGCTAAATTATAGATTTCTTTTGACATGTCTTCAATATGTTCAGTTGCAAACTTCTCACATTCTTTTGTAAACCTGTCAATTCCAAACTTTTCAATATCTTCTTTTGATTTTAAACCATGTGCTTTCTGCACCTTTGCTTCAATTGGTACTCCGTGAGTATCAAAGCCAGGAATATCAAGAACATTGTAGCCTGACATTCTTCTGTATCTTATTATTAAATCTTTTAGAATACGGTTCATTGCAGTACCCAGATGTAAATGACCAGAAGCATAAGGAGGGCCGTCTATAAAGTAATAATTCTTTTGAGATTTCTTATGTCTCACTTTTTCTGGAATGCCATTTGCTTCCCAATAACTCTTAACTTCCAATTCTGTTTTGTTACTAAATTGTTCTGGCATATTGCTTTTCCTTTAAATAGTATATTATATTTAGGATAGAAAAAGTTTTTAAAATAAGTTAATTTTACTTATTTCTTTTTAGTCACGCCATCAACTACTTTTTCCACAAATGGAATGATGCCGTTATCTACTTTTTTAAATTCTGTGCCATTTTGTTCAAGTAGTATTAATACGTCATCGATTATTGCTACAGAATACCCTAAAGATAACATCATGCTTTGTAGTTCTTCTCTTGTATATCTCTTAGCATAAGGGCTAATTAAAACATATAAGAAATTTATTTGCTTATCAGACTCTATATTCTTTGGTAGTTCATCTTGTGCTTGTCTAGCTGTTAATCTTCTATACATTTTGGTTTCTGCTGGTTGAAGATTTGCATAGTCTGCTCTGTTTTTTATTTCATTTATTACTGATACTCTAGTATCTACTGGTTGTGTGCGTTTATCTAATGTGGTATATTCTACTTTCTTGTTTGTAAATTTATCTAATTTTTCTTCTTTATCTTCTAAAGTATAAACATAGTCCTTTAAGGAATTAACTTCTTGATAAACTGCTCTTAGATTTTCAAAATCCTCGTGCATTTTTTTTATAAACAATTCTTGAGTTTTATTTGTTTCTTTCAATTCCTTAAATTTAGATTTAAATTCGTTTTCTTTCATATTCTCTTTAATAATTTGAAACATTATATCTTCTGCAACAGCCCTACTAAAACCATTACTTATTAACAAATCTAAAATCCAGTCCCTGTTTGAACCAATCTCTATAAGATATTTAATGGTGTTTCTAATGTTTTGTATTGAACGCTTTTGTAAACTTTCTTTTTCTGTTAATTCTGATCTTTTCTTTTCTAAAGCTTGTTGCCTTTCTTCTTTTGATTTTTCTGTAATATTTAGAATATCAAGATATATCTTTTGTGGCAATTTTAATATTAAAAAACCTTCAATAAAGAATAATAGATATATTATAAGAGATATTGAAATAGGAATAATCATTGGTTGTCTTAATCCTTGAAACATGTCTAGGCTATATATTAAAATAAGATTAAGGCTTGATAAAAATATTCCAACAATCCAATAAATAAATCTTATTGTGGTTGTTTTTTTTAGAACCACAACCATCTTTTCTGTTGAATCTCTATCCATTCCAATATATTCAGATAATACTTTTACGGATTCTGGAGAATAGTTTTTATATAAAACATAGTTTAGTATTCTTTTTAGATTTTTTATTAACTTCTTTAATCTCTTTTGCTTTTGTTCATCTAACACAACTTTTTCTACTTGAGAAAGATCTTTTGTTTTTGCAAGAGAAAGATAAAAGATATTAGAAATCTTAGAAACAAAAATACCAATCGTAAAAAATAGAATAAATATTATTAGACAAACAGTTAAAGGAATATACGGATGATTAGAAACATCAAATAGATAATTGCCTTTTAATAATAAATATGTAACGCCACCAAACGCTATACCAAAAAGCCAGAGAAAGACTTTCTTAGTATCTTGAAGTATCATAGACAGAATATATTAGAAAAAAGCTTATAAAGATATTTAATTTACAAAAAAGGTGGGAGAAGCAGGATTCGAACCTGCGACCTTTGGTGTATAAGACCACTGCTCTGACCAGGCTGAGCTATACTCCCGTTTCCGAGAAATTAGAAAATAAAACTGGTCTATTAAGTAATATAATTGTAGAAATATATTTAAAGGTTATTTACTTAAACTTGAGATCTGAAATTCTCTAAGTCTACATCTATTTGTGCGTCTGTTTCTTGAAACTCTCCAAATCTACCGATATTTAGTCTCATTGATTTTTGAAACTCAGAAGAAAAAAGGTTTTTAAAAATATAGGCTTTCCCAATTTCTATTTTTGAAATTGCTTCATCCCACACCGTTAGATAGATTGTTCCTGTATCGTCACCAATCAAGACTTCACAAACCTTGTGTTTTGTTTCGTCAAGTTTAGATGTAACTTCTCTTATATTTGTTTTGTCTATAACCTTTGCTATCAAATCCACTTTTTTTTGAAAATGTTTTATGTCTCGTATTTTTTCTAAAATCATGTTATTTCCAAGGTTATGGTTTTATTATATATTGTAGTTTAGAAGTTATTTAAAAACCTTGCTTTTGAAAGAAAATAGAAAAAGGAAAGAATGGCAAAAAAATACATCTCGTCCATTCTTATTGCTATCCTCTAGCCAATCACAATTTTGCGATATATAATCAATAATTTGTAATATTAAAAAAACATATTTTATACAAAATCCATAAATTGTAATATTAAATTAATACATCTTATACAAAGTGTAATTATTTCAACCACGGTTGGTTTATCTTTGAAAATTTGCGGAGGAATGTCTTCTATATCAGAAGGCTCAATTACAATTGATAGTTTTGATATGGGTTCTTTAGATGCATACATTTCCCTTTTAGTTAATTCTATTTCTTTTAAAAGCAAATCTATTTTTTCTATTTTTTGTGCAGATAAATCGTTATACCCCATACAAGTAATAAATTTAGAGGTGTCTATAGTTTCATTGTTTTCTTTATATAAATGTTCGATACAGAACACGGCTTTTTTAAATTCTATCATTTTTTGATTATTTTCTGTAACAATAGATCTTACTTCTGGTGTAATTATTGGTTTGGGAACGGGATTAAATATATCGTCATATGGCTTTTTTTGTAAACCAGAAGCATTTCCTGTTACTGTTGCGTTAGTTATTAAAAACCCAATTACTACTCCAACAATCAAAGCAACAACTGCCCAAATTATTAATTTTGAATTTTCTTTTTTCATTTTTATTTCCCTCTCCTTTTTTTAGTTTATTAATTTAATTACTATAAAAAAAGAGAACCGATATATATATATCTTCCGGCGAGTTGGCACTTGCGGTGTCCAATAATTAGTGAATTGTTTTTCGATATTCGCATTTTTGGAAATGCTCTTCTTTAAGTAATAACTTAAAATCACAAGTGGATTCTATTTCATTTGATACTGCAAATTGAGAGCCTCTTTTATAATCGTTATAATAAATTAGATTTACTTTTCTACCGCAATCTTTTAAATAATTTATAACCGGTACAAAATCGCTATCACAAGCAACAAGCACTATATTTTTTAAATTAAACATTGTTGATTCTATGATTAAATCCATAGTTAAAAAAGTATCTACCCCTTTCTGATTATATTTGGGATAATATTTTTGTGTTTTTGTATCGTATAAATATACTTTTTGACAACGCCCTTCTCTAACAATAATGTCTATATTTTTTAAAGCCATTATAAATTTTTTATAATCGTCTAATTTCTTTAATTCTTTGTCTGTAGAATTAGAATCGTGATAAGGTGGGGCATCATAAAAATATATTCTTTTACAATCTAATTTTAAGTGGTCACAAATTACTTTTGCAAATGTTTTAACATTGTATCTTTTAGTGTTATACAACTTATTAAATTCTGCAGATATTTTCTTTAAATAAGCATTATCAATAAAAAACAAAGTCCCTTCCACAGAAATCAGATTTAATTAGACATCCAGTACTCTGCAAACAGAATACTGGGGATCATTGTAATATATTTAGAATAGAATAAACTTTTAAATCTATAAGTTTACATTATGCCGAAGAAAATAGAAAAAGAAAAGGAGAAACTTACATGTCTCCCATGTCCATTCCACCAGGCATTCCCATTGGTGGGCCTCTCTGCCTATTGGAACTACCTGCAATGATGT
>CAZGLB010000020.1:0-9892 GCA_964526365.1 uncultured archaeon
AGAGCGCTGGTCTTGTAAACCGGAGGTCGTGGGTTCAAATCCCACTAGGAGCTTAATTATTTTTCTTCAAATCTATCCCAGGGAAAATCTAGCCAGTTGTTAACTTTCTTTGAATAGAAGTCCGGATAGTATTTACAATGGTCTTCATTGACAAAGATAGTTATTGTTTTTATGTCTTTAACCTTGTAGTCTTTCTTTAAAAGATTTACAATAAATTTTAGAGTGCTCCCACTATCGGAGATATCATCAATCAAAAGCACTTTCTTTCCTAGAAGAGATTCTTTTTTTGGAAGATTAATCACTTGTATTTCTTTTCTTTTCTTGCCATCATAGGACTTAACTGCAATTGTTAGAAGGTTTTTGGTATTAAACAATCTTGCAAAGTGAAGAGCAGGAAAGACCCCCCCAACAGAAACACCAATTACACAATCTGGTTGAAATTTTGTTTTTGAAATGTCTTTAAATATTTCTAAACAAAAATTCTCTACTTGTTTATAAGTTATCTTTAGGGGTTTTGACATATTAATAATCACCATATATTCTATATTTTAAAAGTGTTTATAAATTGTATTCTTGATAATTATTATATGGTATCTATATATATTTATACTTTAATTAGTATATTTATTGTAAGTATTATTTCCATAATTGGAATAACTTTATTTTTTACTAAAGACAAGCATCTACCACCAGTTTTGCTATTTTTTATTAGTTTTTCTGCTGGCGCTCTTCTTGGAGACGCATTTATTCATCTTTTACCTGAAGCTATGGAAATGAATACAGAAATTGCTGTATCTCTTTCAATAATTTTTGGAATACTTGCTTTCTTTGTTTTAGAAAAAATAATACATTGGAGGCATTGCCATCTTCCAAGCAGCAAAGAACATCATCACCCTCTAGCAACAATGAATCTTGTAGGGGATGCTTTTCATAATTTTTTAGACGGGCTAATAATTGCAACAAGCTATGTTGTAAGTATCCCTCTTGGTATTGCTACAACTATTGCTGTTCTTTTACATGAGATTCCTCAAGAAGTTGGAGATTTTGGAATTCTTCTTTATGCAGGATACACAAAGAAAAAAGCACTTTTAATGAACTTTCTTATATCTTTGACTGCGTTATTTGGGGGAATTGTTGGATTATTGCTAAGTAAAAATATCGGGACATTTTCTGGCATAATGATTGCATTTACTGCTGGAGGATTTATTTATATCGCAACTTCTGATCTTATACCTGAGATGAAAAAAGAAACTGCAATAAATAAAACCATAATACAATTCTTGGGGATTATTTTAGGAATTGGATTAATGTTATTGATGCTTTTATTGGAATGAAAATAAGGGGTTAAATTTGCAAAAATCGGCTATAAAATTTCAGAATTTTATAAAAAAATACCAATTTGTGTTATTAATTTTATTTGTTACTACAACTTTTTTTTTAATACAACATTTTTTTGTACTTTCTTGGGATTTTATATCATATGTTTTAAATGCAAAAAATATGTTTAATTCTGGACTTTATTTTGAAACTTTCAGGCCACCTTTAACTTCTTTTATTATAGGGTTAATTGCACAAATTGTTGGTTATCCAATTGCAGAAGTTATTTATATTATTGTTGTAAGTGTTTTATTTTGTATTAGCGTTGTTTTACTATCAAAGCAATTAAACTTTAATGCAGAATTATTCTATTTAATATTAGTTACTCCATTTGTTCTTCATTTTGGGCTGATAAATGGGACAGAATTACTTTCTGTGACTCTATTATTACTTGGGATATATTTTATTATAAAAAATAATTGGATCTCTGGGTTATTTATTGGACTTTCTGCATTAACTAGATATACAGGTATTGTTTTTGGAGTAATTTTGTTATTTCATAAAGGAATAAACAAAAAAATTAAAGCAATAATATTGTTCTGTATCACTTTTGTCCCCTGGTTTATTTACAACCGGCTAAAATTTGGTAATTTCTTTACAAGTATAGCGGATCAATATCATCAAAATATTGTTTCTAGACAGGACATGATACAAATTCCTAAATTAATTCATTTTATTAACATTCAATCCCTTTTGTTTATTTTTACAATTATAGGGATATTATATATAAGTTATAAAATTATTAAAAAAATAAAAGACAAATATCCGGACATCAGAATATCAATAATTATGTTTATTATTCTGGGATACACCACCTATTCTTATTTTACTACGCCGTTCAAAGAAGCAAGATATTTGTTTGCTGCGATGTTACCAATAGGCTATTTTACATATATCGGTGTTGATCTGGTTTTACATAAAATAAAAAATAAAAAAACAAAATTCTCTAAATATTATTCGCAAGCATTATTCTGGATATTACTAATATTATTAATTACAGTCTCGATAACCCTGTTACTTATAACACAAAAAGAAACTGCCCAATTTAAAAATAATTTTAAAGAAGGCATTGATTTTATATATAAAAACCATTGGCAAGATTGTGTAATGTATTCTGAAAATTGGATATATTTTAGTTATCTGGACGAAAATATAATAATGTTACCTATTGAAATTTATTTAGAGGACATCCCAAAACAGAATAACAGGGTTTTATTTTTATATTTAAATAGCCACAATCCCGATACAAGAGAAGCACTACTAAAAAATCTTAATTTGATTGCTACAAACAAAAACTTTTTGGTATTTGGCAATCTAGAAAATTGCAGAAAAAAATCAGAATATATTGATTTGTTTTATATCCCTAATTCATTATATACAAATCCCTGTAATATTTTATTTAATAAAATAAGGCCAGTAGAGGAAATCTGCTATTTTATAAATAAAAATAGTTAATAAATTCTTAAATTAACTAATATCTTTTTAAATGTTATCAGACTATAATATATTTTAGAAAAAATTAAATTAAATGCGTTATATGGCTATATTAAAAGACAAATTATTTTGGAAAAAAAAGATATACTATATTATCATATTTCTATTTATCGTTGTATTTACTTTCTTTTTCAAAACCATTAAATGGGAAGTTATCTTAATTATCTTTGGATTTTCCTTTTATTTCTTAATTGTTTCATTATTGATTGCAAAAAAATACCCTTCAACAAGCAATTCGGAACCATTTCCAAAAAAAGCACCAACTGTAGCAATTGTGACTTATGCATTTAATAATTTTAAACCAATTTTAAAAACCATTAGTAGCTTAAAGAAACTAAAATATCCAATTCCTTTCTATATCTATGTTATTACTGATGGTACTTGTGATTTCTTAAATGATGTTAAAGGCGTTAAACAAATAATATTGCCTAAAAATTATTTTAAAAATGATCACAAAGCAAATCTTAAATCAAAAGTAATTAACGAGGGGTTAAAACATATTACTGAGAAAAACATATTCCAAGTTGATGGAGACACCATCCCAAATAAAGACGCACTTCTTAAGATGACTGGAACACTAAAAGGAAATGTAGCAATGGTTATTGGTTCTGTAGGAGTAACAAACGACAACAAATTTTTAGAAAAAATACAAACTGTAGAGTATAATTTTGGTTTTGGATTCCCTAGAATGGTTTTAACTGCAATTGATTCTTTAGATATTGCTACTGGGGCATTCTGTTTATATGACAGAAAAAAATTCCTTAGTGTTGGAGGATATGATATTTATAATATCACAGAAGATAAAGAAATTGCATATAAGTTCATAGAAAATAAATATACCGTAAAATTTGTAATAGATGCAAAATCAAAAACAGAAGTGCCAAACACCTGGAAAGGATTCTTCACGCAAAGAATTAGATGGTATAGAGGCGGGCACGATGTTACTGCAAAATATAGCCACCTACTGTTTACAACTAAATATGGATATTTTAATTTTTATTTAATATATAACACTTTAGCATTAGTTATTGGAATGATGTTTGTAGCTAAAGCTTTGTGGGATTTAATAAGTAATTTTTTTATTAATATGTATTTTTCTATATCTAATATCCTAGTTTATGGCTTAGAAATTACTTTTGAATCATTATTTGATTTTTCTATTAATCCATTTATTAATTCTTTATTAATATTATTTATTATATCTATATCTTTTGGGATATACTATATTTTTATAACATTTAAATATAATGAATTTAAAATAGAAAAAAAACACATATTTCCTTTAATTTATATGATAACCATACACGGTTTTATATTACTTTTGATAAGTATAATTAGTATTATATATGGGGCACTTGGAGTGAAATACAAATGGTAAAAAAAATAAATATAAATCTATTTTTAACTGCATTTTTAATATTGATTATTATTCTAATTATCTTATTTTTTATTATTGGTTATACTGAAAGTATAAAAACCAAAAGTTATGAAGAAGATCTTAAATTTTTAAATCAGCAAATGTTAATTGATGATTTATTTTTAGCATATATTGGGGAAACTAATAATACTGCCGATAAATGTGCTGTTTTAGAAAAACAATATACTGCAGAATATTTGATAAATCGAGAATTACTTGCAAAATTAACTCAGATTAACAAAAATGCTTTGGTGCCTACCAGTAATTCCACTAAATATATGTATGTTTTAACTAATGTTAAACTTTGGTTATATCATAAAAAGTTAAATCAAGATTGTAATAATAATAAAAAATTAATACTTTATTTCTATTCCGAAACAGTTAATCAAGGGAAATTAGATAGAATTAAAGACGAGCAAGCAAATAGTATATTTGAGAAAACATTAACTGATATTTCTGATAGATGTAAAAATGTAAATATATTTGCTTTGCCTTATAATAAAGATATAATAATATTAAATCAAATAATATCTGATTATAATTTACAAACATATCCTGTTGTAGTAATTGAAAAAGACGTCTATTATAAGATTTCTGATTTAGAGGATTATAATTGTGAATAATTGACTAATTTATGAAGATACTAATTACAATTCCCTGCTATAATGAAGAAAAAAGACTAGAGAGAAATATCATACGACTAAATGATTTTCTTAAAAAGAACCTTAAAGAACCATATCTCATTGATATTGCAGACAACAACTCTAAAGACAACACTAGAGAAATAGCAAAAAAACTAGAAAAAAAATACTCTACTGTCAAGTATACCTTTGTTAAAGAACAAGGGAAAGGTTTAGCAATCAAGTATTCTTGGAATAACACAGGAAAGAACTACGATATTCTTTCATTTATGGATGCAGATCTTGCAACAGACATCTCTGCTTTCCCTAAGATGATACAAAAGATTACTAAAGAAAACTTTGATTTAGTTTATGGTAGCAGATATCATCCTAAATCAAATACTAAAAGAACAATTGTAAGAAGGATTATAAGCAAAGGCTATCTTTTATTACAGAAATGGATACTTGGCGTTAGTTTTTCAGATAGCCAGTGTGGTTTTAAAGCTATTAAGAAGTTTGCCTACTTAAAGATAAAAGACTTATTTCTAAAGAAAAGACTATCTGGAGATAAAAACGATATGTTCTTTGATACAGAATTACTTACACTTGCTAAATATAATGGTTTTAAGATGACTGACTATCCAGTAACTTGGAAAGAACAGAAAGAAACAAGCGTTAAAATCTTTAAATATTCTTTATTGTTTTTTAGATATCTTTTCTATTTTAGAAAAAACTTAAGAAAACAAAGAAATTAAATTTTAATTATTTCTTTGTCTTTATTTTCTCAAAAAAATTTGTTACTGGAATAATAACTACAGAAGATATTGCAAAGACAAAGACCATTAACCAATCTTTAAGAGATAACGCAACAGTCTTAAATGCCTCTTGCATAAATGGATTATAAATTAAGAATAACTGAAGAAGCAATACTAAAGCAATACTGCCTATCAAAAAAACATTCGAAAATAGTTTCTTTGGATGTATTGACCCCTCACTATTACAGAATAATGCAAAGATTAGCTCAAAGACAACAATGCCTGTTAATAATAAGGTCCTTGCATAAGATGGGTGAGAAATATCAAAAGGATTATTACCAAGCATATTATCTACAGAAATACCATAAGAAAACAAAATTATTTCTCCAACAATTTTAACTATTAAAGCAACTATTATAAAAGTTGTAAAAGACTTAAAGACGCTGCCTTTGTTTTTGTTTGGCTTCCTTAACATTATATCTTTTGCTGCAGGTTTTCTGCCAAGAGCAATTGCAGGTAAAGAGTCTGTTACTAAGTTGATCCATAATATCTGTAAAGCTAATAACGGTATTGGGAAATTAATAATTGTTAATAACGCAACAGTAAGCAGCAAATCAAAATTAACAGCAAGCATATATTTTACAAATAATAAAATATTGTCATAGATTCTTCTGCCTTCTCTTATTGCAGAAATAATACTGGAATAATTATCGTCTTTTAGAACAACATCAGCCACTTCTTTTGTAGCTTCTGTGCCTTTGATACCCATGGCTAGACCAATATCTGCTTTTTTTAGAGCAGGAGCATCATTAACACCATCGCCTGTTACTGCAACAACCTCTCCTGCCTTTTGAAGAAGCTCTACAATTCTGTATTTGTGTTCTGGCTTAGCTCTTGCAAAGATATCTGTCTTATAGATTAATTCTGTTGCTGTTTTATCATCTAAAGAATCAAAAATATCTGTAGTTACTGCAACTGGATTTTTAAAACCAATCTTTTCTGCAATTGCCTTTGCTGTTATTGGGTTGTCTCCAGTTATTATCTTTGTTATGATGCCTGCTTTTCTTGCAATTTCTAAAGCTTCTTTAATATCTGGCCTTGGAGGATCCATCATTCCAACAATGCCAACAAATATCATCTTTTCTTCTTTCTTGTCTTTAAAATCCTTTAATGGTCTATAAGAAAAACCAAGAACTCTTAAGGCATCACTTGCATATCTTTCTTCTAATTGCTGGAATTTTGAAATATCTTTTTCAGTTATCTTTCTAACTTTTCCTGCTTCAAGAATCCTGTCACATCTTTTTATAATTTCTCCAAAAGCACCTTTACTAAACATCTCATACTCTCCACTAATCTCATGGATTGTTGACATTAGTTTTCTTTGAGAAGAAAATGGAATTTCGTCTATAAACTTATATTCATTTGTTATTTGTGCTTTCTTTGCAAGAACCTTTAAAGCAATCTCTGTTGGATCGCCATAGATGTTTTTATCAATTACAGAATTATTACAGTTATTTGCAATATCCAGTAACTTGTGTGCCCCTTTATTGTCTATCTTTTCTAGAGTGTCTGTTAAATAACCAGAACTTAGTATTACTTTTTCATAATCTACTGTGTGTAACCTTTCAACATTCATCTCATTTAAGGTTAAAGTGCCAGTCTTATCTGAGCAGATTATTGTTGTTGCACCTAATGCTTCTATGGAACTTAGCTTTTTAACAATGGCGTTCTTTTTTGACATCAATTGTACGCCTCTGGCTAGAGTTAAAGTCATAACAATCGGTAAGCCTTCAGGGATTGCAGAAATTGCAAGAGAAACTGAAATCAAAAAGATTGCAAGTATCTTTTCGCCTCTTAATAGTCCTAAAACAAACAATATTACAAAACTTATCAATAGAACATAGATTAAAATTTTAGAAAGCTTATCAATTTCTTCAGAAAGATGAGTCTTTATCTCTTGATCTTTAGAAACAAGATTAACAATCTTACCAAACTCTGTGTTTATTCCAATCTTTTCAACAACTGCAAGGCCTTTACCGCTTGCTATTGTTGTTCCAGAGAATAGTTGTTCGCCTTTTTCTTTTGTTACTGGAACGCTTTCGCCATTTAATACTGATTCATCAACAACTAGAGAATAATTTTCTATAATCTTTAGATCTGCAGGGACTTTATCGCCTTCATATATAAAAACTATATCTCCTGGAACTAATTCTTCGGTATTTATTTCTTGTTTCTCTCCATCTCTTAAAACCATCGCAGTCTTTACAAGCATTTTCTTTAAAGACTCAACTGCCCTGTCTGCTTTATATTCCTGAAAGAAACCAATCAGACCATTTATTACTATGATTATTAATACTAGAACAAACTCTATGGTGTCACCCATAAACAAGAAGATTATAGAACAAATAAACAGAATTATTATTATTAAAGACGTAAACTGAGACAACAGCATTTTTAGAATGGTGTTTTGTTTTTTTACTTCTATTTTGTTTGGGCCATATTCCTTAAACAAAAGTTCAACTTCAGAAGTTGTTAGTCCTTTCTTAATATTTGATTGTACCATGGTATAAAGATATATTTTAGAATTATTTATAAATATTAGCTAATTACCCATAACGCCATACACTTTAAAGGAGACTATGAAGAATTAAAAAAAGAACTAAAAAAATTTGTGGTTGTGGTTAAATAATTTTGTATTACCAGGTAATACGCTTGTTTTTAAATTTTTCCATATAAGTTATTTATATGAAACCAAAAGCAATAATTGATACGTCCTTTTGGATACATTTAGTAAAGACAAATTTAGAGGATCATTTTATGAGGCGATTTGATATTATTGCCCCACAACGAGTTGAAGAAGAAATATTATATTGCAACACATTTAAATTTATGGTTTATAAACCACAAGACATAAGAGTTTATGAAAAATTAAAATCGGAAAATAAAATTATAATTTTAAATCCTAAAAAAATTAAAAAAGAATTAGCGAGTCAAATTAGTAAAAACTCTGGGGAGTTATATGCTATTGCTTTAGCTAAAGAAAATCGATGGATTGTTTTTATTGATAATGGACGGCCTCATAAATTTTGTATTGAAAATGACATACAAACCGGAACTATAATAGATTTTATTATATATCTGAAAATGGAAAATCAACTTACCACAAAAGAAATTAAACAAAAAATTGAATTAATCAAAGACAGCTTATCTGAAAAATATTTAGAACAAATAAAAAAATATTTAAATGTGTGATAATATGGTAAAGGATAATAAAATTGAGAAACTAAGTGTTAAAACCTTGAGATTAAAAGAATCATCTGCAAATTTAATATATAATATCGCCAAAGAAAAAAAGGTTACAGAATCAGAATATATTAGATCGTTAATTGAAAAAGACATCTCTGAATATAGATTTAAAAAAGCAATAGAAGAATACAAAAATAATAAAATCAATATTTCTGGAGGCGCAGAAATGGCTGGATTGTCTTATAGAGAATTTTTAGAAAAATTAGAAGAAAACAAAGTTCCATTAAATATGGATACCTTGTCTATTGAATACGGATTAAAATCAATTAAAAAAGTATTAAAAAAAGCATAATTTATTTTGCAATCGATCTTCTTGGGATTTTTTGTTTAATTATTGTGTGCTCAGAAGGGTGCTGGGCATCAATTACTAACTGATATTTAAAACTAGACTTAAATTTTCTTTTTCTCCAGCGATTATCAAATAATTGGCCAGTTAAATATTCATTAATCATCTTGGTTTTTTTTAAAGCATTCATCTCTATACTTTCATAACCGCTTCTAAGAATTATTGCAAATGCTTTTGCCATCAGTTTTGTACCATACAACTTGCCTTGGTGTTCTTTCTTTACTGCAAACATAGAAAGATTAAATTTCTTATTGTCAGCAGAATTATAACCATAAATCGCGCCAATTATTTCTTTATTCTTATTAATTAATATAAAAGTTGTTTTTGGATCATTTGCAAGATTAGAAACCCATTCTTTAAATGGTAAATGAGAACCTAGTTTTAGTTCTTTATCAAAGACATCATAGATTTGCTTAAATTTAGAAGAACTTTTTTTATAGAAATTAATAACCTCGTTATGATTGCTTAAAACTATTGTTTCATAACTGATTTTATCTTCTATTGCCATAGTTTATCATAAACTTAATAATCATGTCCTGGACAAAGAGTTTCAAAATCTAATTCTCCAATAATATCT
>CAZGLB010000021.1:0-9887 GCA_964526365.1 uncultured archaeon
ATTTGTTTTGTATTATAATTTTACTAGGGGATTAGTGAAAAATTATGGATTTAATAGCATATATTCTTTTAGGCGTTATACAAGGAATCTTTGAGTGGCTACCTGTTAGTTCTCAAGGTATTTCGGTAGTTATTCTAATGAATATGTTTAAGGTTTCGCCACAGCTTGCAATTGATATGTCAATATTCTTGCACATTGGTACGCTTCTTGCAGCAATTGTTTATTTTAAAAAAGACATTAAAGAACTATTTACAAAAACAAACTATTCTGATCTTTTAAAACTAAATAAAAATCTAAAATTTGATCACACCACAAGCGTTTCAAGATTTATTTTGATTTCTGTGTTTTTTACTTTGCTTGTTGGAGTTCCAATATATTTCTTAGTTAAGCAAAACGTAACTGCAGAGATGATTGGAGTTTTAACTGTCGCAATTGGTGTATTATTAATTATTACTGGATTATTACAAGTTAAGATTAACAAGGCAAGAGAAGCAATACCAAAGTTTACTTTTAAAGAAGCTTTCTTTGTAGGCGGTGCTCAAGGCTTATCTGTAGTTCCTGGAGTTAGCAGGTCTGGAATAACTACAAGTATGTTCTTGCTTTTAGGGCATAATCCCGCAATTGCCTTTAAGTATAGCTTTCTAATCTCTATACCAACAATACTTATTGCAGAGATTGGTTTATTATTGATTAACGGATTTATCTTTAGTCCATTGATTCTAGTGTCTATTGCTATGGCTTTTATTTTTGGATACATTACAATTGATATTTTAATGAAGATTGCAAGAAAGATAGAATTTTCTTATTTTTGTTTTATTTTAGGAATTGCGTATATATTAATTGGAATTTTATAAGGGGGAAATAAAAATGTCAGAAGGGATATTACAACTAACAGACAAGAATTTTGAAAGCGAAATAAAAAAACACAAAATAATTGTTGTGGATTTTTGGGCAGAATGGTGTGGGCCTTGTAGAATGTTTGCAGGCACTTATGAAGAATATGCAAAGGAAAACAAAGATGTGTCCTGCGCAAAGATTAATGTTGACCAAGCGCCAGTAACTTCAGAAAAGTTTGGAGTAATGTCTATTCCTTCCATACTTGTATTTAAAGACGGAAAATTAGTTGCACAAAAGACTGGGGCATTACCAAAAGCAATGCTAAAAACTTTTGTTGATTCTTTTAAATAAGATTTATTATGGCATATACAAAAAAACTAACAGTTAAAATTTTAGATATTGATGCAGATAAACAGATTGCTATGCTTCATAGTAAGACTGCAAGCGATCTTCTAGCAGTAACACAAAATCGTGTGGAAATAAAATTAAATGGAATTTCTAAAATATTTATTCTTGATATTACAGATTCTGTGGTTGATGAAAATACTATCGGAATCTATAAAGACAAAACCGGCAGTACAAAACTAAAGACTGGAGACAAAGTTGAAGTTAGTGTTGTGCCTGCTCCTAGTTCTGTTCAACACATTATTAAGAAGATAAGAAACAACGTATTAACAGACGCAGAAATTAAAGAAATAATTAATGATACAGTTGATAACAAATTATCAGATATTGAAATTTCTGCGTTTCTAACAGCCGTAACTATTAATGGCATAAATCTTGAAGAAACAACAAGTGTTTGTAAGGCAATGACAGCCACTGGTAACATTATAGAGTTTAATGTTAAGCAAGTTCTTGATAAGCACTCGATTGGTGGAATAAATGGCAGAGTTTCAATGATTGTTACTCCAATCATAACAGCTCTTGGCTTTGTTATGCCAAAGACTGCTTCACGTTCCATTAGTTCAGCAGCAGGAACTGCAGATTGTATGGAAGTTCTATCTGATGTTTCTTTTGATATTAAAGATATTAAAGATATGGTTTCAAAAGTTGGAGGAATGATTGCTTGGAACGGAAAAGTTGATCTTTGCCCAGCTGATGACAAATTAATTAAGATTAGACACAGTCTTGGACTTGACCCAGAAGGCCTAGTCATTGCTTCAGTTCTTTCAAAAAAGAAAAGCGTTTCAGCAACACACCTAATAATCGATATACCGATAGGCCCAACAGTGAAAGTTAGAAACAAAGAAGACGGAGAAAGATGGGCTAGTAAGTTTGCAAAGATTAGTAAAGACATAGGCATAAAAGCAAAAGTGGTTCTAACAAACGGAGAAGAACCTTGTGGCAAATACTTTGGTGCAGCTCTTGAAGCAAGAGGTGCTTTTGAAATCTTAGAAAATAAATATTTTGATAACTTAGCTGAAAAATCATGTGAGATTGCAGGTTGTCTTCTAGAGCTTGTTGAAAGAGCAGAACCTGGAAAAGGCTATGATCTTGCTAAAGTTACTTTAAAGTCAGAGGCAGCATTAAACAAATTTAAAGAAATAATTAAAGCTCAAAATGGACACATCTTCTCTTCAGAAGAAATACCATATGCAAATTTTAAGCAAGAGATAAAAGCAACAGAAGGCGGAAAGATTGTAGGAATGAATGTAGCAAACCTTACAAGGATTGCAAGAACTTCTGGTGCTCCACACGATAGGCTTTCTGGAATAATTCTAAACAAAGAAGTTGGAGAAAAGATTAATCCTGGAGAGCTAATCTTTACAATTCACAGTAACAGCCAAGACAAGTTAAAGATTGCAGAAGATCTTTCTAAGTCTTTATTAGCAGAAACAATAAAGATAGAAAAGATAATACTTGAAGAAGTTAGTTATTAATTTTAATTATGAATAAAAAATCAGTTTTCTGGGCAATAGTGGTTTTTTTAATATTAATAAATCTAAACTTTCTTTTCTCGACGGCAGAACAGTTTTCTTCATCTACTGTAATAAACCACACAGAAAAATTGTGTGTTATATTTTGGGGAGGGGGTTTATATCAATTTTATAAATTGCCGGAGGGCTGGGAAGTATTAGATACCAGAATCCTAAGTATCTCGGTAACCCACAAAAATGGTTCTTTTCTGTGGTTGATGTGGTTGGTGCATTGACTGATAGTGAAGACCCTAGAAAATATTGGAACAAGTTAAGTCAAAGACTTAGAGATGAAGGGAATGAGTCGGTGACAATTTGTCACCAACTGAAATTAATGTCAACAGACGGCAAGTTCTATGAAACAGATTGTGCTAATATTGAAGGTTTATTTCGAATAATACAATCAATCCCTTCAAAGAAAGCAGAGCCTTTCAAATTATGGCTTGCAAAAACCGGTTATGAAAGAATACAAGAAATTGTTGATCCCGAATTATCAATAAACAGAGCGAGAAGTACTTGGTTACAACAAGGTCATAGTCAAAGATGGATACAGCAAAGAATGATGGGCCAAGAAATTAGAAATAAATTAACAGATTATTGGAGAGAACACGAAATAAAAGAAAGCTTAGAATTTGCAGTATTAACAAATATTATTCATAAAGAATGGTCAGAATTAAGTGTTAAAGAACACAAAGCACTAAAGGGATTAGAAAATCAAAATCTAAGAGATCACATGAGTGATGCAGAATTGATATTTACCGCTCTTGCAGAATTAGCAACAAGAAAGATTGCAGAAACAGTTAATGCAACAGGATTACCAGAGAACAAAATTGTAAGTAAAGAGGGCGGTGGAATTGCAAAAAGAACAAGAGAGGATTTAGAAAAGAAAACAAATAAAAAAATAGTTTCTGAAAAGAATTATTTGCCAGAAAAGAAAAAGCAACTAAATAGTTAATAAATCACAGAATATATTTTTTCAAGTTCTGTAATCTCTATTTGCCTTATCTTTTTTTTTGTGATTGCTTCAGGTAGTTTTTTTGCTTTCTCAGAAACGCTTCTTTCTTTAACGTCTCTTGAAAATAGGTTTAAAGCATTACTAACGTCTTTGTTTGGATATCTAAAAAGTCCCTTAACAAACATATTATATCTATCATCAAATTCTTTTTTCCTTGGCTTTAAAACAACAATTGAAGAATCAATTGCAGGAACTGGAAAGAAACATTTTTTTGAAACATTCTTTTTAAGTTCTACCACATAGTAGCTTTGAATTAGAACAGAAATTGCGTTGTAATTAATAAAACCAGGAATTGAAGAAAGTTTTTCTGCAAATTCTCTTTGAACAATCTCAACAACTAGACAATTACTATCAAGAATCTTTTCTGTAAACTCTAAAGATATAGAGTATGGTAAGAAGGTTGCAATTTTTGTAAATTTGTGTTCCTTAAAATCTACTTTAAGTATGTCTTGGTTAATAATCTGTAACTTTTCAGATTTTATTTCTTCTACAAATTCCTGCTTTAAGATTTCAAACATTTTTTTGTCTTTTTCTATAGCTATGACTTTATTGGTTTTAAGCAGTTCTTTTGTAAGAAAGCCAGTCCCTGGGCCCACTTCAAGGACTATGTCGGTTTTTTTAAGTTCCAGAAATTCAACAACTTTGTTAATAGTATCATCATCAATAATAAAATTTTGATCAAGAGAATGACTTGGTTTAAAATTATATTTTAGCATCTGAGTATACAAGTCTTTAATCATAAGTTATCAAAATAAAATTAGAATTTTTTAATTATTGGAATAGTAAATAAGAAGAACTTTTCTTCTTGATTGTTTTCTATCTCTGTAAGCACTCTGTTTATTATTACTTTAACTGGTTCTGGAAAAAGCTCAATCTTTTTAAGATCATCAAGTTTTTTAATTGGGCCGTTCTTTTCTAAGTATTCCGTTAATGCCATTCTGTGTTTCTTTCCAATCATTGGTAGTAAATCAAGCTGATGTCTTCTAGCATTTATTGGCCTTGCGTTATTAAAGAAAGTAACAAATCTTTCTTGGTTATTTAGAACAATAGTTTCAATTGCTTTTTCAAGTTCTTTTTTTGCAATGGTTGTAAGTTTATCATAAGTTATTCTTTTTATTGGCTTATCTTCAGTACTGATTACTTCTTGTAACTTTGGAGTCTCATCGCTATATAGCTCTAATAAAGAGAAGTTAGTTACACCAATACATTGAATAACTGGCGTTTGCTTAAACTGTATTTCTTTTGTTGCTCTGTCAAGAACAATTGCTTCTTTTTTAATTTCCATCATAACTAAATTATTCTTCCTTCTTGTATTTACTAACTAAAGATAGTATCTTTTCCTTATTATCTTCAGTTATTGCTTTGTTTTTTTCTGCAATTAAGTCAAGCTCTATAGAGTTAGGCAAGATATCAACAATCTTTGTTGCAACTTCGTTTGGTAGTTCCATTTCTAGCAACTCTTTTTTTAGTTTTTCTGCCTTTAATGGAGTTAGCTTTGCAAATAGTTTTGCGTGCTCAAGTGCCATCTTTTGTTCATAATTAAGCTCTTTGTCTTTTCCTTTCTCAGTTAATATTTTTTTAACTTCTGCAAGGCTTAAATCATCAACATAATTAGGATTACTAATCATTTCTTTTCACCTTTTGCTATTTGTTTTATAAGCTTAAGATGAACTCTGTGTGTTATTATCTTTTTAGTCTTGTTTCCGTCCTTTAACTGAACTATTGGACAATTTCCTTGAAAGCCAATGACTTTACCAGTAATTCCGTCTACTCTTCTATGTGGTAATCCAGAATGTACTGCACTGTTTGCATTAACTTGAACAACATCATCAACCTTTATTGGTTTAATCAACTGATTAACTGTTGTTTTGTCTCTTACATTTCTCTTATATCTTCTTCTAGTTAAAGATCTTTTTCCTTTTGCTTTTTTGTTTGCCATTTTATCATTTCCTTTATTTTTTAAATTATATATAATTATTGAGACAAAAAGCTTTTATAAGGTGTTGATTTGCAAAGAAAAAGATTAACTAAAAACAAGCTAAATATTAAGAAACCTAACAATTGCTTTCAAAAAAGTTAGTTAAAATATCTAAAAAATTTGTTTATAAATGCTTGGGTATATAAATTATATATATAAACATTTGCTTTTTGTAAAAACTTTAAAGGAGAAAAAAATGGAATATAAAATTGTTAATTTAGTTGCTTCAAGTTCTCTTGGAGCTGGTTTAGATCTTTATAATCTAGCTACGGCAATACCAGAAGTGGAATACGAACCAGAACAGTTTCCTGGTGCAATATTAAAGATGGATGAACCAAGAGTTTCTTTATTGCTTTTCAAAAATGGAAACATAATAATCTCAGGAGCTTCTTGTGAGAAAGATATTAAGACTGCTATAAAGAAAGCAACAAAGATTATAGGCGAAGTACAAAAAGGAGTAGTTTTAAAAGAAAGAGTAAGCTATAAGATAGTTAATCTTGTTGCAACCTCAAACTTAAATAAGCAGATTGATCTTTTTAATGCAGCAGTAACTTTAGATAATATTGAATACGAACCAGAACAATTCCCTGGCGCAATTGTAAGACTATTCAATCCAAAGTTAACAATGTTACTTTTCAAGAACGGAAAGCTAATCTGTGCAGGTGCAAAATCAGAAGAAGACATAGTAAAAGGTTTAAATAAATTAAAAAAGGTACTTGCAGGTCAAAAAGACGTAAATACAGAAGAAAAGATACCAAAGAAAAAGAAGTAAACCCAACTATTTAAAAACCTTACCAAGCATATATTATTTGTTAGCGACCACAGGGGTGGAGAAACACCTGGACCCTTTTCGAACCCAGAAGTAAAGTTCACCTCCGATATTGTCTTGCACTAAGTTCTTTCTTGGAGCAGCAAGTAAGTTGCTAACATAAATTATTCTAATTTTGATTTTTTTCTTTTCCTAAATTCTATTTTCTAAAATATATTTCTTTTAAAAACATAATGGCTCTTATTATTTAATAAGAGTTGACTTTCAATGAATAAGATAAAGCATTTTTTTTCTAAACACTGGCTAGTAATTTTAATAGCAGTTTTAATTTTTGTTTTAGGTCTTGGAATAAGAGCACACATTCTAAGATACGACTACATGTTCGAATTTGATCCATATTGGCATCTTAGAGCAACAGGTTATGTTGTTCAAGGAAACCTTCCAGATAACGACCCCCTTGGCTTTTATCAGCAAGGCGGAACATCATATACTAGTTGGCCACACTTCTTATGGTATTTTGTAGCAGGAATCTATAAAATAACAACCTTTGGCGCAGGCTATAATAAATTGTTATTACTGGAATATGGAAGATGGCTTCCAGCAATCTTTGGAGCATTAATTTCTGTTGTTATGTTTTTCTTAGGAAAAGAAATGTATAATAAAAGGACAGGAGTTGCTATGGGGATAATGGCTGCAACAGTTCCTGCTTTTGTCTACAGAACAATGGGCGGATTCTTTGAAGAAGACTCTTTAGGCTTTTTGTGGCTGGTCTTTGGATTTTTATTTTTGGTTTTAGCTATAAAACACAGAAATGAAAAATTCAGTTGGATTACTTATTCAGTAGTTGGTGCAATATTTTTTGGATTAATGGCAATAACTTGGGAAATGTTTTTATTAATCCCATTAGTCTTAATTGCATACTTTGGAACAATGCTTGTCTATATGGCAATTAAAAAGATTCCAAAAAAAGAAATTATAAATTTTACAAAAGTCTTTGCATTGTGTTTTATTTTATTTTCCGTATTTGCAACAGTTGCTCACGGCACAGAGTGGATAAATAACACTACAGAATATGTTACAAGATATATCCCATTATCACAAGACAATATAGACAGAATAAATAAAGAAAACGTAGATGCAGGAGATGTTATAGGAGCAACAGTTGGGGAAGAAAATACAGGTAAGCAGTTTTTCTTAGAAAAGTATAGTCTGTTAGTTGTTATTCCATTTTTAGCATTATTAGTAATTCCATTATACTTGTTATTTGGAAAATACAAAAACAAAGAACAAGAAGAGACAGAAAAAAAACACAAACATCATAATATTGATTTCTTTGTTTTAATTATTTTCTTTTGGATATTAATTACTGGTTTTATGGCTTGGACAAAACTAAAGTTTACTTACACTCTTGGCTTACCAATTGCTGCTGGCTTTGGATTTTTGTTTTTTATAGCAACAGAAAAGATACAACACAAATCTCTTGCTTACAAAAGAACTTTAACAATTATTTCAGCAATCTTCTTGATTGGTGCAATTGCTGCTGGCAGTTTCTTTGTAATGAGTAAGATTCCACCAATCGATGAATCAAAAGATTGGCAGAACGCAATGTTCTGGGTTAAAGACAACACCTCAGAAGATTCAAAGATATTTAACTGGTGGGATTATGGTCACTGGATTGCATATTTCTCTGAAAGAAAAGTAAGCACAGATAACACAAACGCTAGTGGAGAAGCAACAAGTGATTTTGGAATGTTTATGATTTCTGAAGATATCAATTCTTCAAAAGAAATATTAAAGAAATATGATGCAGACTATTTAATGGTTGAAACTTCATATGTCACAAGAATGTCTTCCTTTGCAATCTATGGTTACTGGACAACAAACTTCCAGGATCCAAAGGTTACAAAATATTACGGCTTTTCTCTGCCTTGCTCAAAGAAAACAACGCCCTTAACTGGCGCAGTAAGCTATAATTGTCAAGGAAATATCCTAACAGAAGAGAACATGTTAAAAATTAAAACAGACTATCACACAACTCCAGATGAGTTAATGCAAAATACACCTGTGTATGTTTATAGAGCAAAAGACAATTCTCAGATATATTTATTAAATGCTGCAATCAATAAAACAACATTTGCAAGAGTGGTCTTTGAAGATAAAACTCTTGAGCCATTCTTAGAATTAGCATACTCTTCAGGAGACACAAGAGTCTATAAGGTAAATAAGGAAAAACTAAACTAAGAAAATTATGAATTATGTAATCTTAATATTTAGTTTTTTAATTTCTTTTTTTATTTCTCTTTTTACAATTACCCAATTTAAGAAATTCTTTGTGACAAGAGGCATAATTGCTGTTGATCAACAAAAGAAAGAAAAACCAACTCTTCCACAGTCTGGTGGCATTCCGGTATTTTTTGGTTTTTTAATTGGCATTATGTTTTTTATTTTACTTTCTGCTTTTTATTTTCCAGTTAATACTACGTTATTAATTGCAACAACTCTTTCGATATTACTTGCAACGCTAATTGGTTTTTTTGATGATCTTAATGTTAGTAAAGAACCAGTAAAAAACATTTATGGAGATTTAGAAATTAGAGTTGGTCTTCCACAATGGTTAAAGCCGTTATTAACAATGTTTGCAGCAATACCACTTGTGGCAATCATGGCTGGAGACAGCACAATGGCAATACCTTTGATTGGCACAATTGATTTTGGAATATTTTATGCTTTAATTATTGTTCCTGCAATGTTTGTAGTTATTACCAACTCCACAAATATGCTTGCAGGAGTTAATGGCCTTGAAGGCGGGCTAATGGCAATAGTCACTTTGTCTCTTGCGATATTTTCAATTATTAATGGTAGAACAGAAGCTGCAATTATTGCTTTTTTAGCTTTTGCTGCAGTTATTCCTTATCTATTAAACAATTGGTGTCCTGCAAAGATGCTTCCAGGAGACTCCTTAACATATCTTTTTGGAGCAACCTTTGCAAGCATTGCAATTATTGGAAATATTGAAAGCTTTGCATTATTTATTTTTATTCCTTGGGGCATAGAGATTCTTTTAAAATTACGCGGTAAACTAAAAGTAAGAAGTCTTGGAAATCTTCAAAAGGATGGGACATTAAAGATGCCATACAAACGCATTTATTCTTGGACACACATAATGATGTTTCTTCCAACCATTTTTAAAAGAAGATTTACAGAAAAGCAAGTAACTACAAGCATCCTTCTTGTTGAAGTGATATTTTGTATTTTAGGTTTTATTCTGTTTTTATAATTTGAAAAAATCAGTAATTTTTTTTTGTGTCTTTATTTCCTTGTAAAGCTCTGAGTGGTTTAACCAGAATTTTATTCCGTTTCTTATATGCTGAT
>CAZGLB010000022.1:0-9747 GCA_964526365.1 uncultured archaeon
TCGTTTTTTTCTGCAACCAGTATTTTTATAATATCTTTAAGTATTACTCTTGTTTGATTAACAACTTCTGGTTTTTTCTTTTTTCCTGCAGCAACTTGTTCCATCTCGTCTTCAATGTTTGCTGTTAATTTTGGTTGAGTTATTAATTCGCAGTGTTTATTAAGAACAGAACAAACCGCAATTGCAATGTTTGTAGCAGATATACTTTTTGTTCCTTGAATATACCCTCTGTCTCTTAATTTCTTAATTATTACTGGCCTTGTGGATTTAGTTCCAAGATTTTGTTCTTCCATTAATTTAAGAAGCCCAGATTCTGTATAGTGGCTTGGTGGAGTTGTTTCTTTGTTGTCTTGAATAATTTCTAAGATTGGAACAATATCTTCTTTTTTTAAATCCGGCAAAATGGTTTCGTTAAGTTTAGAGAAATAATATATTTTTTTCCAGCCTGGTTCAAGTATAGTTTGGCCATTAACAATAAATGGCTCTTTTTTAATATCGATTATTGCAGAAATATTTTCTGTCTTTGCGTCTTTGTAAAGTGTTGCAAGAAACCTTCTAACAACAAGATCATAAATCTTTTTTTCTCCACCAGCAAGTTTATTGGAATAACCCACAGGATAGATTGGCGGATGATCTGTTGTTTCTTTTTCTCCACGCGAAGGACGTAGTGGTTTAGAAAGTATTTCTTTTGCCACATCTTTATAGTCTTTATCTTGAGATACTAGTTCAACTATTTCTTTAAGATTAATGCTTGCAGGATACACGGTGTTATCTGTTCTTGGATAACTTAGTAGTCCCTGCTGATAAAGCGTTTCAGCAATATTCATTGCTTGATTAGTGCTTATTCCAAAGACTGAAGACGCTGCTCTAAGAAAGCTAGTAGTATTAAATGGTTCTGGGCGATTAAGGGTTTTTTCTTTTTTTGAAATGCCTTTAACAATTCCGGCCTTTTCATTTTTAATACTTTCAAAAATCTTTTTGCCTTTCTCAAGATCAAAGAACTTTCCGTCTTTGTGGCTTCCTGAAAATTTAATTTTGTCTTTTTCAAAATTAGCAAGTATTTCTATATATTTCTCTGGCACAAACTTCTGTCTTTCTAGTTCTCTTTCTACTATAAAATTTAATAAAGGGGTTTGAACTCTTCCTGCAGAGATAAAAAGCTTACCCTTTCTATTGGAAACCACAGAAAGATATCTTGTTAGTATTGCGCCCCACAAGAGATCAACTTCTTGTCTTGCAAAAACAGAGTCTGCATAATTAAAATCTACTTTTCTTAGGTTTTTAAATGAATCAATAATTTCTTTTTCAGTTAATGCACTAAAATATGCTCTTTGTAGTTTTGTGTTTTTATTATTTTCAATAACGTAATTGTAAGCTTCAACTCCAATTGCTTCTCCTTCTCTATCAGCATCTGTTGCAACAATAATATTATCTAATTTGTCTCTTTTCTTTTTAAGGCAAGAAATAATTGCTTTTTCTACTTGTAGATACGCCAATTCTTTATCTGCCAAAAGATCAAGAGCATAGATATTCCAATAGTTATTGTCTCCAACAAAATCAACAGTATTTATGTGCCCTCTTAATGGTATGACAAGTGCGTCTTTTCCGTCCCAGTCAAAGGAAAAGCAGTTGACTCCATTTTCCACAATTGTTGTGAAATTGTTTTTTGAGAGAATGCTTGCAAGTCTTTTTCCTGCAATTGCTTTCTCTGAGATTATTAAGTGCATTTTCTTCAATCAGAAAGTAGTTTGTAGAATCTTTCTTGGTAGGTTCTTACTATTCTTGTGTTCTTTAAGTATTGTAAGAATACTTACTTTTGTTATTCCATCAATCTTAAATATGCTGTCAAGTAAAGTCTTTAGATCGCCCTTGTCAAGCGCCATAACTCTTGCAAGCACATTATATTCTCCAGTAACTTCTACAACCTCTTTAATATCTTCCATCTCGTTTAGCTTTTTTATTATTTCGTTTTGCTTTGATGGGTCAATAGTAATTAATATTTCAACTTTTTCATTAAATCCAAGTATTTCATAATCAATTTCTGCAGTAATTGCCTTTATGATTCCTCTTTGCATTAATCTGTCTAGTCTTTTTTTAATTGCAACGTCTGTAAGATTAATGTCTTTTGCGATATTAGCAAAGGATACTCTGCCGTTTGCTGCTAACTGCTCAATTATGTATTTATCAATCTTATCAATTACTTGCATGATTATTTTCTCTTTTTAAATTATTTAAATGGTTTTAATAAATCGTATTTATTAAGATACACTTCTGTTTTTAATATCTCAATAAAAGGTATAACAAACATTACAAAGAACAACATGGAAATTATTGGCCCAACTAGTCCGCCAAACAACACATCAATAATGTAAGTTAGAAGCATCAAGATAAAAGCCGTTAAGAAAAGATATATGAAAAACACCCATTTCTTTTTTATGTAATTTATATTTAATACTAATGCATATTCTGCGCTTTGTTTTTCCATAATTATGATTTGTGGTATAAACCAGAATAACAAAGTAATTATTAATAATATAATATTAACAAACAAATTATTCACAAACCCAACATCAAATAGAAAGCACAATGCGATATAAATTAATAAGAAGAAAGACACATTAAATTTTAATAATTCTATAAATGGTTTTTTAATTTCTCTAGAATATTTGTTCTCAAAATTATATTCTCTTCCCATCTTGTAAACAATTATGGTTTGTAAAAGCGTGTAAGCAAACACTATTGCAATAAATGCAACTAATGTTAAAATTATGATTAATGGATCTTGATTAAGAAGATCATAAGTAAGATTTAGGCTTCCGCTTGAAAGGCTAAATAATGGGCTTACCAAAAATAAAGTAAATATCAATAATAAGGTTGTAGCAAATACAAGCTTGATGTTTTTTAAATATTTCTTAAAAGCAACTGCAATATCCATACTCATAGTAATTTCACATTTAATTTTTCTAATATTTAATATAATTATACTTAGTTTATATAATATATTAATAGAATTCTTTTTAAATAATTAACTTTTCTAAGAAATACGCTTTCCAAGCAAATATCCTGGTTTTGCATCAATTATTTTCAATTTTAGAATATCTCCAAGTTTTTGGTCTGTTTTTTCAAAAATTACTTGCTTATATTCTTTAGTTCTAGCAATCATTTGGTTGTTCTTTCCAAGTTCTGTTATTATTACTTCTTTTGTTTTTCCTACAAGCTTTTGATTATTCTCTAAAGCAATTTTTGAGCAAATTTCTGTAACAATTCTAGATCTTTCTTTTTTTATTCTGCCATGCAAGTCTTTGTAATTATTTGCTTCAATGCCTTTTCTTTTTCCAAACCTAGAAATATTAACTATATCAAATTTACATTTTTTAATAATTTCTAAAGTTTCTAAAAAGTCCTTTTCTGTTTCTGTAGGAAAGCCCACAATAATGTCTGTTGAAAGAGTTAAATTCGAAATGTTCTTTTTTAAGTAAGAAATCAAATCCGTATATTCTTTTTTAGTATAGTATCTATTCATTTTTTTTAAAACCTTATCGCTGCCACTTTGTATAGGCACATGTAAAAATTTATACATCTTTTCTGATTTTAGGATTTCAGAAATTTCTTTTTTGTATTTTTTAAAATGCTGGGGGTTACCCATGCCAAGCCTTATTTTAAATTCTTCAGGCATTGCAACAATCGCTTTTAAAAGTTTAGAAATGTCGCTATTAATGTCTAGGCCGTAACAACCGGTATCTTGAGCTGTCAGAAGTATTTCTTTTGCGCCGTTGTTTACTGCTTCTGTAATTTCGTTTTTAATATCTGTAATGCTTTTACTTTTTAGCCTTCCTCTTGCAAACTTAACTGCACAATAAGCGCAGTTGCCAAGACAGCCGTTTGCAATAATTATGGTTTTTGTTATTTCTATTTTCTTTTCTTTTGTTTTTTTGTTTCTGTATTTATCAAGATAAGCAATTAACTTTTGTTTGTCTTTTATTCCAAACATTTTTGCTTTTGGTAAAAGTGTTTTTAATTTTTCAGAATCAATATCTAGAAGGCAGCCGGTCAAGATCGTATTTTTGGTTTTTAAAATATCAATATTGTCAGTAACATATTTGTATATTTTTGTTTCTGTCTGTTCTTTTACTCCGCAAGTATTAATTACAATAATGTCTGCAAAGCCCTCAGATTTACTTTCTAAAATCCCGAAAGAAATATCCTGGCTGTCTCTTTGATTTAGAGTGCAGCCAAAGGTCTTAATAAAAATAGTTTTCATATTACTTCTTCTTGGCAGCAATAATTCCAATTGCTCCAGAAACTATAAAGCCTAAGAACGCAGAGCTTGTAAGCTGCTTCCAAATCTCTAGGTCTTTTGGCAAAGCCATTTGATTAAGCACCTTATAGACTTCATAAGCAAATATCCAAACCACCAAAGCATAGCAAATAATTCCAATAACTATAAACAAGCCAAAAATCGTCCACTCGTTCCATTTTGTATATTCTTTAATTATTGGCGTAAAGACAAGCATAGAAATGAAAGCAAAGATTGGTAGTAATATATACATTGGCGAAGTAAAGAAATTATCTTTTGAAAGCAAATAGAATAATGCTTGTGCTAAAATATATGCAAATATAAAATATAAAACGATTTTTAAGGTCTTTTTCATAAAATCACAATTTATTAATAAATATACTAAGTCCCAAAAGAGTTTTAAAGGGTTTAGAAAATTAAAAGAATATATTTAAAAACAAGTTGTTAGACAATTAAAATAGTTAGATAATATATAATATAGGATAAGAGTAAATATGATTGCGGCCTCAGCACCATGGACAGAGAAGTATAGGCCTCAGAGGCTTGATGATATTTCTGGCCAAAAGCACGTGGTATCTAAGCTTAAGAAATATGTGGAGAAAAAATCCATACCAAACATGTTATTTGCAGGGCCTCCAGGCGTTGGAAAGACCTGCTGCGCAATAGCCCTAGCAAAAGAGATATTTAAAGACGGTTATTCTCAAGACTTTCTAGAATTTAATGCAAGTGATGAAAGAGGGATAGGGGTTGTCAGAGGTGCAATAAAGGACTTTGCAAGAACTATAGCTCTAACTTCAAATTTTAAAATAATATTTTTAGATGAAGCAGATGCCTTGACTCCTGAGGCTCAACAGGCTTTAAGAAGGACCATGGAGAAATACACTAACACAGTTAGATTTATTCTTAATGCAAACTATTCTTCAAAATTAATACCGCCAATACAAAGCAGATGTGCGTTATTCAAGTTTAAGCCTTTAACAAAAGAAGACATAAGAGATAGAATTGAATACATTGTTAAAGAAGAAAAAATAAAAATTGAAAAATCAGCAATAGAAGCAATTAACGAGGTTTGTGAAGGAGATTTAAGAACAGCAATCAATCTCTTACAGACAGCAGCGTCAACTACAGAGGACATAAAAGAAAAAGACATCTATGTTGTTTCAAACTCTGCTCAGCCACAAGATATTAATAATCTTATAGAAGCTTGTCTTTCAAAGGATTTCTTAAAGGCACGAACAACTCTAGAAACTTTATTGTTTGATCACGGGCTTTCAGGGGAAGACATCATAAATCATATCTATAAAAAAATAATTGTCTATCCTGATTCAAAGATAGACATTACTAAAAAGTTAAAAATTATAGACAAAATTGCAGAATATAATTATAGATTAGTGCAAGGCGCAAATGACAGAATACAATTAGAAGCGCTATTGTCTCAAATAATATTATTAGAATAAAAAAACGGTGAAAAATAATTTGGCAAACCTATCCTATCTAGATGAGTTAAAGGCACAGATGGCTAAAAATCTGGAAAAAGAAAATAAAAAAGTTGAAGAGAAAAAACCAGAGCCAAACATGTCAATAGCAGACACAAAAACCAAAACAGAGATTAAACCAATACCAGTAGATAGTTCTGAGCAGAAAATGCAACCAAAGCTTGATAGCCTTAAAGATGCGTTTAGCACACAAACTCGAGATTTAGAAAAATCAAAAGATTTGCGTTCTCCAGAGTCTTTAAAGAATCTAATGGGGGATATTAAAGACGAGAAAGAAGCAGATTCTTTAATCTCAAAATGGGAGACTACAGGTAAACTGGTTATTAAGTATGATGATATAGAAGTTTATAGAGTTCCAGACGAACCACTATTATACTATAAAACAAATATTCCAAAGCCTTCTCCAAGCCAAAAATTAATAATTAATACTTTAAAGGAAGCAACAACAAGGCTTGTTTCTACAGACCCATATAAGATAAGAGATCCAAAGCAAAGACAAAATATATATTATCAAAAAATTCTAGAAATTTTAGAAAACGCTCCAGAGATTAATGTTCCAAAACACCTTTTTGATTTCTATGCTAAAGCAGTTGTTACAGAAATGGTTGGTTATGGAGTTATTGATAGTTTGATACATGATAGTAAGCTTGAAGAAATTATGATAATTGGCCCAAAAAAGCCAGTGTATGTTTATCACAGAGATTATGGAATGGTTTATACTAATATAATTTTCTATTCAGACGATGAGATACAAGACATCATTGATAAGATTGCAAGAATTCTTGGAAGAAGAGTAGATATCTCTAATCCTTTACTTGATGCTAGACTTCCAGACGGCTCTCGTGTGAACGCCACAATACCTCCTGCTTCAATCGATGGTTCAACAATAACTATTAGAAAATTTAGAGAGGACCCTTACACAATAGTCGATCTAGTAAACTTTGGGACTATAAATTTAGAAGTTGCAGCATTTCTTTGGTGTGTTGTTGAAGGGCTTGGCGCAAAACCAGCAAATATTCTAATATCTGGTGGTACTGGTTCTGGAAAAACCACGCTTTTAAATGTTCTAGCAAACTTTATTCCAGATTCTAGTAGAGTTCTAACAATTGAAGACACAGCAGAACTGAAATTACCAATTAAACATATAATACGTTTTGAAGGAAAGCCTCCAGGCTTAGAGGGCACAGGAGAATTAACTCTTGATATACTTGTTAAAAACACTTTAAGAATGAGACCAGACAGAATAATTGTAGGTGAAATTAGACACGCAGAAGCAAGTACATTGTTTACTGCAATGAACACTGGTCACGATGGTTGTATGGGTACGATCCACGCAAACTCTGCAAGAGAAACACTTGTAAGAATAACTTCTCCACCAATGGATGTTCCAATGCTAATGCTTGCAGGTCTAGACTTTATTGTTGTTGAAAAAAGAATGAATACTTCAAGAGGATTAGTAAGAAGAATTGTAGAGATTGCTGAAATTTCTGGAGTATTTGAGAATAGTCCAAAAGCAAATATTATCTTTAGATGGAATCCACAAACTGATACTCTTGAAAGAACAACTGAACCTATAAGGTTCTTTGATATCATAAAAACCTATACAAAATACGGAGATGCTGATCTAAAAAGAATTTTAGAAGAAAGGATAACACTTATAAATGATTTAGTTAAAAAGAATATAAGGTCAATCAATGATGTTTCAAAAGTGGTTCAAGAAGTATACACTAATGAAAACAAAAAAGAATAAAGTGATCAAATGCCAGAAGAAGATAAGAGATTAAATATTCTTAAAAAAGAAATGGATAAAGATGAGTCCGCAAAACAAAAAGTGGATCTTGAAGCAGTACAAAATATAGTTTCAAAATTAAAAGACAGAGATAGAATAAAAGGCATTTCAGGTAATGTCTCTGAAGGGCATTTAAAAGAATTAAGAGATATAATTTCAGAAGGTAAGCTTGCAAAACTTAATGTTGATACTGAAGCAAAGCTATTGGAGAATTCGCAATCTGATCTGGATAAAGGAGCAGTTAAAATCTATAAGTTAGTTCCTGGTCTAATCAATTCTATTGTTAAATCCATAATTAAGAAAAGTATTGGTAGAAAGATTGCATTCTATTTATATTCTGCAGATATTAAAAGAACTCTTGTTCAACATCTTGTTCTTTCTGTAATTTATTCTTTATTAGTTACTTTGTTTCTTGGAATATTAACTCTTGGTATTATTGCAATTATTAATCCTTTATTTTTAGTTGTGTGGCCATTTATAATGGTTTTTATTTTCTTAATTTCTCTTGTTGGCTTTGCATATCTTGTGCCACTGAATAAAGCAAGACTACGCGGAGTGCTTATTGATACTGAACTGCCATATGTTCTAAGGCACATATCTACAGAGTTACAGGCAGGTATTGGTCTGTATAAGACTTTGCAGTCTGTTGCAAAGAACGATTATGGAGTATTATCTCAAGAGATGTCAAGAACCATTAATGAGATTGAAAACGGAACAGACACAAAAACTGCTTTAAGGCACATGGCTTTAAGAAGTCAATCTAAAAGTTTTAATATTGCAATCTTTCATATAGTTAGAACCTTAAATGCAGGAGGTAATCTTTCTCAAAGTATTGATAGTGTTGCAGACACTGTTGCTTTTGATTTGTTAGAAGCATCAAGACAATTTGGAGAAAAAATGAATTTCTTTGGTATTATATTTATTTTTGTTGCAATAGTTCTACCTGTATTTCTTGCAATATTAAGTTCGATAGCTAATGCGCCGATTGGGCAGAACGGTGCGCAGTTTTTACCAGGAGTATTAACTCCAATGTTACTTACAATAGTTTATGTTGTAGTAATGCCTGCAATATTTGTATTTATTTCATATTATATTAAGATGATAGAACCAAAAGTGTGATTAAAAAAAATGTCAAAACTTTCAGCAATACTAGACAGATACCAGATCTATCTTTATTCCATGAAAATCAAAATGAAAAGTGCATATTGGATTTCATTAATATTATTAATTGCAATAATATTTGGGGTTGCTTTCTTTTTTTTAGATAGTAGAGTAGGAATTTTGGTTTTTGCAATAATTCTAGATTTAGGGGTCGGTTATCCATATTATAAGTATAATAAGAATCTAGAAGAAATTGAGAAGTATTGGCCAGATGCTTTAAGGCTTGTGGCAGACACTATGAAGTCTGGTTCGTCTTTAGATTATGCTCTTCGTGAAGCAAGCTCTGCAGACTTTGGTCCGCTTTCTAAAGAATTTGATGAAGTTATTAGAAGGCTAGAGATGGGAGACACTATGGCTCAGTCTTTAGATCACATGGCATTAAGAATCGAATCAAAGATTGTAAGAAGAACTATAACTTTAATTAACGAATGTTTAAAGACCGGTGCTCAATTAGCAGAAGTTCTTGAAGAAATTGCAAATGACACAAAACAGATGTTTAGGATAAAGAAAGAAAGAGTAACAAAGACCATGCTTCAAGTTATTTTTATATTTGCAGCAGGCGGAGTTATAGCTCCATTCATTTTTGGGTTAACTAACGTCATTACGATGTTTCTTACAGACATCTCTGCTAATGCAGGCGTTGCAACAGCAGAAGCGTTAGTTGCAGCAACAGCAACTCAAAAGGCGATGTCTATGTTATTAGATATCTATTTGTTAATAGAAATTGCGGCAGCAGCAATAATTATTAGTCTAATGAGGCAAGGGAATTTTACAAATGCGATTGTTGTCTTTCCGTTAATGACTATTATTTCCTTTATAATATATACAGTATCTCAATCAATAGTTACTGGAATGTTAACAGGGGTGTGAATATGAAATTAAAAAGATTATTTAAGGACAAAAAAGCCCAAGTAAGTTTAGAAGTATTACTAATTGTTGGAATCGTTGTTCTTGCGGCTCTTCTTGTAGGGTATTATCTAAAGCAGACCTCTATGAACAATAGC
>CAZGLB010000023.1:0-6803 GCA_964526365.1 uncultured archaeon
CGAAACCGGCTCTATAATATATTTCTTAACAAAAATGTTTATAAAGGATTTGCTTAAACTAAAAGACTAATAGTTAAAAGGTCTCTAGTACCTGTTAAAAAACCAAGAATTATGATTAAAAGCTTGGTGTATAGCCTTTCTTCTGAGTCTTTTATTGCTTTGTTTACTATAAAAATAAACAGAAATGCAAAAAATAGCTTTAGTAGAGGATAAAGAATTGGAAAATAACCAATTACTGCTCTAGAAAGAGGATGCTGCTCATATAAAAGATTGGAAAAGAAAAAGATTCCTGACAGGGTTGCAGAAAAATCAGTTACTTGGCTTAGAATTACTAATTTGTCTTCTAGAGTTTTAAATTTTACAAAGAATTGTATTATAAAATAAATTATTGTGATTGCTAAAAGAGTTACAAGAAGAACAAGAAGATGTTTTATGTGTAATATTTCATAAACTAAAAGTGGCAAAGATAGACAAACACCAATTGGAATTAATAACTTGTAATATTTTTCTTTAAAAAGAATTATTGAAAGCAAAAATGAAACAAGAAAAACAAACGAAAGAAGAATCAGCCAACCAGGCGTGTGAAAATAAAAACCAATTTTTAAAGGGGAATTGGAGGACTCTATTAACCACACGCCTGTATAGTTCTGCTCAAGTATTCTTAAGAGCGCACCAAGGAATACAAAGACAAGCACGCCCCAAAGGAAGTGCTTGTCAATTCTACAAAATGGAACATATTTTTTGATTGCCTTGTAAAACAGATAGTAACCCAGAAACACTACTGCCGCATAGACTGTAGTATTTACTAGATTATATCCTCCCCCTACAAAATACTCTAAAATATGCTCCATTTAAATTATTTTAGATTTTTAATTATATATAAAATGACACTATGGATTTTTTTGTGAATTTGAAATGTTAACCCTAAAAATTGCAAAAACTAAAGCACAAGACGTAATTGCTAAACTAAGAGAAGAAAATAATCTTGATAATAGCTATAAGATTAGAAGAACTGAAAAGGACGTAATAATACCAGTTCTTAAGATTACGCCTGAATTTAAGGAATTTGCAATGGAAGAAGAACTAGAAAAACAAAAAAATATTAAAAAAAGCTTTAAAGATCTGCTTTTAGAAGAAGGAGTTACTCCTGAAAGTATTTTACAAATTAACAGCGCCTATGATATTGTAGGAGACATAATTATTATTGGAATTGACAAGGAATTAATTACATTATATCCTGCTATTGGAAAAGCATTACTTAAATTACACAAAAACGCAAAAACAGTTCTTAATAAGATTGGAGAACATAAAGGCACATATAGAACACAAGATATGGAATTAGTTTATGGTGTTGATACAAGAGTTACAATAATTAAAGAAAACGGCTGTAGAGTTAAGATTGATGTTGAAAAGGTTTTTTGCTCCACAAGACTTTCAGAAGAAAGAAGAAGAATTGTTTCTTTAGTGGAAACTGGAGAAACAATTGGAGTTTTCTTTGCAGGTGCTGGGCCATTTGCGCTAGCGATTGCAAAAAACAAAGAAGTTAAAGAAATTGTGGCTATTGAACTTAACGATTTAGCAGTTAAATATTTGATTGAAAATATTAAATTAAACCACGTTGAAGAAGTGGTTAAACCTGTGCTTGGAGATGTAAAAATTGAGGCACAAAAATATCCAGACTATTTTGATAGAGTAATTATGCCTCTACCTAAGTCTGCAGAACTGTTTTTGGATTCTGCAATCTTTTCTGCAAAAGACAAAGGACTGATTCATATCTACAAGTTTGTACCTAAAGACGACCCTTACACAGAGACTGAAAAAGAAGTTGAGGAAATTGCAAAAGAGAACAAGGTTGTCCTAGAAATAGTGAATAAAAGAATTATAAGAAGTTACTCTCCTTCAATTGTGCAGATAGTTATGGATTTAAGAGTTAAGAAATAATAAAATTATTTTTTCTTTTTTGCAACTGGTTTCTTTGCTGGCTTTGGCTTTTTTGTTTCTTCTTTTTCTTTTTGGATTTTTTCTTCTTCGACTTTTTGCTTTTCTTCTTGATATCTTTTTAATCTTGGATTTTGATTTCTTTCTTCAATTTCCTTTAGTTCTTTAAGATAACTTTTTTTCATGTCCTCATAAGTGAATTTACTAATGTGCCCATCAATAAGCTTCTTTTCTAGCTCTAGAAGCAAAGCTTGTATCTTTTGATGCCTGCTGTTTCTTCTAATTTCGTTATCTACAACAATCGCAATAATCATCAAGAATAGCCCGATTGCTATTACAAAAAATATTTTTGTTTCTTTAGAATTATTAGAATAAACATACACGTTCTGTGATTCGTTTATTTTCTTTGTACTGGTGTTTGTTTCAGAATTGGATTTCTTGTTTGAATCAACAATTTCTACAACGATGTTTCCTTTATTATAATAATCTAAAACTTTAGTTTCAATATCATACAACTCTTTTGAAAGATTGATAATGGAGTTTGCTGTTTTTATATAGCCTTGTGCTTTTGTAGTGTTCTTGTTTTTATAATATTGATAACTCTTATAGTAGTAGGTTGCATGATCATAATACATCTTTGACCAGATGTTTGTTTTGCTTTCTCTATTTTGTTCAGTGTTTAAAAAACTCATGCTATTGTATTTAGAAATAAAAATGTTTTCGTCAAAGTTCTCTTGCTCTGTTTCTTTTCTTGAACTTAAGACTGCTTTTGCTGAAGCTGCATCATAAAGCGCAGTAACATACCAGCCTTTCTCATAGTCTGTCTTTGCTGCATTTAATCTTCTCTTAATATCGTCATCAGAAGCAATAGATTCACTTACTAAAACTATTTCGTTTTCAACATCAACAATATATTGCTGAGCTAATAATCTAAAATCTGTGGTTTCTACAAACGCAGGAGTATCGCTTTCTAGCCCTGCATTCAAGAAATCATTAGAGATTTCTATCCAACCAAGAGCATAACTATAATCCATAATCTTGTCTAGTTGTGAACCAGAATTACTTGAAGACTTTATTTCCTTTATCTTGTTTGTTGCCCACACTAGTCTTTGCTTTGAACTTACACACCATTCTAGTTTATTCAAAGAACATGATTTTAATTTTTCTTCTGTTTGTGTGATTCTGTCTTCTATATCTTTTAGCCTTAGATTATAGACTGTAGAACCTTCTGTAAGAATTGAAGGATTATTTACTACTTCTTCAATTGCAATTAAATAAATCTTTGCTAAGAATGCTTCATTTGCTGCAGTGTATAGATAGTTGCCTTTAGAATAGTTCTCTGCTCTTTTGATTGATTCTTTTGAATAATCAACTAAAGATAATAGACTTTGAACAATAGAACTATCTTTAATCTTACTATCACTAATGCTTCCTTCTGTTCTTTTTAAAACATCGTTAGCATCAACTAGATATTTATTAACTAAAGCCCTCATTGGTAGTAAAGCATCTGAATACTCAATCTCTGAAGGAATATATTCTTCTTGTGATGCTTCTTTTGTCGCATTAATATCAATCTCATCAATATCCATCTCTACAAACTTTTCAATATCTTCAATTGTTTCAACTTCAACAATCTTCATATCCCATTTATCTAAAGCATACTCTGGAAGATCAACAATCTGAGATTCTCCTGAATCTGTAGTTATTGCTTGCCTTCTTGTGCCAAGCGGTATCATAAATAATTTTATTCCAACTTCTGAAGCCTTTCTAGATTTTGCACCAATCCCTCCAACTTCTCCAACATAACCATCTTCTGTTATTGTTCCAGTAATGCTTACCTTTCCTGAAAGATCTTTATCACTAAGCATAGAAACTAATAACAAAGACATGGCAGCGCCAGCTGAAGGGCCATCAATACTACTTGCTTGAGATTGTATCTCAAAAAAATAATCATACTTTCCTTTGGTTTCTAAGACTACTCTTTCTGCAGCATTAACTGCATTTCTTTCTGATTCTTGAGTTAATGAACCAACTTGAGAATTAACATTTGAATATATCTTTCCAGTTCCGGGTTTAATCTCAATTAAAAGATTAGCATCCATTCCTACATTTGAATTACTTACTGCAAAAATCTTCATTTGTGCTTTTGGAATGTATGCAAAAACATTAACAGAAAGCAGCATTAAAAATATAAAAACAAATATTAATTTCTTATTCATTTAAATTCACTCATTTATTTTCTTTTGCTCAAAGCTTGGCTTTGTTTTCTTATTATATAAGATATCAAACTTTTTTGTGGTTTCTATAAAATTTCTTCTTCCTTTTTTATAGACCTGTATTAACCCTAGTTCTTTTAATATTGGGAGATGATCGTTTGGTCTTCTCTTAGTTATCTTGTATTGGGCAACTGGAGAGTTTAAGGCAATTAATGCTAGAGTCTTTAGTTCTGATTTTGTTAATTGCTTGCCTGTTGCAAACACACTAAATTTTGCAAATTCTGGTTTAAGAAGCATCTCTATTGTATCTTCGTCAATTACAATCTTGATTGCTGTGTTTCTTCTTTCATATTCTTCTTTTAAATCTGATAATATTATTTTTATAACTTCTTTGTCTATTTCTGAGAAATTTTTTTCAATCTTCTTTATTGGAATGCTTCTAGGACTCATAAACAATATTGCTTCAATTGAACACTTAATATCCTCAAGGCTTTGTTTTTCTTTTGTCATTCTTTATCTTGATTTATAAAATTTTAATAAATATCTCTGAGAAGAACTCTTCTTGCCAAGCATCTATCTTCTTGTCTTGTACAAGGAAAAGTAATGGAATAAAATAGTTTTCAACAACTTGGTAAGGGTCTTTTTCTTGTTTTGTAAAGCTAGAGAACAGAACCATCATGTAGTTATCTGCATTTGCTCTTATCTCATCTAAAAGACTTTGGCTTCTTTCTGAGAAATCAACTGTTATTTTTGGAAGAATAAATTCTATTTCTTTTTTTTCTTTAATTTTTCTTTCTAGGTTCTTCTTAGTTGGAGCATTCATCATGATATCAATAACATCAATTAATTCCTCTAGGCTTACTTGCCCTTCTTTTAGTCTCATTGGTGTGTTAAGATCAACTGAGTTACTTAACACATAGTTATCTTCAGTTAATAGTTTTAATTCTTCTTCTGGATTTTCTGCATTTGTTAGTTTTAGAGAATAGGTTTTAAGCTTAAGAAGTATTGCAGCAGCAAGTAAAGCGTTAGCAGGAACTATTAGGTTTTCTTCTTTTAGGTTTCTTATCTTTTCTAGATAAAGATCTGTAAGGTTTATCAAATCCACATTCCAGATATCAATCTCACTAGACTTAACAAGATCATAAAGTATTATCTTCCAATTTGGTTGATCGATTATATTTAGTAGTTGTTCCATTGTTATTCTTTTTTATATTTTATGGTGCTGGGGCAACAACAGTTATTAACACGCTATCTGTTGCATTAGTATCGCTTTCGTCTGTTGCAATAACAGTTATTTGTTTTGTTCCTGCACTTGAAAAACTGCCAGAACCATTACAGCTAGTAACAGTAATTGGAGCGCCTTGCCATAAACAAGTTGGTGTCCCGTTCTGATCTCCAAAGCCAACTCTAAAATTTATTCTCTCTCCAGTTTGATATGTTGCATTATCTTGAGGAGAAGTGATTTCTACGGTAAAACCATTTAAAGAATCTTTAAAAGTGTCTGTTACGTCTGTTACTTCGTTACCATCTAAATCAGATGTTGTTTTATTTAAATTACTAATATAGTATACACCAAAAACAACTCCAGCAATTATTAAAATTGACAAAACAATTAATATTTCTATTGATACCTGGCCTTTCTTTGAAAACATATTTACCCCTTTCTTTAAATAAACTTTATTGCTATAGAATAATATTAACAATAGGTATTTAAATATATTATACTTAATATAATTACTATTAAATAATTAAAAAGGTGTAAAAAAATGAAAAGAATACCAACCGGTGTAACTGGTTTTGATGAATTGATACAGGGCGGTATGCCAGAAGGCGCAACAGTCTTAGTTTCTGGTGGTTGTGGTTCTGGAAAAACTATCTTTGCAACAACATATATCTATGAAGGCGCAAGAAGGTTTGGAGAGCCAGGACTTTATGTTACTGTTGAAGACAATCTAAAGAACATTGTCTGGAACATGGAAAACTTCAATTGGGATATTAAAGCTTTAGAACAAAAAAATCTTATGAAGATTTATAGAATGCATATTGACCCAAGAAAAGACGTTGAAGCACAAGTTGATAAGGAAATGGATATTATTTCTTCTATGGTTAAAGACATTGGAGCAACAAGACTTACAGTTGATTCTACAACTGCGTTTGGTGGTTGGATAACAGAAACTGGAAAGTTAAGAAACTTATTATTTAGATTTGGAGATTATCTTAAAGATTTAAACTGTACAACAATGATGACTACAGAAACATCTGGTGGAGCAAGAGACTTCTCTGCTTATGGTGTTGAAGAATTTGTTGTTGATGGTGTTTTTGCATTATATTTCATTCCACCACACAGAACAATATTTGTTAGAAAGCTTAGAGGAACAAAGCATTCTCCAGCAGTACATCCTTGCGAGATTACAGCATCAGGAATAGTAATAAATCCAAAAGATGAAGTATTGTGGAGTGCAATTAAGCAATATTAGAACCCCTTTCCCAATAAAAATCAGTAAATTTTTATGGGCCCAGAAAAATTATATTTTTCTTGGGTAGAAAAAGTGGTTTCAGTCCCAAAAACTATTTGGGCTCGCGCGCAATACTAAATATTGCTTTTTCTTTTTTTTAATTTTTAAAAACCGGCTCTATTTTTCTTGCATT
>CAZGLB010000023.1:6903-9741 GCA_964526365.1 uncultured archaeon
ATATTGCTTTTTCTTTTTTTTAATTTTTAAAAACCGGCTCTATTTTTCTTGCATTCTAAATAGTTTTTCTAGTTCTCTTTGACTTGTAGTTTCTTGATAATTCTTGTCTGTTCTAACTTTAACAAGTCTTGGAAAACGAAGAGCTAGGCCTTGCTTTGTGTCTGGGTCAAAACAAGCTGTGTGTACTGGACTTTTTGTGATTTCATCATAATTGATTTCTATAACAATCTCTGGATAAACATAAAAGTCTGGTTCAATGTTTGTGATAACATTTTTTGGTTTTGTTTCAAGCTTTGTAGTTTCAAACTTTTCTGAAAAGTCTAGAAGTGTTTGGTCTGTTAAGCCAGTTCCAATTTTTGCAATTGTATAGTATCTGTCTTCTTCTCTATCATAAAGAGCAACAAGAAGTGCACCAATGCCTTTGTCTGTTCTCTTTCCTTGACCAAAGAATGCACCAACAATTACTGCATCAATGGTATCAAGTGTTTCATTGCCTTTGTAGGATTTTTTAAACTTTATCCAGGAATACCCACGAGAGCCTGCTTTGTAGCTTGCTTCTAAGTCTTTTGCAATTATCCCTTCAAAGCCTTCCTTTAAAGCATTATTAAAGAATTTTTCTAAATCTTCAAGCTTGCTTGTAATTAGTATCTTTGTTGGAGTAACAAATGGTGGATAATTAAAAGTCTTTTCTACAAACTTTCTTCTTTCTCTAAATGGCAGATAATAGATTTCTTTACCATCAAGATAAAGACAATCAAAAACTTTAAGATGAAGTGGTAATTCTTTTGATTTTTCTGAAATATCGTATTTTCTTTTTCTAGTTATTGTTATTTGAAAGGTATGATATTTCTTATTAACAAAATCATAAGCTATTGATTCACAATCAATAATAAAATCATGCGGTATTTTTCTAACAGCTTCAACAATATCTGGAAACATCTTTGTGATGTCTTCTTCTTGGCGAGAAAATATCTTAATCTCATTTCCTTTCTTATGTATCTGCTGTCTGAAACCATCAATCTTTGTATCAACTGCTAATACCTTTAATCTCTCATGAATATCCTTTAGGCTTTCTGCTCTTTCACAAAGCTGAGACTTGATTGGAATAAACGGCATTATCTTTAAAGAATCAATGCCTTTAATGCCTTTTTCTTTAAGAATTTTTCCAATCATTCCTAGATCAGAAATCAATTGGTATTTTTCTGTAATTGTTTCTTTTGCAATCTTTTGTTCTTCTTGATTTTCTGTTGCTAGATTTGCAAGAGCATCAATGATTGTAGAATCTCCAAAACCTAATCTAAAAGAAATTGGAAATCTTACTAGATATTTTGCAGAAGAAATATTTGAATTAAAAAGAATATATTTGAATAGTTGTTGTTTCTTTTCTGTAGAACCAGTTCCTGTGGTCTCTGCAATCTTTTGAAAGGTCTCAAAGACTTCTCTAAATACTAAAGGTTTATAGAAAAGAGTTGATTGTTTTCTTTTAGAATGATTTTTTTCAAGAACTAGACCGATATCTCCAAGAGAATAAAATTCTTGTTTTATTTCGGATTCCGGAATTGAAAGATATTCTGAGACAAGAGAAATTAATGTTGATTGACCAATACTTATTTCTTTAGTTTTGTATTTTGGACCAAGAGTTCCTTGACAGAAATATATTAAATCTTGAATTTCGTCTTTTGAAGTTTCTAAAAATAGTTGTTTTAAAATTTCAGTCATCTCTAAACGACTGGTTGTCTTACTTAGCTTTTCAAAGTATTCAGAAATAACATCAAAGTTCACAACGAATTTTCACATTTTATTAATAGCTTCTAGCAACATAGACATAATGTTTTGCTTTATTACCGCAGATTACACACTGCTCTTCAAGTTCTGGAGTTTCTTTCTCATCCATTCTTGTGCCTCTTATCTCTCCGCCATCTGTTGCTGCTTTTATTTCATCAAAGCAATCTTTGCCATCACTATCTAGAGAACAAAATGGAATTCTTACAAGTTTTCCTTTTGTAATTTCTAAAACCAATTCGTCTTTTGTGCTTGCTGTTGAAATTGTTTCTTCAAAATCATCATCTGCTTGACTTCTTAGATTGTCTGTAAACTCTGTAGATATCTTTTTAATTTCTTCAAATAGCTCTGAGAAAAGAACTTTTTGTTTTGTGTTTATATCTCTTCTAAATAATACTACTTGAGCCTCTTCAATATCTTTTGGCCCAATCTCTAATCTTATTGGCACGCCTTTCATCTCATAGAAAGAAAATCTCTCTTTTGGTTTCTTTTCTTTATTGTCGTCTATCTTTACTCTGTATCCTAACTTATCAAGATCGCTTGCAAATTCTAAACATAGTTTTTCTAATTGTTCTATATCTTGGCCAGAGAAATATAAAGGAACTATAATTATCTGTATTGGAGAAACTTCAAAAGGTAGTCTTAAACCATTTTTGTCTCCATGTATTCCTATAAGCCCACCATAGATTCTTGTAATTCCTGGGCCATAGCAAGTACCATATGGAATCTTTGTTTCTTCGTCTTTATCTCTAAACCTTACATTAAACGTTTTTGTAAACTTCTGGCCTAGAAGATGAGTGGTTGCAAGTTGACAAGCTTTGCCGTTTGGCATCATTGTGTCTGCTGCAAAGGTGTCTTCTGCTCCTGCAAACTTATCCCATTGTGGTCTTTTAAAAAATATAAATGGAATGCCTAGTTCTAAATGTAGCATCTCTTCTGTTATCTGCATATCTTGAATTACTTGTGCATAAGAATCGTCATAGCTTTCAAAGACATTGTGTGTTTCAAACCAATAGAATTCTCTGCCTCTAAAGAAAGGTTTTGTTTGTTTTGTGT
>CAZGLB010000024.1:0-9703 GCA_964526365.1 uncultured archaeon
ACAGAATATAAACCACCAAAGTTTAGATGATTTTTTCTCTTTCTATTTTTCCTAATTTTTGAACTTGTCTTGCAAATGCATCGTTGTATTCTTTTTTGTAATACACTTTCTTTATTCCAAACTCAATCATATATCTAGAACAAGAAACACATGGACTATATGTTGAATATAGCTCTGTGTCTTTTAAGTCACAACCGTTCTTAAGGGCATCAATCATTGCTCTTTGCTCTGCACATATACCAGTGCATAGCTCGTTTCTTAATCCTGGCCTAAACTTAAAATAGTCTTTTGCACAACCAATAACTGAACAGGGAGGGATATTTGGGGAATTTCCATTATGCCCAGTACCAATAATCTTACCATTCTTTACAATAACAGCACCAATCTGTTTTCTTAAACAAAGTGATTTCTTTTCTTCTTCAATTATGGCAGTTTTAATAGTATTTAGGCTCATAAATACTAAGAAAAGATGAATCTGTTTATAAAGGTTTCCAGGCATAAATATATTATACAAAATATACTTTTTTCTAAAGAAAAAAGCCGATGAAAAAACAAACATTTTGGAGGTTTTAAAAATGGCAGACTATGTTAAGTTCAGTGTACCTGAGGATTTAAAGAGTCTTCAAGTAGAAGTTATTTCTAAACTATCTAAATCAGGAAAGATTAAGGTAGGAATAAATGAAGTAACAAAAATGATTGAGAGAAATACAGCAAAATTAGTATTAATGGCTCAAGATATCTCTCCAGCAGAAATTGTAATGCATGTTCCAGTAATATGTAAAGAAAAAAACATACCATTCAGTTATGTTTCAACAAAAGAAGAACTTGGAAAGATTGCAGGAATAAATGCAAAAGCAAGTGCTATAGCAATTGTTGACGAAGGAGTTCTAAAAAAAGAATTTAGTGCATTAATTTCAAAGATCGAAGAGATAAGCGGAGTAACTGCAAAATCTGAAGATAAACCAAAAACAGAACACAAACCAGCAGCTGAGCATAAACCAAAACCAGTAGCTGAAAAGAAACCTGTAGAGAAGAAAGAAAAACCAGCAGAAAAAAAAGAAAAACCAGTAGAAAAAGAAGAAGCAATGGTTGAAGAAAAAATAGAAACACCAGTTGTTGAATAAAGGAGTTGATTGAAAATGCCAGAAGAAGGAGTTCCAGCAGAAATTGTTGAAATTGTTGGAAGAACAGGCTCAAGAGGCGAAGCAACCCAAGTTCTTTGTAGAATACTGGATGGCTATGAAAAAGGCAGAATTAAGAAAAGAAATGTTAGAGGTCTTGTAAAGAAAGGAGATGTTCTAATCTTAATGAATCCAGAATCTGAAGCAAAAGATATAAGGGGCCGCTAAACGAGCAAAAAGGTGAATAATAAATGAATTGTACATTTTGCGGTAAAGAAATAAAAAGAGGCATGGGAATAATCTATGCTAAAAAAGACGGAACAGTTAGTTATTTTTGTTCAAGTAAATGTAAGAAAAACCAACTAATAAAGAAATACAAGCCACTAAAAACCAGATGGACAGATACCTATCATCTAGAGAAAAAAAGACATCAAAAGAAACTTACAAAAGAATAAAGTTTCTTTTATTCTTTCGACCTAAAAAGTTTTATCTTTTTAAAAGTGTGATAAAATAGTGTATAGACAACCAATAATCACAGTTATGGGCCATATCGACTCAGGAAAGACAACTTTTCTAGATAACATCAAAGGTACAAGTATAGCAGACAAAGAAGTAGGAAAAATTACACAACACATTGGCGCAACAGAAATAACAATTGAAGTAATAAATAAATTCAGTGGGCACTTAGCAAAGAAATATAACTTTGAACTATTAATTCCAGGATTATTATTTATTGATACTCCAGGACACAATGCTTTCGATAATCTTAGAGAGAGAGGAGGAAGCCTTGCAGATCTAGTAGTTCTTGTTATGGATATTAACAAAGGCTTACAAGTGCAGGATATTGAAACACTCAATATTCTAAAGATGTATAAAGTTCCATTTATAGTTGTTGCAAACAAAGTAGATTTGATTCAAGGCTGGTTTCAAGAAGGAAAAGACATTACAGATAATCTAAACAAGCAAAGCAAACACGTTGAAGAAAAGCTAGACGAACTAATCTACAGGATTGTTGGGCAACTATATGACAAAGGCTTTCAAGCAGAAAGGTTTGATAGAGTTACAGACTTTACAAAACAGATAGTAATTATTCCAGCATCAAATTCAAATTCCTGGGGGCTTTCTGAAAGTATATTGTTTCTTTCAGTATTAAGTCAGAAATTTCTAGGAAAGAAATTAACTCTTGATGAAAACGATTATATGCAAGGAGCAGTGCTTGAAGTTGGAGATCTAAAAGGAATAGGTTCAACTGCTGATGTTATTGTCTATCAAGGAAGTCTAAAGATAAAAGACGAAATAGTGTTTCCAACAAGAAACGGAATACAATTTTCAAAAGTAAAAACAATATTAAAACCAAACTTCATGACAGCAATTGACAAGAAAGGCGCTTTTGAAAAAATTGATTCAATAAGCGCAGCAGCAGGAATTAAAATAATTGCACCAGGAATCGAAGATTGTCTTCCAGGAGCAGTAATAGTTTCAGCAAGCGACAAAGAAGCAATCGAACACCTAAAAACAAAATCATATAGTTGTTTTAAGAAAGGCTCAATTGGTGCGTTTGTTAAGGCAGACACTTTAGGCTCACTTGAAGCTTTACACAAATTGTTGGACAATGCAGGAATTTGTGTAGCAAGCTCAGATATAGGAGAATTTACAAACAAAGATTTAACAGAAGCAAAAATACTAAATGAAAAGGACCCAGAAAAAGGAGTATTATTTTTATTTAATGTTAAGCTACCAACAGAGTTTGAAGACGAGATTACAAAATCAAAAATCCCTATATTTAAAAATAATATCATATATAAATTAATTGAAGATTACGAAGATTGGCTAACAAAACGAAAGAAAAAAGAACACGATAAATTAATTAAAGAAATAGTCTATCCTTGCAGATTTAAAGTACTTCCAAACTTTATATTCAGAAGCAGTAAGCCAGCAGTTGTGGGAGTAAGGATATTAGAAGGAAGGCTTGTTTGTAATTCAAAGGTTTCACTTAACGGAAACGTTATTGGAACAATAGAAGGAATACAAACAGATGGTAAACAAGTAGATATTGCAAATAAAGATTTAGAAGTTGCAATATCAATTACAGATGCGACCTACCTTAAGGATTTTAAGGAAGGCGATATCCTAGAAGTATCATTAAATTTAGAAATGATTTCAAAACTAGAATTACTTGAAGGAGATTTAAGTAATGAAGAGCAAGAGATGATTTCTAATATTAAACAAGAAATTTATAGAAAACAAAATCAATAAAACGAGGTGTATGAAATTTGAGATTAACATTATCAGATCCAAAAACAAAAAAAAGCTATAACGCAGAAGCAGATGAAAAAACAAAACTGCATTTGCTTGGAAAGAAAATCAATGATGAAGTTGATTTATCAGGAATTGCTCCTGGCCTAAAAGGGAAGATTACCGGCGGTTCAGACAAGCAAGGTTTTCCAATGCACACAAAGCTTGATTCAGAATCTTCTAAAAAAATACTAACCACAAAAGGTATAGGCTTTAGAACAAACAGAAACGGCGAGAGAAGAAGAGTAAGAGTTGCAGGCAGAGTTGTTGTTGCAGGAACTGCTCAAGTAAATATTAAAATAACAGAGGGAGACACCACAGGCTTTTTTGAAAGATTTCCAAAACAGAAAAAAGAAGAAGAAAGCGGTGCAAAAAAGAAAAAAACTAAAGTGAAATAAATTGCAAGAAAATGTACAATCAGTTCTAAACATTGGAGTGGTTGGCCATGTTGATCATGGTAAAACTACACTTACTTCAAAGATAACTGGAACCTGGACAGACAAACATTCTGATGAAATCAAGCAAGGTATATCTATAAAGCTAGGCTATGCTGATGCATGTTTCTATAAATGTAAGACTTGTCAGGGTCTTCAAGCTTATGGCGTAACAAACAAATGTCATCTCTGTAATGGAGAAAGAGAACTGATTAGAAAAGTTTCTTTTGTTGATGCTCCAGGCCACGAAACATTAATGGCAGTAATGCTATCAGGTGCTACGCTATTAAACGGCGCAATACTTGTTGTTGCTGCAAATGAAGAATGCCCACAGCCAAGAACCATTGAACATTTTTCAGCACTAAAGATGCACGGCATAAAAAATCTAGTTGTTGCTCAAAATAAAATAGATTTAGTAACAAAAGAAGAAGCACAGGAAAATTATAAAAAGATTAGAAAGTTTTTAGATGATGAAGGATACAAGCACGTTTCCATCATTCCAACTTCTGCTCATTTTGATGCAAACATCGATGCATTAGTTTATGCATTATTAGATTCAATACCAGTTCCTGAGCTTGACACTAAAGCTCCACTAAAGATGAGAATTGTTAGATCCTTTGATATTAACAAACCAGGAAACCCTATTGAGAAGATAAAAGGCGGAGTACTTGGTGGCGCAATAATGTGTGGAACATTATCTGAGAAACAAAAAGTATGGTTATATCCTGGAATCACAAAGCCAATAGAGATAACAGTAGAGTCTCTAAACTCAAATGGTGTTTCTTTTAAAGAAGTTCATGCTGGTGGTCTTATAGCAGTTGGAACAGCTCTTGATCCATTCTATATAGCAGGAGACAAGATGATTGGCCAGTTGATTTGTGAAGAAAGCTCAAAACCATTATTAAGCCAAGAACTAGAATTAAAATACACAAAGATTGAAAGACTATTAGAATCAAATAAAGACGATATTAAAATTGCTGAGAACGTTGTTCTAATAATTGGAACAGCAGCACACTTAGGAACAATTAAAAAAATAAAAGGAGACACAGTTGTTATCTCTTTAAAGAACATAGCAGTCTATTACAAAGACGAAACAATAGCAATAAGCAGATTAATTTCAGGACGTTGGAGATTATCAGGATATGCACAAATTCGATAGAGTGGCAAATATCATAATTGATACAAATGTTTTAATTTATATGTACGAACTAAAAAGAGACATCTTTGAATTTGCATTAAATGTTTTACCAAACGGAAAGTTTTTCTTGCTTGACCAATCAATTAAAGAATTAGAAAAAGTTTACAAGGATAAACCTCAAAAGCTAAAAACAATAAAAAACTATATAGAGAAATTAAAAGAACTAAATAAGTTTGAGATTTTAGAAGTTAAAAAAGAATTATTAGAGAAATACAAGAAAGTGGATAATTTATTAATATATTTTAGCAATAAATATATAATATACACAAACGATAAAATATTAAAATCAAAAATCAAGAAAAAAGGAAATAAAGTTTTAACATTAAGATTGCATGATGTTTTTCTAAACTAAAAAAAGGAGACTGAAGAAAATGGGTTATAAAAAATACACAATAGAGGGGATTGTTAGTATTGCTCCGCAAAGATTATCTGGTGAACTAAAAGATATTATTCTTGCTCAACTATGTAATGACTTTGAAGGGGTTATTGACAAGAATATTGGAGTAATTGTTGCAGTTACAGAAGTTATTTCTCACGATATTGGAGAGATTGTTCCTGCAGACCCAAATGTATTTTTTAGAGTCAAGTTTTCAGTTGTTAGTTATCTTCCAAGACTACATGAGATTGTTAATGGGACAGTTAGCCAAGCAACAGACTTTGGTGCATTTCTAAAGATGGGTCCATTTGAAGGTTTATGTCATGTCTCACAAGTTATGGAAGACTTCAATTCATATAATGCTGAGCTTCCAGGATTCTCAGGCAAAGAAAGAAAGCAAACACTTATTGTGGGAGACGAAGTTATTGCAAGAATTGCTAATGTTAGTTTAAAGCCAAGTCTAGCAGACACAAAGATTGGTTTAACCATGAGACAGTTTGGTTTAGGAAAAGCAGAATGGCAAAAAGCAGAAAAGAAAGAAAAGAAAACAATAAAGAAATCAAATTTAAAAGGCAAAGAAGATAAAGCAGATAATAAGTCTAGATCAAAGAAAAAGAAGTGATAGAGCTTTTCGCAAGAAAAGTATAACTTTTCTGCGCTCAGAAAAATAAATTTTTCTTGAGCTTAAAAAGAAACCCTCGGTAAAGAAACAAAAATTGTGGTGAAAGTTTATGGTATACAAAGCATGTAGAAAATGTAGAAAGATTGTTGAAGACGATATTGCTGATGAAGACAAGTCATCAATTAAGGAATGTCCAGTCTGTGGAAACACAACCTTTACAACTTTCTGGAAGGGTAATGCCCTAATAATTGACCCAGAAAATTCAGATATATCAAAAGCAATGGACGTTAAAACACCAGGCAGATATGCATTAAGATTAAGTAGATAAAAGGAGAAATTATTATGAATGTAGAAATTGAAAAACAAAGAAATGAGTTATTGCACAGAACCGCAATAATTGCAAAAGTAAAAGGGCCAAAAACACCAAGCAGAAAAGAACTTTTAAAGAAAGTTGCAGCAATGCTTGGCTGTGATGAAAAGCTACTTGTTGTTGATAAGATAAGTCAAGAGTCAGGTAGACAATCAGTTATTGCTTATCTAAAGCTTTATGATAATTCAAAAGCTTTAAAAGAATTAGAATTAAACTACAAGATCAAAAGAACAGGCGATCTTGAAGAAAAAAAAGTTGAAAAGAAAGAGGAGTGATATTAAATGGGTAAGAAGAAAGGCGGCGGTGTAAAGAAAGGAAAGACAAAGCACAAGCCAACAGTAAAGATAAAAGTTAGTAAATTCTATAGTGTTAATGGAGACACAGTAGATAGAAAAGGAAAAGAGTGTCCGAAATGCGGAACAGGCGTAAGAATGGGCCTTCACAAAGCAAAGGACGGAAAAGCAAGATATGCTTGTGGCAAATGCGGAATGAATGTTTTTGAATAAAACATTCTTTTCTTTTGATAAACTATGTTATATATTCCTGAAGATTTCATTTTAGATATTTTTCTATTTTTTATTCCGTTCTATTTTTTGTTTCTTGTAAATAGAGTAAGTAGTTTTTCTAAGGCTTTTGTTTTACAGGGCTTTACAAAAAAATCTTTTAAAGACATTATAAAATACACACTAGTTATTTTTGTTTTACTTTTTGTTTTAAGCTATACTCTTAGTTTCTTTTCTGTATTTTTTGGAGTTTCTGATCTTCAGCTTGTTGGTCAAGAAATTCTAAAGTATTCTCCAATTGTAATCGTCTATCTGTTTATTGTTAGAGTGTTTTTAGAAGAATGGTTCTTTAGAGGCTTTTTAACACCAAGGATTGGAGTTATTTTTTCAAGTCTCTTGTTTGCCTTAGGCCACATCGCTTATGGTTCAATAATAGAAATAATTGGTGCGTTTGTTCTTGGGATTTTTCTTGCAAGAGCTTATCAAAAAACCGGAAATATTCTACCAAATGTCTTTGCGCACGTGCTTTATAATTTTGTAATCTATGTTTTATTAATTACTCTTTGATTTAACTTTCTTTAGTTAAATATAACTTCTTTTAGTTAATAGTTTATTTCTGTTCTTTTGTGGTGGTTTAATAGCACCCCCGAGAAATAGTCACACAATAACGCAAATATGTGTGCCAAAAAGCACACAAAATAAGCAATAGTATATATATACTGCTGGACACACATATATTTTGGAATTTGGACAGATCAACTAATCCAATAAAATTCTAGGAAACTAGACACGGAGCAAAAGGATTAAACGGTATCTTCCAGGGGGGGTCGGAAAAGATTGCTGAATGAAAAATTAACCCTGAAGAGTAATACGGGGTCGGTATAGGCAAGAGAAATATGCTATTACCTGGCTTGAAGGTCGAAACAGAATATTAGTATTGTTTTCTCTTGTCTTAAACTATTTCTTAAAAAATCAAAAGCTTTAAAAACATCTTTGGTATTATTATTTTTAGTAATATTAATTTGGTGATTATTTTGGTTAAAACAAAAAAGAAAAAAACAATAAAGAAAGTTGTAGTAACAAAGAAAGCAAAACAAAAAAATAAAGTAATCACAAAAACAGAAAATAAAATAAAAAGTAAAACCATAAAAACAAAAAAAGTAAAATCAGAATCACAGATTGCTAAAGAATATTTTGAAAAAACAAAAATTAGCTATCCTGGTGATTTCTGCAAATTCGATTTACATATCCATTCAAAATTTTCAAGAGATGCTGTAAGCGAGCCAGAAACAATTATAAGAAAAGTAAAGCAAGCAGGACTTACCGGCTTTGCAATAACAGATCACAACTCAATTAGAGCCTGGCCAGAGCTTGCAAGACTTGCCAAACAAAACAATTTAGTTTTTGTGCCTGGTCAAGAGATTGATGTTACTTTTGAAGGAAAAAAGCTAGGGCATTTGTTAGCGTTATTTACTTATGATAAGATAACTTCTACAGATATATTAGATGTTGTAGATGATGCAAGATCGCAATCTGCACTTCTTTCTTTTCCTCACCCCTTTGATACTGGTAGATTCTTTAGAGGCTTTGATTATCTAATAAACAACGGTCCAATTTCTAGATTTGTTCCAGCAATTGAAACCTTTAACTCTAGGGTCTTAACAAGCAGATCAAACGAAATCGCAAAAGACTTTGCACACAAGCACGGATTACTACAAACAGCAGGTTCTGATGCTCACACGCCTTATGAGATTGGTAGTGGCTATTTGATTGCTAAAGCACACACAGAACTAGAGTTATTAAGAGAAATAAAACTTGGAAGAGTTGTAGTTAATGGAGAACTAGCTGGTTTAAAACCTCGAATACAGACTCTTGGTGCTTTCTTAAACATAATAAAGGACAGGAATTTTAAATAGTTAATATTTTTTTAAGATTTATTTCTTTGTAAAGATTAGCAATTATTCCTTCCATGTGCCCAGCACCAACAACAACAATTATATTTTTTTCTGGTATCTGTTGTAGATTATAAGCAATAAACTCGTCTCTTTCATCAATTAGTATTTCTTTAACCTTCTTATATCTTTTAGTAAACAACTTCATAATTTCTTCAATAATCTCTGACTTTTCTTCTTCGTTTTCAACCTCTGACATTAGTTTATTAATATCAATTTTTTCAATTTCTTTTTTTGGAATGAATAATCCTCCAAACAATATCTTAAATTTTTCTTTTAAAGTTAGTCTTTTAAGCAGTTTTGAAAGAGTGATATTAATATCTCTGTCCACAAGATATATTCTTGCACCAACCTCTTTAGCTCCAGAGATTGCAGAAAGCATTTCTTGTCCTGGCGTTATATTAAATTTCTTTGCAATATCTTTCTGTAGTCCTCCTAAGATATAGTTTAGTAAAAATACAGACTTATTTTTTGTTTTAAAGATTTGGGAAAATCTTGGTTTTTTCTGTTTTTCTGGGTGCATTAGGCCGTAAAGTCTATTTCTATCAAGTTCCACGCACACAGCTGTTGGTTTTTTTTTAAGTATAATTTCTTTAACTTGGTCTCTGTTCTTTGCAGAAACATGCGCTGTACCAATAATGGTTATGTGTTTTCCATTAAAATCCAGTTCTTTAATCATAATTCTTCCAAAATATATAAAAGGCAAACATTTTAAATATATAATATATAATATTTATGATATATAAATCAAAAAAATAAGAAACATAAATCAAAAAATGGTGTAATAATTAATGTTTGCAAAAAAGCTATTTATAATTTTAATATTTTTAAT
>CAZGLB010000025.1:0-8984 GCA_964526365.1 uncultured archaeon
TATCTAGTAGTTCTGCTTTATCACTAATTGTAACTTTTTCAGAAATTTCATTAAAGTATTCAACTGCCTTATCTGCAGCCATCTTGTAACCTTTAATTATTATTGAGGGATGTATATTTTCGTCTAAAAGATTTTCTGCTTTAGAGACTAGGCCTCCAGCAATAATAACTGCACTTGTTGTTCCATCGCCAACTTCGTCGTCTTGGTTTTTTGCAAGTTCTACAAGCATCTTTCCGATTGGATGTTCGATTGCCATTTCTTTTAGAATTGTTGCACCGTCGTTACTTATTGTAACGTTTCCCATATCATCAACAAGCATCTTATCCATGCCTCTAGGACCAAGTGTTGATTTAACAGCATTACTTACGGCTTTAGCAACCATTATATTCATTCTTTGAGCGTCCTTTCCTCTTTCTCTTTTTGAGCCTTCTGGTAAGAACATTGTATTTTGACTTTGATTATCTGCCATATCTATTTCACCTTCTTTTTTTCTAATATGGTTTATTCATGAAATTTTCTTTCAACATCATCTATTAAGATATCACATTCTGCTTTTATCTTTTCTAAATTTTTAATTATTCTGATCTTTTCTAGTTCTATGGATTGTATGTTTTCAAAAGTCTCTACTGCTTGTTTAAACATACCATAATCAACTGAGCTATATTCATAAGCATTCATTTTCTTACAAACTGTTTCTACAAGTCTGCCTAAAAATAGATTCATTTCTTTCTTTACTATGCCTTTTATTTGTTTATGTTTATCTAGATTTTTTCTCATTAATCTAACAACTGTAGCATTTGGAAAAGGCAACTTATTATCATCAAGTTCTATGCCTTCATCTTCAACAGCCTCTACAATTTCTTCTTCAACAACTTTTGTTTCTGTATTTTCCATATCTTCTGCGCTCATTTTTTGACCCCTCTTTTTATTATAAAAATAGTATTTTGTCTATAATATATATAGGCATAGAAGCCTTTAAATAGGTATTTTTTAGTATAAAAAATAGTTAATTTAAAAATAGAAATAATAAGGAATAGATAAAACTATTCCTCTTCTTCAATATCGTCTTCTTCAAAGTCTTCGTCTTCTTCGTCTTCAACTTCTTCTTCTGATTCGTCTTCTTCATCAAAGTCTTCAAAGTCATCATCGTCTTTATCTTCGCCGTCATCTATCTTATAGACTTGACCTGCACTTTCGTTATTTATTACATACATTTTTTGTTTTTCACCATTTTTGTGTTTTAAAAAAAAATTATTTAATCATCACCAAAATCATGATCAGAATCAAATTCTTCCTCATCTTCGTCTTCAAAGTCTTCTGGAGTGTATTCTGTCTCTATGTCTTCTTTCTCTTCTTTTATACTTTCATCTCCATCATAATCAAAGTCATCAAGATTATAGTCTTGTTCTTCGTCTTTCTTTGCTGCCATATATGTAATCATAGTTTATCAATTTTTAAAAAAAAGCTATTATAATAAATTTATGGAGGCATTAACTTTATATATCTTATCTTTGGCTTAGAAATACCTTAGCTTTAAATGCATTTATTAACTAAATTATCTATTATGGAAAAGGTTTATTTGCCAACAGAGTTTATTGAGAAATATAAAACACTGCTTGGAGAAGAAGAAGCATTTGATTTTTTTGAGTCTTGTAAGACAAGATTAACTAAATCTTTAATTATAAATACTCTTAAGACTAAAGATATTTCTTTTTTTAAAGAACAAGGAATTGAACTAGAGAAAGTAAAATATTTGGAAAACGCTTATTTTGTTAGGTCTATAGTTTCTGGACTTGGTAACACCATAGAACAAAATATTGGATTGTTTCAGATGCAAGAGATTTCTTCTATGCTTCCTGCGTTTGTTTTAAATCCTAAAGAAACAGATATTGTTCTTGACTTGACTGCTGCTCCTGGAAACAAAACAGGAATACTTGCTCAAATCATGAATAACAAAGGACTAATTATTGCTAATGATATTGATAAGGCAAGACTAAAGACTCTAAAATTTACTATTAAAAGACTAGGAGTGACAAACACCATAATTACTTGCAGAGACGCAACAAAAATAAATTTTAATTACAAATTTGATAAGATTTTACTTGATGCTCCTTGCTCTTGTGAAGGCATGGTACGAAAAAAACCAGATAGTTTAAAATCTTGGTCTTATCGCGAAGTAAACTCTAAATCTGAGCTTCAAAAGAAACTAATTACTAATGCCTTTTCTTTATTAAAACAAGGCGGCATATTAGTTTATTCAACATGCACGCTTTCACCAGAAGAAAATGAAGAAGTGGTTGATTTCCTTTTAAAGAAAGAAAAAACCGCAAGCATTCAAGAGATAATTGTGCCTGGACTTAATTATGATTTCGGGCTTACAAAATACAAGCACAAGAACTTTGATGAAACTTTAAAAAAAGCAATAAAAATCTGGCCACACAAAAGCGATATTGAAGGATTTTTTATTTGTAAAATTAGAAAAGACTATGACAAAAATACTTGATGAAAAGACAAGAAGAAAACTTGTAAATTATCTAAATTCCAGATTTGATATTGATAGCTGTTTTTTTGATAATTATATTTTTACAATCTCTGGGCATTCTGTTTCTATTATCTTTCAAACAAAAGAAACTAGAAGAATTATTGAAAACCAACTGAAACAGAATTTTACTATTAGTTTTGGAATTGAGTTGTTCTCTAACTATAAAGACTATACTCCATCGTCTCTTGGCTTTGGAATTTTTAATAAAGAACAAATAACACAGAATTACATAGAGCTAAACAGAGAACACGCAAATGATTATTTCTCAGGAAAAGTTATTAATCTAAAAGAAAGCAAGAACTATAAGGTTCTCTCTAGTGGCTTTGTGGTTTGCTTGTTTGATTCTTTTGTTATTGGAACGGCACTCTTTGAAAAGAACACAGAAACTCTAAAACCAAACCTTTCATTTGTTAATGATAAAATTAAATGACTAGATTTCTCTTGAAAGGAATTCTTTTATTTTTTTAAAAACTATATCTTGCTCAACATCAAGCATTATCTGATGTCCTGATTCCTCTAATAACAATCTTTCAACATTGTTTGAAGATACAGATATCATGATTTCTTTAGAGTTACTGACTGGTATTAGATAGTCTTTCTTACTGTGTATTATTAGTAAATCCGCATTAACTTTAGAAATTTGTTTTCTTACTTCTCCCACCAATAAAAATATTTGGTGTATTGCTTGAGAGGATATCTCTTCATAGGTGTCAACATATTCAAGCATCTCGTGGTTTAATTTTATGAAGTCTTTTCTGTTTCTTTTGTAAATATTATTAATAACTAATTTAATTCTTTCAGATGCTGATTGCTTACTATTTGGTTCTTTCTTTGAAATCTCTTTAAGTTCATTAACAATTGTTCCTAAACTTAGTTTTGTTTTTTTAATACCTGAAAACATTGTTTTTGCAAAATCTGAATCTAAAAAATTAATTGGTGCTGAAAGTGTGATTAACTTGTATGGCTTTTTCTTTGTAGAAAGATATAGGCTTATGGTTCCGCCCATAGAAAAACCAATTAGAATAACTTTGGAATAGTCTTCTAAAAGCCTATTATATATCTTTTCTGAAAAGGAAAGCCAAGTTTTATATTTCTGTTTACTAAAATCAGTTATGTTTGTCTTGTGCCCAGGAAGTATTGGTGCAAAAACATCATAATCTTTTTTTAGAAATTCAGCTAGTGGCTTTTGCTCAATTGGCGAAGCTGCAAAGCCATGTAGTATTAGAATTGCGGTGTCTTTTTTCTTTTGGCCTACATAGTAATAACCATTGTTTAATAGTTCTTTAATATCGTCCATATAAATTCGCCTTATCTCTTACATTAATATATGAAGAAAAAGATTTAAAAAAAAGTGGGAGAGGCAGGATTCGAACCTGCGACCGCCCGATTATCAGTCGGGTGCTCCAACCAGGCTAAGCTACACTCCCAGTTTAGACCTTTTTAAAATAGCCCGAAAGAGATTCGAACTCCTGTCGCAAGGTTCAAAGCCTTGCATGCTTGGCCTCTACACCATCGGGCTTCTAAAAAAGGTCGACTAAATATATATTTATTGAACAGTTATTTTTATAAATAGAATTTAAATAAATTTAATGAGATTTCTTTAAATCGGCTTGTTTTTATTTAGATTTTATAATCTCTATTAATTCTTTATAGAATAATAAAAACTTTGGATAGAGAACTAGTTTTGGAAGAAAGCTGCTTGGATAGTCTATGTTTCCGTTGTTATTTAGAAAGCTCTCTATTCCGGCGTCTTTAAGTTTTAAAAGTAAGGTGTCAAATTCTGCATTGGATTTTTGTTGTTTATATTTGTATAATTTATAATGTATATTTAATTCTTTAATCTGTGATTTTAGAATCTTATTATAGTTTTGAATCTTTTTAAAATTCTTTAATCTTTCAGTTATTGCTCTTGCTGCACATTCTGCACTCGCTAGACCAAATATTATGCCTCCACCAGTTGTAGCTTTAACAAAACAAGCAGCGTCTCCTATTAGTAGTTTATTTTTTTCAATATAGCTGTTTAGTGGTTTAGAGATTGGAATTAATCCTGAACAGTCTTCTTTAATGTTTGTTAGTTTAAGATTTCTATTTGCTATAAAATCATAAAGCGCATCTTTTGGGTTTGTGCCTAAAGAAACACCAATACCAATTCTTGCAATCGTGTAGCTTTCTGGAACAATCCACGCAAAGAAGTTTTTAGAGTCTCCAAAATATACGTCTACCATATCTTTTGTAAAATCGCCGTTTGCTTTTACTTGATAAGTTAAAATAAATTCTTCGGTACTTGGTTTTTCTGAAAAACTTTTTCTAACAATAGAGTTTGGACCGTCTGCGCCTATCAGATAATTATAGTCTATATAGATTATTCTATTTTCTTCAAGAATATTAACCGCAATAGAATCATCTTGAACACTTACAACCTGATGACCAAGCAAGATCTCAACGCCAACATTTCTTGCAAGCTTTTCTATCTCTTTATCAAAGATAGTTCTGTCTAGAACAACAGTTTGAAATTTTTTAGTTCTAAGCTCTAGTTCTGCTTTATTCGGGCCGTGTATCTTTGCGCCTCTAATTCTATTGACTACGACTTTATCAATATCTAGAAATGGAGTTAGCTTTAATTTCTTTAGACCATAGATTGAGATATGCCCTGTACAGACTGCAGGAACACCAATCTCTTTGTCGTTTTCTATTAAAGTTACTAAAAGATTAGGATTAAATCTTTTAACTAAGTACGCGCAGTATAATCCTGTTGGACCGCCACCAACAATAACAACTCTTGTCTCTAAACCTTTAATCATTATTTATCTTTTTTTTATTGAGGAAAGTATATACTGATAATCTTCATTAAACTTATCAGACGCACCTTTCTCTTGCTTTTCTTCTGGCTTTTTTTCTTCTGTGATTCTAGTTTCACTTTTTTGTAAATCTGGTGTTGATAATTTTTCTAAATCTGGTTTTTCTTTTGATGTTGCCAAATAATCGTTCATAACCTTTTTTGCTTCTGGCTTAATTTCTTCCATTTTTTTGTTTCTAAAGTTATTTATGGCAGTAATTATTACTATTAAGATTATAATAATTATGACTATAGAAAAGAAATAAATTAGTATGTTCATGTTTATTTGTTTAGGTAGTTTTAGTTTATCTGCCGAAATATTACCGTCAATTATTAATGGCGCACTAAATTTAATTGCATTATATTTTGTTTCTTTATCTAAGTCTGTTATTGGTGTTAAGGATCTGTAGGTTATATTCTCACTTGATTTTGCAGGAATCGTTAATGTGTGCTTTATTACAGGATCTTTAACTAGGACTTCTACTTGTTTATTAAAAGTGAGTTTAGAAACATTATTTGCAAAATTTTTTGGAATTGTTTCTACAACAGTTATTACTTTTGCACTTGTGCTTGTATTATTGATTGTTAAAATTACTGAAAAGAAATTCTGATTTCCAATCTTTAAAACTTCAAAGTTTCTATCTGTGCTTATTATGTTTTGATCATATAGTTCTTTTGTCTTTTTTGAAATATTTACATCAAGTATAGTTTCTGGGTTTAGTGTAGTGTTTGCATCAAATCCGGTTTTTGTAGTTGTGGATTTTACAATAATAATATCTGGAAGCATATCTTCAATTAATGTTAACTCATTTGTTGCAAATAGATAATCTGCTTTTGCGCCAACATAATCTTCTGAAGCATATTTTTCGTTTCCTTCTCCTCTTTTGGCGTTTACTATTGCCATTTTATCATTGATATTTTGGTCAATCAACTCATATCTATCTACTGACCTATATAATTCTAAATTATCGCGAATTGCATTTAATCTGTTTGCAATTTCGTCTCTTAACTCTACACACGCAACCATGTCTTCGTCAATGTTATTTACAGTATATGTAAAGGATTTTTTCTTTTTGTTTAAGGCCTTATCGTAAACTGATATAAACATCGTGTGGTTTCCATCAGGAGTTATTCTAGTATCATAAACACAGTTATAATCTGTAACTTGCTGTTTTACACAAACAGAGTTAATATCATCAACAGAATACTCAACTTTAAAGACATCTGTTGGAAGATTATAAACTCCAATCTGATAAGTTATTAAATCAGAAATTTCCTTAGTAAAACTAAAATCCGGATCAATACTATCTAAAGTAAATTCTAGCTCTGAATAAGCTTGTTCGCCTTTTGTGTTTGTTCCGGTAATCTTTATCATATTTATTCCGGAGCTTGAAAAATTTTGTGTTGCAAATCCCTTTTTTGTGGTATTATCATAAGTTGAAGTAATATTTGTATAGGTGCTACTTGTCCCTGTCTTTATGCTTACCTGTGGATTTCCAGTTAATGATTCATCACTTACAAAGTTAATGGTTTTTGTTCCTGAAGTGGCATACACCTCTCCATTAAGATCATTTGCAGGGTCTAAAGTTATTACAAATCTTGGACCAATCTTTTTTACATTTGCAAGAACCGAATCACTTAGTGCTGATTCGTTATCTCTTAAATCTAGAGCACTAACTCTGAAGTATAGATTTTGATCTGCATTTGAACTAAAAACATAACTGTTTGTTGTTGATGTTTTATAGTTACTTGATGTTGTAACATTACTTGTTGTTGAATAATAAATTTTATAGCTTACTGTTGTTGGGCTGACTGTTTCTGTAGATGCTGCCCAAGTTAGTCTTGCAGAACCATCAGCTTGCATTGTAGATTTTAAACTTGCTGGAACTGTTGGTGCTGTATTATCCAATTTAATTTTATCAGAACAAATACTAAATCTTGTTGGAAATCCCTTGCTTTTTACTCTTGCATAAACTGTTTTTTCTTCATTTGTGCCATTACAGCCTGCTCCTGAAGTTATATTAAATGTTTTTATTCCACTACTGTAAGCAACGTAAGTTGGAGCAGAAGCACTACTACAACTAAAACCCATTTCATTAACATCAGAAGCACTTGTTGGATAAGTAATATTAACATTAACGTCGTCCTTTGTATTTGTAAACTCTGCTCCACCATTTACACTTATTGTACAAGCCTTTGGACCTGTCCAGACGCTCACAGAATTTGCATCACTAATGTTTCCAGCATTATCCACTGCAACAACTCCATAAGAAATATCGTCATCTAGAATTTTAGAACTTGAATCTATACAAGAAGAGTCAGTCATTGTACAAACAAGAGTTTGACTTGTTATGGTTGAAAAAGGAGAACTTGATCTATAGACTCTATATTCTTTTATATTCGAACCACCTGTATCGTTAGAATTCTTGGTGCTTGAAATTGTTATATTTTTATCAATATCTTCTATTGCCACTGTTGTTGTTGGTATTGATGGCTTATTTAAATCAATTAAAATATTAAAATCATAATTATAAACATTCCCAACACTATCGCCAGCATTAATATTTACTAAATAAATGTCGCCAGTTTGTGCTACGAATCCTTGTACTATTTTTTCGATGTCGTCTTGAGATAAAGAAAAATTAGAATCATAAGTTAAATCTTGTTTAGAATAACCATAATAACCTGCAACAGATACTGTTAAAGCCCCTCCTGCAATACCAGACACGTCATTTAAAACAACAGTTAATGGAAAAGAACGATCTTTACTATAAAGTTTATTAGTGGTAATCGTACCAACGGCTGTTGTAATTACTGATGATAATGTTGGGGGAGAATTATCAATATAAAAGTTTTGTTTTGTAGCTTTTACTTGTGTAGAACTAGAATAATTGTCCGCTAAATCATTTGCATCAATAACCACAAAATAATTTCCATCAGGAAATATACTTATATTCCCTGATTTTTCTAAAGAATTAATGTCTTGAGCAGTATAGGATGTCCCTTTGGCATATTTTTTTTTATATACACTTGAACTGCTATAATTATCTATTCCCGAAATCGGAATAACATAATAAATATAATTACTTATACCTACATCTCCTGTATTTTCGTCTTTTATAGAACCGGTTGGTGTAACCAAAATTCCCCCTGAATAAAAATTTCCGTTGCTATCTCCATAACTTGGATTAGAAGCAACTGATAAAATGGCATTGTTTTGTGGACGTGTAGAATCTACTGTTACTGTTGCCGAATCCCCCTGTCCTGTAATTGTAACTGTGTCATTTAAAGAACAAGGAAGTTCAGGAACGCCTGCGGCATTTATTTTTGGGGCAACTAAATAGGCATTATCAATAATTATTATAGTTACATAATTTAGAGTCGTTACATTAAAATCAATATTAAAATCCAAATTATTTGATTTTATATTATATGTTCCTAAAGAAGTTACATCAAATTGAATACTATTACTGTGATCAGTATTCAATAAACTTACAGTGTCTCTCCCCTCTAAAAAAGTAATTGTGGCATATGCTGGCGAAATCAGCCCAATTAAAAATATTAAAATTATAAATAGCTTTTTTGCAAACATTAATTATTACACCA
>CAZGLB010000026.1:0-8626 GCA_964526365.1 uncultured archaeon
TAAATATATATTAGGTGAAAAATATGCAACTTACAAGTGAACAAATTTATGCAACAATTAAAGCTCAAAGCGGTTTAGGCGATTCTGAACTTACCCAAAAGCTTGAAGAAATAAAAGAGAAATATCAAGGGCTATTAAGCGATGTTGGGGCAAACATTCTTCTTTCTAAGCAGCTTGGAATAAATCTGGATTACAAACAAAAGACTAGTGCTATAACAAAGATTTCTGAAATTACGCCAGCAATTGATTCTGTAACTCTTTATGCAAGAATAAAATCTATCCCTCCAATAAAAACCTATAAATCAAAAGACGGGGGGCAAGGAAAGATTCAAGCAATTTATCTTTCTGATGAAACCGGCATAATAAAATTAAACTTATGGCAAGACAAAGCAGAAATAATCGCAGAACAGAAATTTGAAAAGAACGATTTGATTGCAGTTAAAGATGCAGCAGTTAATCAGTATAATGAGAAGATAGAATTATCTCTAAGGCAAGGCGGGCAAATAATAAAAGATCCTGAAGGTATTGATGTACCAAAGATTTCTGAAAAAATAATAAAGGTTTCAGAGCTTGATTCTGCAATTGAAGGGACAGTAGATACTTTTGTAAGGATAATAGCAATCTATCCTATTAAAACTTTTAAAAAAGAAGAAAAGGAAAGGCAAGTTATTAATTTTGAAGCAAGCGATGGTTTAAAGTCTATAAGATGCATTGCTTTTGATTCCTGGGCTCAAGAGATTTCTAATAATTTCAAAAAAGGAGATTTAGTTAGATTGTCTGATGTTACAATTAAAGATGGGTTATATGATTTAGAGTTATATGTAAACTGGAACTCAACTATCACAAAAGATCCAAAAACAAAAGTAAAGATTCCGCCACTAAGTGAGCTTGTTTCTAATGATATTAAAGAGGAAAAGATTAGTGTTCTTCAAAATAACAGCACTTACAAGATTACTGGCACAATTATCGGAATTAACAAAGGCAGTCTAAGGTCCTTTAAATGTCCAGACTGTAAAGAAAAGGTATTTTTAATAAATAACGAGTTTATTTGTGAGGCCTGTAATAAGCCAGTAGATCCAGACATGAATATTTTTTCTTCAGTTACTCTTGATGATTCTACAGGCGCAATAAAGATTAGTCTCTTTAATCAACTTTTAGAATCAGTTTATGATATAAAGAAAGAAGATCTTAAAAAAGATTTAACACAGGGAGAGAAAGACGTAATCTTCTCTAAAGCCGAAGCCAAACTTCTAGGCAAGAAAGCAATAGTTACAGGAAAAGCAAAACAGAATGATTTTTCCAATCAACTAGAATTTATGGCAAGCACTTTTGAAATAGAATAAAATATGAAAACAGAATTAATTTTTAAGTCCACGCCTTTTAAATCTAAAACTGGGCAAGAAATAAAAGTTAAACAAGAGCACAATAAAAGAATAATTATATTTCGTAATAAAGATCAATTAGAATTTGCAAAAAAATCCACAGATTTTCTTGAAGATTTCTTTGATCTCTACGGCTCTTCCAGAATCGACAGAACAAGAATAATATTTGGAGGAACAGAGTTTAAGGTTAGTTCTTTTTTTGATACTTCCGTTTTAGAATATTTAAGTAATTATTCATATACAGAAAAAAAAGAAATAATAGATTCTTTGATTAAGCTTTCTGGCAAATATTCCGAAATAGAGTTAGCAAACAAGTTTTCTGTGTTTCTAATTAATCTAAAAAAACTAAGTAAATCTTTTGCAAAAGATAGATTGTTTAAATCTATAATGCCCACAATAAAATCTTTATACAGTAATACAATTCCAAGAGAGCCGCATGTTATAAAATTTAATAATACTTGTAAAGAAACATATTCCGGGTTTATTAGAGCAATAAGATCAGGAACCCTAACCACAGAAAAAGTCGTTGTGAATGACAAAGAAAGACGAATGTTTTTTAAGTCTCTTGCTGGTTCAACAGAGACAGACATTTTAACTAAACGCGAAAATAAGTCTTTAAGATCTAAAGAAATTGATTTAAAAGAAGGCTATCTAGAATTAGCAATAGATCCTACAACTCTAGAGATTTATGCAATAAAAACAAAAGACGGAATTCATTTTGGAACACCAGCAGAGAAGTTAACTGGATACTGGCTATCAAAGAACAAAGAAAAGCAAATGAAAGAGCTATTAAGAACAGAACTTGAAAGATATTTAAATATGGTTTATGCAAAGAAAGAAAAAGGGAAAATCACGATTCCAGGCATAAGACGGATGAAGGAAACGCACAGGAGAATGGCTTCAAAAGCCAAATAGTTGCTTTTCCCCCTTCACTTCCTGTATTGATTTTAATAGTATTAGAGCAAAGTTTAAGGGAAATCAAAACAAGCAGGCATATAACCAGTTTGATATAAATATATAATAAAGGTGCAAAAGGGATTATGGGAGAATTTGATTTTGATGATATTGATGAGGCTGCAAGTCCTCAAACCAATTTAGCACTTGATGAGTATATTTCTATTTTTGAGGATTTTCTAGAAGCAGTCTATAAAAGAGAGATTGAAATTCTTGCATCTAATTATCCTGATAAAAAAAGCATAGACATAGATTATAAAAAACTAGAAGCTTTTGATTTAAATCTTGCTGAAAGATTAATAGAAAATCCAAACATTATTATTGAAGCAGCAACTGCAGCTTTAAGAAAAATTGATGTTGGTATTTTAGAGCAAACAGATCAAAAGTTTGAGCCACATATAAGATTTTTTAATCTCCCAGAGGAATATAGAGTTGATATAAGAGATATTGGTTCCAAGCACCTTACTTCTTTAATTTCTGCAGAAGGAATGATTAGACAAATTACAGAAAGACTACAGAAGATGACTGATGCTCATTTTGTTTGTAGAAAATGCCAGAACAGTTATACAATTAAGCAAACAACACAACAGCTTACAAAACCAATAATGTGTGATTGTAAGTCTAGAGAGTTTGATTTAGATTTAGAGCAAAGTAAATTTATAGATTATCAAAAGATAGAAATTCAAGAGCCAATCGAAAATCTAAAAGGCAGTGAACAAGCAAATCATGTAGAAGTCTATATTTCTGATGATCTTGTTAATTCTTGTTCAGCAGGAGACAAGATAATAATTACTGGCGTTGTAAAATTAAAGCCACAGAAAGACTCAAATATGTTTAATAAATACATGATAGCAAATCATGTAGAAAAAGTTGATCAAGAATTTGAAGAGCTAGATATTTTGCCTGAAGAAATTGAAGAGATTAAGCAACTTTCAAAAAAAGAAGATATCTATGAGTTATTAGCACAATCAATTGCACCAAAGATTTATGGCCATGATGTTGTTAAAGAAGCAATAACTCTTCAAATGTTTGGTGGCGTAAAAAAGAAAGTTCAAAAGCAGGAGTTTAGAGGAAATATTCATATTCTTCTTGTAGGTGATCCTTCAACCGGAAAGTCCGAACTTTTAAGAAACGCAGCAACCATTGCCCCAAAGTCAATTTTTGTTTCTGGAAAAAGCGCATCAGGTGCAGGTCTTACAGTTTCTGCAGTAAAGGATGATTTTGGCGAGGGCGGCTGGACACTTAAAGCTGGAGCAGTAGTTCTAGCTTCTGGCGGTATAGCAATGATTGATGAATTTGATAAGATGGAGACAGAAGACAGAAGCACCCTTCATGAAGCAATGGCTCAATCAACAGTTTCTGTTTCTAAAGCAGGGCTATATGCAAAGTTTAGAGCAGATACTTCTATCTTAGCAGCAGCAAACCCAAAGTTTAATAGATTTGATAAATACAAAAATCCAATAGAGCAGATTGATCTTCCATTTTCTCTTCTTTCTAGATTTGATTTATATTTTATAATTAGAGATGTGTTAAACAGAAGTCTTGACATAGAACTAGGAAGGCACATAATTGATGTTCAAGAAGCAGCGCAAAAGTTATCTGCTCCAGAAGGGGAATTAACAAAAGAAGAAATGGAAAAGATACAAGATACAGTTCTTCCAAAAATTGATTCTAATCTTTTCAAGAAATATGTTGCGTATGCTCGCCAACAGATTAGGCCAAAGTTAAGTAAAGAGGCTTCTGAAAAGATTCTAAACTATTATATTGATTTAAGAGATCTAGGTAGAAAATCAGAAAGCTTTGGTGCAACCCCAAGACAGCTTGAAGGTTTAATAAGATTATCTGAAGCAAGTGCAAAAGTAAGACTAAAGAAAGAAATAGAACTAGAAGATGCTCAAAGGGCAATAAGAATTTTTAGAATTTCTCTTGAGCAGACGGCTGTTGATCTAGAGACAGGAAAGATTGATATTGACATAATTACAACAGGAACTTCAACAAGCGAAAGGCAGTTTATAAAAAGAATATTAAGTGTAATAAAAGAAATGACTCTTGATGGTAATGCCATAAGCGTTAATGAGATTGCAGATACTTTAGAGAAACAAAATATAGGTAAAGATAAATTACTGGACGCAATAGGGAAATTGAAAAAATCAGGAGAGCTTTACGAGCCAAAGAACGGCTTTGTTAAACCTGTTGAGCAAAATACTGTGATGTGATTACTAGATGAATAACGCCTTAAAAGATAAAAATTTTTTATTTGGATTTTTGTTTCTGTTTTTGTTTGTGCAGTTCTTGGCCTTAACGATTTCAATATACTATATTCCTCAAAATATTCAATTAACGATTGTTAATGATAACCCAAACAGTGTTTGGAATGCTTTGTTTATTGTTGGCTACATTATTTTCTTTTCTGTGGTTATTCTGATTTTAAGAAAGTTTTTTAAAAAGCAGAACTATCTAATAGTGATTGAAGTGCTGGCTTTCTTTGGTGGTATCTCTTTAATATTTTCGCTTGTTCTTCCAACAATTCTATCATATATTACAACAATATATCTTTTATTATTAAAATATTATTTCAAGAAAGAAACAATCTATACAAAATGGTATAATAATATTCTTCTGGCAATTGCTATTGCTGGCTCTGGTTCAATTATTGGTTTAAGTCTAGGATTAATTCCAGTTATTGTTCTTTTGATTCTTTTGGCAATCTATGATATAATTTCAGTATTTTATACAAAGCACATGATAACTCTTGCAAACATGATAATAAAAAAAAAGATATCTTTGATTTTTGTTCTTCCAACAAAGAAAAGAGAATACAAGCTTGGTGGCGGGGATCTTGTAATTCCAGCACTGGTTTCTTCTAGTCTTTTTGCAACACTGATTAAAACCCAAGGCCTTTTAAAAACCGTAATTCCGATAATCTTGGTGTGGCTTGCTTCAATTGCTGGGTTAGTTATTACATTTTATATTTTAGACAAATATAGAAATAAACTAAAGGCGCTTCCAGCGCTTCCAATACAAGTTGTGTTAATGGTGCTTGTTATTGTTATAACAATTCTCTTAATCTAATTGGTTTTTATAAACTCACAATGAGTACTTACTTCCACAAAATTTCTATTGATTCCTTCGTGAAAGGACCTACATTGGTTTTCTGAAAGATTATCAATAAGTTTATTTCTTGGTTCATTAACAGCATCACAAACCCAGCCAGGCGCAATAGATTCTGAGAGGCAAGGGCCGTGTGCTATAATTTCTCCTTTAACTAGTTTTTCTTTACAAATCGCAATACAATTATTTATTGCTTCTTGTTTATATTTGTCTTCTTTATTTAGATTAGAAATAAAGCTTAAAGCTGCAAATCCAACAATTAGAGCAATAACCACTATATAGACATAAACAGTAATTTTCCCCGGTTTAAACAAATCTGCATTTTTTGTTTTTTTATTTTTTGTTCTGCGCATTTCTAATTTTCACATATATTTAGAATAGCTAAACACTTAAAAGGTTATTTATTATTAATTATTCATATACACTTTTAATAATGAATAAATATGCTTGAACACATGGGTTTTGACGAGTTTACAAAAACCTTTAAATTAAAGATTTCAGAAGATAAATTATTAGCTCTTGGTGCAAAAAAAATCGGAGAAGTAATTCAAGAAGACAAATACTATAGGCACAAAAAAACCAAAGAGATCTTAAGAATTAGAAAAGAAAAAAATACAGACACCATCCTTTATAGTCACAGGCACATATTTGGTAAAGAAGAATTAGTGCATTCAAAGAAGCTTACAGGAAAAACCTTAGACGAGAAGAATAAAGATCTTCAAAAGAACTATATTGAAGCAATTCAAGTAAATAAAAGAAGAATCATTTTTGTGTATAATTCTGTGATTATTAATTTGGATGATGTGGATGATTTAGGGCAATTTATTGGTTTTGTAATACTTGATAAATCTAAAAAGAAAAATCTAGATTCTGTGATTTCAAAACTAAATATCAATTCAAAAGCAGTAACAGAAACTTATTTTGATATGCTAACAAGAAAGCAAAAGCCACTTGATAGATTCTTTATTAAACTTTATGAGATTTTTGGAAAGTTTGCCTATGGCATTTCTTCTGGTGTGCTAACAACTCTAGGAGTAATGGTTGGGTTAATGGGCGCAACGGCTTCTCGCTTAGCAGTAATTGGCGGAATACTAAGTATTGCAATTGCTGATTCCTTGTCTGATTCTCTAGGCATATATTCTTTAAAGACTTCAGAAAGAGGCACTACAAAAAAACAAGCAATTCGATCAGCAATCAACGTGTTTATTGGTAAATTAGTATTTGCTTTAAGTTTTATTATTCCGTTTATATTTTTGTCTTTAACCACTGCAATAATTATTAGTATTATTTGGGGGTTATTACTAATAATATTTTTAAACGCCCTTATTGCGATTGCCCAACGCACAAACCTTTTTAGAACAATTATAAAAAACACTTTAATTGCTATAGCAGTAATACTTATTTCCTATGGAATTGGGCTCTTAATCAGTATTCTCTTTAACTAGCCTTAAATAGCTTTATAAAAGCATTTATGCTATATTATATATATGGCAAAAGTAAAAAAAACCACAGAAAATATTTCAAAAGATACTGAAAAACTGAATCTTGATTACACTAAATTACTTGATAGACTATATCTGTCTTTACCTTCTAGGGCAAAAGAAAACACACGTTTTGAGTTGCCAAAAGCCCAATCTATGATTCAGGGCAAGCAAACAATCTGGAAGAATTTTGTAAAGGTTAGTAAAGACCTAAATAGAGACACAGATTTACTTTATAAGTTTGTTATGAAAGAAATCAGTACTTCTTCAACAATAATAAATAATCAATCATTAGTTTTAAACGGCACTTTCGATAATCACAAAATTAATATAATACTTGATAAATTCATAAACGCTTATGTATTATGTTCTGCATGTAAAAAACCAGACACACAGATTTCAACAAAAAATAATATTAAGGTTTTAAGATGTACTGCTTGTGGTGCAGTAACGCCTCTTTCCAAGCTATAAAATGGGGTAACTAAAAAGAATGATTGGAAAAATTCATATTCAAAACGGAAACAAAATATTTGCTTGTTGTGATAAGGAATTAATAGATACAAAAATAAAATATGGAGAGGCAGAGATACATATTTCTAAGCAGTTCTATGGAACTGAAAATCTAACTAAAAAAGAACTATTAGAAAATCTTTCAAATTGCGATTGTGCAAATGTTTTTGGAAACAAGGTTTGCGATTTATTATTAAAAGAAAAAATAATAGAAAAAGAGCAGATTGTTTATATTTCAAAAATTGCACACACCCAAATATATAAACTGTGATTGAAATGTTAAAAAGACCAGCAACAAGAAAAAGGGAAAATTCTAAAAAAGTCAAAACGAAAGCACCAGCAGCTCCAAAGTCCTTTTATAGAACAAAAGAATATTTTGCCTATACACACAAACTTATAGAAATTGTTCAAGACACTTTCCCGGAAGGCATAAAACTTAAACCACAAGAAAAAAAAGAAAGAGTGGTTTTTCGTAAATTGTTATTAGAACAAGAATTAGATACAATACAGAAATCAAGTCTTTCAATTTCGGAAAAAGAAGATTTATCTACAAAATATAAAACCTGGATTAAGAATTATAATAATTTATTAAAAAAGATGTAAAGGAGTAAATAATATGGCATATAATAAACCAGCAACTGCAGCACATAAGCCTGTTTATTTTAATAAACAAACAAGGGAAGCAGAGCAAGATCCAAATGCTTTTAAAAAAATAAAAACGCCTTATAGAAAAGAATTGGAAATGTATGGAAAAGTCATACAACTAATGGGATCTAATCAAGTAAAGATTGCTTGTGAGGATGCACAGGACAGAATTTGCAGAATTCCAGGGAAATTATTCAAGCATGTTTGGTTAAAGGCAAACGACATAGTTATTGTTAAGCTCTGGGACTTTCAGCCAAGTAAAGCAGACGTAACCTGGAGATATCTTGGTTTTCAAAAGACTGCTCTTGAAAAACGTGGAGAGCTAACAAAGCTTTATGATTATACACACGATGAAGTAAGTAACTATCGCGAATATCCAACCTCTCAAAAGCCTTTTGTTGATGAGCCAGAACCACCAAAAGATGAAGAGCTTACAGAAACAGAAGAAACAGAGGAAGAAATAGAAGATGAGGAATAGCTGTTTTTTATTTTAATTTAGATTAATATGATAGATACAAAAAAAATCGAAAGCTATGTTTTTGA
>CAZGLB010000027.1:0-8625 GCA_964526365.1 uncultured archaeon
GCGGCAGAAGAACTTAGTAAAATCCTTTCTGAGGTTGCAATGGACATTTCTAAGCAGGCAATTGAACTAGCAAAGCACGCCAAAAGAAAAACAATAACTGGCGAAGATATTAAGCTTGCAACAAAGACTATGCAGTAATGGCGAAAAAAAATGAAATGCGATCTACATACTCACACACATTTCTCAGATGGTTTTCATTCTCCTGAATACTTGATTGAAAAAGCTGCTTCTTTGAAATTAAAGGCTTTAGCAATTACAGATCATAATTCTATAGAAGCATTACCAATTGCTAGAAGAATTGCAGACAGAGAAGGAATTGAACTGATTACTGGTGTTGAGATTAATTGTGAAGGAACAGAGATACTTGGATATTTCTTTGATACTACTTACGAGCCTTTATTAAAAATTCTAGACGAAAATGCCACATCTATTAATGATATCGCCACTCAAAAACTATATTGGCTAAAAGATAATGGCTATGACGTTAGCCTAAAAGACGTTATGGAATTTTCTGGCCCAAACAAGAGAATACAAACAACACACTTGGCTTTAGAATTGAAAAAGAAAGGATATGTGCCAAGTATTCAAGATGCATTTTCTATAATTATTAAAAAAATAAATATTGACTTTAAACCAAAAAGGCACTCCACAAAGAAAGTGATTTCTGAAATAATTAATGCTAATGGCGTAGCTGTCTTACCACACCCTTGGTTATTGCCAACTTCTATTAAACACGATCTAGAAGTTTATGTTTCAAAACTAAAAGAACACGGGCTTGTTGGAATTGAGACTACTGGGCCACATCACTCTGAAGATGAGAAAATAATTTTAAAAACTAAAGAAATCTCAAAGAAACTAGGGCTTGTAGAAACTGGCGGTTCTGATTTTCATTCTCTAAATTATTTTCCTGAAAATAAGATTGGCGAATATACTGTTAATTATTCTGTGATTGAGAAGTTGCGAAAGAAGATTATTTGATTTTTCTTTTTTCTAAAAATTTAAGAGTTTTGTTTTCTACTTGCTTTATGGATAAGGAATTGGTGTTAATTACTAGATCAAAGACATTTTTGTCCTTTCCAAGAGTAAAACCATAAAGCTTCTTGAAATGTTTTTTTGAAAAATCATCTTTTTCTTTTAGAATCTTTTGTGCTTCTTTGTAAGTAATTTTGTCTCTTATAGATAGTCTTTTTGCTCTTTCTGTTTCTGTTGCATCTAACCAAATCTTAATTATCTTTGGGTTGTCTTTAACAAGATATGGTAGAGTCCAGGAATCCAGAATCAGATTATCTTGCTTTTTTACAAGGTTAATTAAAAATTTATCTAATTTTTTATCTAAATTATAATCTTTGTCTCTTTTTTTATCAAGTCCAGAAAACTCATACCAGCCTTTATTCATCTTAGTGTTATCTATAGCTATCTTTTTTTCTGGTATTCCGTTTGCAAACTGATTAAGGATGTCTGAGGTGTGAATGTACCTGTAATTTATTTTTTTTGCAATAGAATTGACAAGATAACTTTTGCCAGATGCAGAAAAACCACAGATTAGTATTATCATAAAAAATAAGTATTTAAAAAGATTTAAAAACTGCTTTATTTCTTAATATTTATATGACAAAAAATTATAAGATAGTATATGCAATAAATGCAGACGGCTTTGGACACGTAACTAGAAGCACGCCGATTATTGACCATTTGTTGCAAAAGAAACACGAGATTGAAATTATAACAGACAAGAAGGTTGCGGATTTTTTAAAACAAAAATATAAACTGTTAAAGATACATGTTATACCGCAAGTATATTTTGAATATACAAACGATAGTGTTAAGGCCTTTGAAAGTTTTTTTAAAAGCTTTAATAAAACAAATTTTAGTAATCTAAAGAAAGCAACGATGTTAATAAAAAACATTAAACCAGACCTTGTTATTTCAGACCTTGAAAGATATTCTCTTTGGGCAGGAAAATTTCTAGAGATACCAACAATCGAGATTGATAACCACGCCACAATCTTTAGAGGAGACGTGGATTTTAAAAGTAAAGATACTGCAGATTTCCTACAGGCAAAAAGTGTTTCTAAGTTTGTTTATCCTTTTGCTAACTATTATTTTGGATTGTGCTTTTATAGAACGCAAATAACTAAAAAGAACACAGAAGTATTTGATCCACTATTTCTTGAAGAAATAAAAAAATATAAAGCTAAAGACGGAAATTATATACTTGTTTATAATAGATTTATGGACAAAGCAAAGATGATTCCTACACTTAAAAAAATTAAAGATCAGAAATTTGTTATATTTGGATATAATGTTTCTAAAGTTGATGGCAATCTAGAATTTAGAACCGCAAAACCAAACCTGTTTAAAGAAATTGCAGAAAGTAAGGCAATTATAACTAATGGTGGGCACACATTAATAACTGAAGCAATATATTTTAAAAAACCAATCTACTCTGTGCCTATTAAACATCAGTTTGAGCAACTCACTAATGCTAATTATCTTGATAAACTTGGTTATGGAGTTTATTCAAAAAAAATAGATCCAATTAGCCTAAGGAAATTTATAAAAAATATTCCTTACTATAAGAAAAAATTAGAAAAACACAAATACCAAAACCAAAAATATTTCTTAAAAAGACTTGATGAGAAAATTACAGAATTAGTTACAGAATCAAAAACCAAACTTTGATTCTTTCTTTCTGGCTGTTTCTTTATTTTTTGCTGCTTCTTTTTTTAGATATTCTAGATATTTTGATCTTAATGCTGTGCTTTTGGTATTTTGATTTAACATAAAATCATAAGTTTTTTCAAGAAGATAATTAGATTCTAATACTTTTGGAATTATTACAAGCTCTGCACCAAGCTCATAGAGCTTATATGCTTCTTTTCTTGTGTGCGCTCTTGCAAAGATTGGAAGGCCTGAGTTAGTTTTTTTAACATTTTTTATAAATCTTGCAGTTGTATCAAACTCAGAAACTGTAATTATTGCAAGCTTTGCGTTTTTTATGTTTGCGGCATTAAATACATCTGGATAGTTTATGTCTCCACAGATTCCACTAATCCGGTCATGGGTTATGCAAGAAATCTTATCTGGATTTAGATCCACAAGAACTATGGGGTTGTTTGTTTCTTTACCTAGAAGTTTTATTATGGCTTCACTTGTAACATCTGCACCAACAATTACTAAATGATCTTTTATATCTCTTGGAGCAGTATTTATTGAATCTATTTGTTTTGTGAATTTTTTTTGTTTGTCTAATTTTTTAAAATTATCATAATATTTTGTATATAGCTTTTGTTGAGAATTGATAATGTATGGAGTTAAAAGCATAGATAGAGATGTTGCAATAATAACTGCACTATATTGGCCTTTTGTCAATTGCAATAAAGAAAATCCCTGCATTGCAAGAATCAATGAAAACTCTGAAATCTGCGCTTTGTAGGTCGATACTTCAAAAGCAATCTTTGAACCATATCCTGAAAATAAAACAAAAAAGAAATGAATTATTGGTTTAATTATTAACACTAGACTGATTAACACAATTAATAACCATAGATTATCAGAAAAATTAAAAGACAATTTCATGCCAAGAGACACAAACACAATTGTTGTTAATAGGTTTCTGATTCCAGAAATCTTGCTGGATATCTCATAATTATAAGGATATATAGAAATTGCAAGACCCCCAACAAAAGCACCAATTGCCATAGGGAAATCTAAAACCACAGAGATTAGAATAAATAAAAAACAACTAGCCATTGATAATAAAAAGAAACTCTGGTCTGATTGATAGGCGCTTTTTATAATTCTTGGATAAATTACTTTATTAAGAATTATTGCAATAATTACAAGTAGTGCTGCTTTACCAAAGATTCCAGCAACTAATCCTAAAGTCAAAGTATTTACATTTTTTAGAATCGGTATTGCTAAAATCGCAATCAGGTCTTCAACTAATAATATACCAATTGTTAATCTCCCTTCTAAAGAATCCATTTTAAAAGAATCTAAAAGAGTTTTTGCAATAAGCATTGTGGAACTAAACGACACAATAAAAGCAAAATAAAGAGCTTGAACAAAATCAATTGCAAGCAGGTTTTTTAAAAGTAAGAACAATATTAATGTAATTATTATGTTTGCTATTGGTAAGACTATTAAACCGAGCTTGATTTTTTTTAACTCATCTAGGTCTGTTCCAAGGCCTACACTAAATAACAAAAATGCAATTCCGATCTCAACAAGTATTGCTATTTCTTCAGTGTTTGTAACTAAACCTAAAACCATTGGGCCAATAAGTATTCCTGTAAGTATGAATGCTAGTAGCGGTGGTTGCTTAAGTTTTGTAAATATATATAGTAGAAAAGTTGCGCAAAGAATTATTATTCCAAAACTTAAAAGAAACGATTGTATCATTTATTTTTCCTTAATTACTAATTTTATATTATATCTAACATAACAATAATTTATAAATATATATTTCTGTAAATAAAAAGAAATTAAATTAAAATTTCAGACACAGATTTATTTATAAATCTATTTCTCTAAATATATATAGTATTAAATCTTGGACAAAAAGAAAAGATATGAACTACACTGTTAAAGATACGTTATCGGATTTTAAAAAAATTGCACAAATTAATGTTAATTGTGAAGAATTACATGTTACTAGGGCTTTTTCAAAGAAAAATCTTACAAAGATCTTGGCCAGATGTAAGCGTATAAAAACTATCACTATTTCTAACTCCACAAACGAAAGAATTAGTAAGGCCTTAAAGGAATTTATTAGAAAGAAAGGAATTGTAATTATCTTAAGAAAAGAACAAGGAAGACCAATTGATATTAAGATAGAGAAACTACAAAGAATCCTTAGAGAATACAAAGACTACAGCTATAGAGACCTTGAAAAAAAGCTTGGCATTCCAAAGAGTAAGATACACTATTTAATCAAATACTCAAAAAGAAGAAAAATAAAAGATGGAAATAAAATCATCTATCTTAAATAAATGATTTTATTTAAACTGTTTCTTTAGTTACAAGGCGTTTGACTTCTGAATAATTTACCATCTATATCTAAACAAGCGTATGCGTTTCCACTACCTGATTCTCCATTACCATTTTTTAATAGAGTAAATAAAATAGGAACACCAACATCTAATCTTTGCTCCATCTCGCCAGGATTGTTAGTTGTATAGTATCCTGTTGATAATGCAGGCAAATTTGGATATTGGTAAGGTTCGGTGCCCACATCAGATAAAAATCGCAACATGAAATTATCTGTATAAATCTCTGTTACCCCTGAATATGTTCTTATATAGCTTGCTGTGCCATCATCTCCTGCATACATATTTAATACGGGTTCGCCATCTCTATGATTGATTAATAAATTATCCGCATTCATTTGTATTGATTCATTTTCTGCATCAATAATAAATACTGGTTCGATGTATCCTGTTTGATTACTATCTGAAACTTTTAAATTATGAGCAAATATATTTAATCCATCAGAACCCAATAATATAGAATTTTCTGTATTAGATATCGATGTTGCCACTGGTCCAGAAATATCTACAATTGGTGCAGATATGTTTGCCATCCCTGAACCCCACATATTAACTCGTCCAAGCCCGGTATTTGCATTAATCATTAAATCGTCACCTCTACTCTCGATAGTATTTACTTTTAATAGATTTAAAATTAAATCTCTTCCCTCTTCTGTTAGATCTGCTTCTTTAGCTTCATCTACACTTAATACTGATTTTGCTTTACCAGTTGCTACTGCATTTGTCATTAATACTCCAATTAATACTCCAAGCACTAGAGCTACTACTGCCCAAAGGATTAATTGACTTTGTTCTTTTTTTGCCATTTAAATTTCCTCCGTTATTATATTTTTAATTTTTTAATGCTATATTATCTATGGGGGGGGGGGGGATTTTATAAATATATCGATTTTTTAAAGATTTATAGAAAATTAGAATATCTCGGGAATTATTATAGGGCTTTAAAAGAAATAATATTTGATCTGTTCTTTGATTCTCTGCTTCTTTTTTTTAATTTAAGCAGAAATTTTTTTGCTTTTGCCTTTTCTGTTATAGACATATTTATCAGAAATTAAAATAAGAAAAAGAAAGGAATTACAGCTTCTACTGTATTCCGTTTAGATTTTCTGAATTAGTTGAATGTTCTTTTCCGCTTGGCTTTGTTTGAGCATTTATCTTTTTTAGAACTGCGTCTTCTTGCTTTTGAATATTCTTTATCCTTAAATCTATTGTGTCTTTTAGGTCTTTTGTTTCTTTTAAAACATCATCCTTGTCTGACATAATAAACACATTTCCAACACCTTTATAGACTTTCTTCTCTTTAGTTTTTTCTAGTTCTTTAATGGTGTTGTCAAGAACATTTATTTGGAATTGTAATTGCTGTTTTTGCTGTGTTAAAAACATCAATTGCTGTCTGTACATATTTACATTTTCGTTCATAAATCCACCTCATAAGTTTTTTTAATCAATTCTAATAGATTAATATAATTGTTTATTGTTGCTTTGTAAGCTGTTATGTCTTTTGCAAGGATTGTAATCTTTAGCACTTTTGCCTTGCTATCAATTGTTATCTTTGACTCTGATCTTTTAAAGTCCTTTCGTGCCATCTCAAGATTCAATAGTTCTTTTAGTTTCTTTGGGTTTTTTGTTTTAATTATTAGCTCTTCAGAAATTATAAAATCAATCATTGGCTTTCCTCTTTTAGGATTTTAAAAGAAAAGACTAGCTCTTTGTTTAATGTAAACTTTATCTCTTGGTTTTCTTCTATTGCTTTAATTTCTGAATCTTTGTCTTTTTCTTCAAGGAAATAAAAGAACTTTCCTTTGTGGTTAATTTCTTTTGGGGTCGCTTTTGTTTTCTTGTAAAAGACTTCTGATATCAAAAAAGACTTACCAGGAAAAAACTCTTTATCTTTTCTTTTGTAAACTACAAGCTCTAGGTTTTCTTTTTTCTTTTCAACTATTAAAAGAAAATTATGGCCAAGATAACTGGATTTTTCAAAAATCTTGCTTAGTGGTGTCTGGCCTCTTGGAATATGCTGTATTTCTGAAATTAAGGAACTTAAGTATTTACAAAATCTCTTTTGATAAAGACTTGCATTTCTTGAAGTTGTAATTAACATCTTTTCAGTCAGCTTTTACCTTCTTTACAATTGGTGCTCTTTTCTTGTAAAATATTCTTCCTGAACAGCTTTTGCATTTCTTGCTTTCTGGCATATCAGGATATACTTCATTACATTTTCCACAGTAGTACATTTTTTCACCTATTGCCCTGTTGTTTTAAACTTATATGCGCCACCAGAAACCTTTGTCTTACATTTTTGACACTGATAGATTCCTGCTGCTATTCTTTTTAATTTGTCTTTTGTTCCGCAGTTAGGACAAACTTTTTTACTTTTGTCATCAATTGCTAGAAGATATTTTTTTCTAATACCAACTCCGCCTCTAACTCCGTACTTGCCGGTCTTTCCTACTTTTTTTGTACTCATTGTTTATCACATATTTTGTTTTTTATTTCTAAATATTTGCTTGCTGCTATATCCATAATTTTATTGATATCTTCAATCTTGAATGTTCCGTTTCCTCCACCCTTGTGATAGGAGACAACATTGTTACCACAAACACCTACAGAAAATCTACAATCACTTGCAAGCTCTTCAACTTCTGTTGCATCCATTAGTAGTTTATTATTGGATTTCCAGAAACTAAAAGATACTGCAATCTTTTCTTTGTCTATCTTTAATTTCTTGTCTGTGTATTCTTTTATGATAATATTGTTCTTCTCATCAAGCTTTGGAATCTTACAATCAAGTAATGCTGCCATTGCTGCATATTGTGCTGCGTCTATCAAATTACCGTCTGCGTTTAAGGCATAACAATCAACATAGACTATAAAAGATTTCTCTCCAGAAACAATGCTTAGATCTTTAAAATTCACACATTCTGAAGATCTTATAACTCTGTCAACCACTCTACCATACTCCATAGCATCAATGCTTGGAGGGCCAGTGTCAATGTCAGCTGAAGCGATTCCAGACATCTCTAGATTTAATACTAAAGAACCTTCTTCTGGAGAATCAACATAAGGTGTTCCAACTGCAAACTTAACTCCTGCAATTATTTCAGTGTTTCCAAGTTTTACCCATGCTGAACCATCAGCTGATTTCATAACGTTTCTTTTTATTTCTATATTTCTAGAATCTAAAAGACCTCTATTATCAAATCTTTTTTCTTCTTGTAATAGTTTCTTTGCTTTGTCTGCTTTTATTATTTTTAGAATATCAATGTCACTCATTGTATCTCACCTTCCACTGGATATTTCTCTAGAAGTGCTTTTTTCTGAATCTCATAAACTTTCTCTGCACCGATTAATGCAGTCTCAAGAATCTTTGAACAATCCTTCTTGTCTACAAAACCATCCATCTGAAGAAGTGCTAATTCTTTTTGTGGCATTAGAAATGCACAAGCCATATCAACTGCATCCTCTGTATCTTCATCTTCTTTATCAAGATCAAGAACAATTTGCTTGTTTGCTCTTCCTGCTGCAACTGCACTTATTATTCCTCTCATTGGTAGGCCTGCATCTGCTGCTGCAA
>CAZGLB010000028.1:0-5401 GCA_964526365.1 uncultured archaeon
ATCAGTCTGCAAAAGATAGAACCGCAAGAGTAAGAGTTGTCTTTAATCACGAAGGAAAAGATATAGATATTATTAGAGAAATAGACGAATCCGGAAAATCATTATTTATTCTTGATGGCAAAAGAAAAGCTTTAAACGAGATTACTTCTTATCTTGAAGAAACAGGAATTACTGCTGATGGTTATTATACTGTTCAACAAGGCGATGTTACAAAAATAATTAACATGAATCCAGAAGAAAGAAGAAAAATAATTGAAGATATCTCTGGAATCTCCTTGTTTGATGAAAGAAAGAAAGAAGCACAAGATAATCTAGATAAAGTAAATAAAAGACTAGAGAAGATTTCAATTGCTTTAAATGAAAGAAAGCCATATGTTGAACAATTATCTGCAGAAAGAGAAGGCGCTCTAAAGTTTAAAGAACTTGATAAATTAGAATTTACATATAATTTTAATCTTTATAATAAACAGATAGAAGAATCTAATACCGAATTAACAATTGAAAGCGCAAAGATTTCAAGCCTTATAAGAGATATTGAAGAAAAGAATAAAGAAAAAAAAGACTTATTGATTTCTGTTTCAGATTATGATAACAAACTAGAAAATATTAATAATGATTTAATATCGCACTCAGAAAAAGTACAATCCACAATAGGAAGAGAACTTTCAGAAAATAAAGCAAACAAAGAGATTATTCAAAATAATCTAAACCTAAGAAAAGAAAATATTGATTATCTAGAAACAGAAAACCAAAAACATGCTCTAGAAATTACAGAATTAAAAAAAGAAGAGCAAACTTTAAAAGGCATAATCAAAGATCAAGACGAAAAACTAAAAACCAAAAGCAAATCAAAAGATAACTTAAAAGAAAGTATTTTAAAGAATTCAAAAGAGTTTGAAAGTATTAGAAAGAATCAAGAAGAACTATATTCTTCACTTTCAAAGCTAAACAAAGAGATTTCTCAAAAGCAAGATGAATATTTTACAAACAAGAACATGATAAGTGCCTATCAATTACAAAAAGAAACTCTTGAAAAACAAGTCTCTGAAAAAGATAAAGAATCAAAGGCACTACTTGAAAGAAAGAAAGAGTATGAAAGCCTAATATCAAGCACACGAAAAGAAACAGAAAAATTAGAAAAAGAAATTAAGCAAATTGAAAGCACAATTAAGCAACTTGAAAAAGAAAAGGAAGATTCTCAAAAAGCAATCAATCAAAGAACCATTGATATTAGTGGATTAAGAAAAGACCTTTCTTATAGCTCTGTAGCCCTAGAAAAAAAAGACAAACTAAAAGACAAGCTAAAGCACCATAAGTCCTTTGTTGGCTTTTTAGAAGACTACGTGACTTTAGAAAAATCACAGAAGTCCATTTATTCTAATTATATAATTTTAAAAGATTCAAAAGAAATATCAGGGATAATTAAAGAAATTGGAGAACACACAAACCTTAACTTTGTAGTTCTTTCTGTTCTTGAATCTACAGAGAAAGAAATCTCAAATAAATTTAAAGAACACTTTAATATTAAAGCAAAAGTTTCAGATATCGAAGGGTTCTATTTTGATGGTTTTTGTTACAAGAAGATATTAATAAAAGACCCAAAAGAACTAGAAGAAAAGATTAAACATTTAGAAAAAGAACTAGAAAAGGAACAAGCAAGGTTTTTAGACGCAAGCAAAAATCTCTTGAAAGCAAATGAAACGCACAATAGCAAAACAAAAGAACAAAATCAATTACAAGTAAAACTAAATACTGCAATTCAAGCACTTGATGAGATTATTGAAAAGAGCGACACAATAAAGTCAGCAAGTACTGGTGGAGCAAACCTCAAAACAATTACACAAAATCTTGGACAATCAGAAACTCTTGTTTCTGCCCTTGATAAATCACTAACCACTCTAAAAAAAGAAAAGCAAGAGATTGAAGAAAAACTAAAAGGCCTAAATCTTGGCACACAAAGCACTTTAAGAGACGAATATGATTCTTTAGTAAATGACACAAACCTTTTAGAGCAAAGTCTAATTTCAAAAAATGCAGAGTTAAAGACAATTCAGGAAAAGATAACTAGTAAGTCTGGTTTAGTAGATATCAACAACAAAAAAATAAAAGAACTACGGTCTCAATTAACAGGCTATCAAGATCAAATACGCGAAATTGATAACAAGATTTCAGAAATAAACAAAAGATTCCAGATTGAAGAAAATAAAAAGCAAGAATTGTTTGCAAAGAAATCAACAGTTAATCAAGAGTCTTCAATTCTAAATCAAAAGATACATGAGTTTGATACACAAATTATTGAGATTAATTCAGATATCAATGAGGCGCGTTTAAATATTAATACAATTAAAAGTAAAATCTTACAAGCAGAACAAAATCTAAAAATGCTTGATATTAAAGAGACGCCCGAAGCAGTAGAATTTACAATAGAACAACTATATTCCAAACTTCGAAGCATAAAAAGAGAAAAGAATGCTCTAGGCAGCATAAACTTTAATGCAATTGATAATTATGACAAGTTTGCAAAAGAATATGCAGAGATAATTGAGAAATATGATATAATAATTTCAGAAAAAACACAAGTTGAAGCAATGCTAAATGAAATCAATATGAAAAAGACAACCATTTTTATGGATTGTTTCAATAAGATCAATTCTGAATTTAAGAATGTTATTTCTAAAATGTCTAAGTCTTTAAAGGGATCTTTAGAGCTTTTCGGTAACGACCCATTAACAGCTCAATTAATGATTAATATAACAAAAAACGGCCAAACAAAAAATATAGATATTATCTCTGGTGGAGAGAAAACCATAACTGCTCTAGCTGTTGTTTTTGCAGTACATGCCTATAAGAAATCTCCATTCTACATCCTTGATGAAGTAGATGCTGCACTGGATGATCAAAATTCTGAGAGCCTTCTAAATTATATCAAAGAATTGTCTAAATCTGTAGCAGTAATCTGTATTACCCACAACAGCACAATAGTTTCTGGCGCAAACCAAGTAATTGGCGTAACTCTAAAAGGCAATTCTTCTGTTATCGGCCTTGACATGGCTAGATAACTGCAACAGCCAGTAATTAACTTTTTCTAGTAATTAATTAGGTTTATAAGCTTTTCTTTCCCTAAATATATTATAACTGTAATAAGTTAACAAGTTTAAAAGGACAGAAAAACATGATTAAAAAAATTAAACCTCTAATCTTTATATTTGCGTTATTTTTATCTTTACAATTAGTGTATGCTACAACTTCTCCTCCAACAGTTTCTTTTCCAAAAACAGTAACGATTGTAGATACACAAATTTCAGTGGATGTCTATATTTATAATCCAAACACTACAGAACAAAATTATTTTTTAAAATCCTATACTTCCCCTTACGTTTCTGAATTTTCAGAAAGTACAATTTCTGTTTCTTCAAAAACTTCAAAAAAAGTTTCATTAAAGATAAACCCCCTAGAGAATGTTTTAGAATCAGTCTATAGTGCAAGCATAGAAATACAAAATTCAGAGCACACAAAAAAATCAGAATTTGAGATTATACAGAAAGCAAATAGAAAATGCCCTGTCGATTTACAATATTTAATAATTTATGTAAAAGAATCAGACAATTATAAACTTGAATTGATTTTTAAAAATTCAACAGATAAAGATAAAACAATAAATATTACAAATCTTAAAGACATAAATTTAGCAGCTCCATTAGGCGAAGTAATTGCACCAAAGAATTCGGAAAGTTCTATGGTAAGGGTCTTTAAAACAGACATAAAGGAAACAAAACTAGAATATACTTGTAATGGGATATATGGTTTTGTAGATATTGAACTTCCAAAAAAAGTAAAGACTTCAGATAAAGTGAAATCAGCCTTTACTGGTTTAGTAGGCTTTGTAAAAGGAATTACCTTACCTTCAATTAACCTTATAGCAATTCTAGACTCTATAATCTTTCAAATAATTCTATTAATAATATTAATAATTTTAGTTTTGTCTTTCTCAACAAAATATATTAAATTTCTTTATAAAAAATAAAAAGAACGATTAAAATATGCAAAAAACATTAAATGATTTTGAAACTAAAAAAATAAAAAAACAAAATAATTTAAAATATCTAATTATAGGGATATTTATAATTTTATTTTCTTTATTTACAATTAAAGGGGTGTTTGCAGAACCAGCAATTAATAATCTAGATATAGTCTTTGATAAAGAAACCTATTCTTTAATGGAAGGCACTAGTACAAAGATTGGCTTTACAATAGAAAACAATAACCCTGTCGTAGCTAAAGTACTTGTTTGGGCTGATTGTCAAGATGAAGACGATGAGTTAGAGTGTAATTATTCTAAACAATTAACCTTAAATGCAAACTCCACTTATTCAAGTTCTTTTTATTTAGAAGCATTAGATAGTTCAGATTCAACACTAACAATAAATCTTAAATTATTAAATTCAGCAGAACAAGACACAGAAGAGTATAGCGTAGATGTAGAGATTACCGCAGATCAAGAAGACGGAGATTTTTCTATAGACATCTATGATTCTTTAGTTTGTATTGGACAAACTACCCAGATTTCTTTAGAGATTGAAAACGATTATAAGGATGGATTATATTCTCTGTATTTAGAAAATCCAAGACTTGCAATAAGTTCAGAATATTCTAATCCAATTCAAATTAATGATAATAAAACAATCGATTATCAAATAGTTGTTCCGAATAACGCCCTAGAGAATGAAAATTTTAATTTAACTTTAAAGATAGAAAATGAAGAAATAAAAGTAATAAAAGGGCTGACAATTAAAGCAATTACTTGTGAAGAACCAAATTTGGATTTTACAGTTAGCGGTCCAACCAGTACAACCTATACCTTAAATAAAGGACAAACAAAAGTTGTAACTTATACATTAAAAAATATTTCAAATAAGAATAGAACATTTTATATCTCAGAAGAACATAGTAATTCAGAATTGCTAGTTGAGATTTCAGATAGGCAATTTGCATTAAATCCTGAACAATCAAAGACAATTGATTTTACTTTTAAAATCACAGAAAATGCACATTCTGGAACAAATGACATTAATCTTAATTTCTTTGACGGCGTAAATAACATTACAAAAAAAGTAAAGATTGTAATAAATCCAAAATATAATTTTAAAATTGAAAATTTAACAGAAGCAAATCCAACTCTTGTAATAGGTAAAGACCTACAACTTAAAATATTAATAGACAACCTCGGAGATAAGAGCGATGAATTTACAATAGCTGTTGATGCAGATAATGATTTAAGAACAAATATTTCTGATACAAAAGTAACAGTAAATGCGTATTCAAAAGAATATATAACTATTTATGTCTATTCTGGAGAAAACACAAAACCTGGCACTTCTCAGCTTAGTATTAGAGTAAAAGG
>CAZGLB010000028.1:5501-8199 GCA_964526365.1 uncultured archaeon
TTTCTGCAACTCTTGAGATTGGAGATGTTTCAAAAGAAGATATTGATGCAGTCTTAAGATTAGTTTCAAATAATGGAGCAGTTCTAGAAAAGGAAATAACTTTAAAGTTTGATTCAGAAAACTTAGAAAAAGAAAATTTTAGATCTCGATTATTAGGTTATTTAACTTTAAGAAACTCAATACTTTGGGGTGTAATATTTATTTGTTTAATTATTATGCTTTTCTTTGTTTTGGGTATCTTTAAAATGAAGAGAAACTAAATCACATCATTTGTTTTTGTTTTTCTTCCATTTCTAATAATTTTTTCTCAAATTTAGAATATGTCTGATTCATTTTCTCTATATTCTTGTCTATTATTGCAATAAACTGTTCTTTAAATTTATCTAAATCATTCATTTTTTCTTCTGCATCTGAAAGTTTTAGCATTGCGTTTTCCATCTTATTTACTTCTTCATCTAATGCCTTTGATTTATTTGCCATCTCTTGATTAACGCCGGCCTGATAAATCTTAAAAGATTGAGATATTTTTTCATCTATTGCTGCAATCAATTGGTTCTGGAAAGAATCAAGTTCTTCTATCTTGTCGCTAATAAGTTTTGGATCGGTTTTTGCTACAATTGTTTCTTTAAGGTTTTTCATTTCTTTTAATTGTGTTTCAATTTCTTCTTTAAATGCATCTTTTGCTTTCAGCAAGAATTCTTTTTTTATATTTTCAAATCTGGTTTCATATCTATTTGATAATTGTTGTTTAAATGTTTCCAATTGATTAAGTTTATCATACATTTGTTGAGGATTGATTTTACCTTCTAATTCCGTTTTAAATGCTTCTAATTTTTTAACTTCATCAACAACCGTACTTTGTGTGTTTTTGATTAATCCTTGAGTAATCTTTGATTGTAATGCAAGTATGTCGTTTATTTCTTTCATTTTGGTATTTAGCTTAGTGGTAGTAGATATTATCATTTTATTTATGTTTTCTTGAGACTTGTTATTATTTTCAATAACTTGTGCTTGTATTGCCTGTAAGTTCTTTATTAGTTCTTCAACTTCCTGTCTTCCAGTGCTCATTTGTTCTGATTTTTTATTAATCTTAATTAATTCAACCTTTATTTGTGCAAGTTGCTTTGTTAATTGTGCACTGACAGCGGTTGTTTTTTCTGTAAGCTGTTCATCAATTCTTTGAATAAGTAATTGTTTAGAAGTTTCTTGTATTTTCTTTAATTTATCAAGTTCTTCAGAAATTCTTTTTTTAACTAATTCTTCAAATTCTTCTTGTTTACTGTCTATTTCATTTAATCTAGAATTAATAGTCGTAGCAATCCCAGAACTCCAAAGATTTGCATTTGAGTCTAATGATTTTAGTTCTTCAGAAGGTTTTGTATCTAGTAGTTTATCAGGATTTAATTTATCTAAGTCTATGCTTTTAATCATTGATGCGGTTCTTTTCTTTATTGGCTTTGGTGCTTCTTCTTTTTCGGTTTCCATTACTGGTTCTTCATCAATATTAATATTTGTATTATTAAGTTTATCTAAATCTAGTCCTTTTGTTAAATCTGGAATTTCTAATTCTTCAGTTTTTAAAAAAAAGTTGTTTTCTTCTAATGGTGTTGTAGGATTTTCGTCATCAAAAAGATTATCTGGTAATTCTGTAACTGCATCTAAAATTTTTTCTGTATCTTCAGATTTTGGAATTTCTTTTTTTTCTGGCTCTGGGATTTTGCTTGTTTTTTCTTTAGGTTTATTTTCTTTTTCTTTTGGTGTTTCGTCTTCTGTTTTTTCTTGAACAACTGTGCCAGATGCCGCAGCAAGCAACTCTTCACAATCAGAAGGAGATAGATTCATTTTTATAAGATTATCTTTTATGTCTTTATCAGACATACCTAGTTCTCTTAACTTCTTAATATTTTCTATAATTCTAGGATCTTGAATCATATTTTTGCTTCACTTTTAATATTAAATGCCTTTTATTTTTTGTAATTTGGTTTTTAGCTCTTTAAAGACATTTTCTATTGTTTGTTCTCCATTAATTTCTATTAGTGTCTTTTCTTTTCGATATTTTTCTATTGCTTTAAGCGTAATATTGTGATAATCGTCAAGTCTTTGATTTATTGCTTTAATTTCGTCATCTTGTCTTTTTCTTTTTAATAGTCTTTTTATGCTTTCTTTTCTTGAAAGTTTAAGATTAATTACTCCAATTAATTTGTAATTATTTGTTTTAAGAAAATAATCAAAAACCACAGATTGATAGAACTCTCTAGGAAACCCATCCATTATTATCTTTTCCGATTTTGAATTTTTTACTTTATTAAATATAAGGTCGCTTGCAATTTCTAAAGTTACTAGATGTCCGTCTTTTATAATCTCGTGTATCTGTTTTCCTAGTTTTGTTTTCTTCTCAACTTCTTCTCTTAGGATGTCTCCCATAATAAATGGTTTATATCCAAAGGTTTTTTCTATTAATTTATCTTGTGTGCTTTTACCACTTCCTGCTGGTCCAAGCATAATTAATATTTTCTTTGACATATTTATATTGCCTTTATATTTTTAAATACTCTCATAAATATATTATATATAGAAAAACTTAGTATTTAAAAAGGTTATTCTTTTTTAAAAAAGGTCGGTAGCATAGTTTGGATAGTGCACAAGCCTCCTAAGCTTGGGATCGTGGGTTCGAATCCCACCCGACCTGTATGAAAGA
>CAZGLB010000029.1:0-7334 GCA_964526365.1 uncultured archaeon
GCATTGGAATATTTAATTCTTATTGGCGCAGCTATACTTGTGGCTGTTATTGTTGTTACTATTATTATTGGTACAAGTTCTTCAAATCGACAAACAAGTGAACAAACTACAAGGTCTTATACGGAACTAGTTACAAATACCATTCTACCGCCAATGATTATTAGCGTTGATTGTAATGCAGATTCTGATGAGGCAACCTATATCATTAATGCGTCAGTTAGTTCTGATGTTAATGAGTATTGCTTGGTTCAAGATGATGTTGTTAATATTACAACCGGTTGCGAAACATTAACTAATAATCAGGTAATAATTGGGGGAACAACGCTTGATGACGGAAACAGCTATCGTATGTCTTTAGTTGCTGGTAACGGCAGAGCATATTCTACACCAACAGCTCCTGCACCAACCTGTATTGCACACAATTAATATTAATATTTATAATATAATAAAGATTTAGAGTAAAAACATGAAATCTATTAATCAAAAAGCACAAGGGTCAATAGAATATTTACTAATTATAGGCGCAGCAATACTTGTTGCAGTTATTGTAGTTGTGCTTTTGGTTTCTACAAGCTCCACAAACAGAAATGTTGCAACACAAAGCGAAGAGCAATATTCTAGATTTATTGATTCCACAATCATGGCACCATTAATATCTAATGTTTCTTGTTCAACAACTGATGTTAATTTTGTAATTAGTCCTTCTTCGACTGCGGGGGTTTCTAGTTATTATTTAGTGGTTGATGGAGTTTTACAAATTTCTCCTGTATGTACTGGAAATAACCCTTATAATTGTAGTACGATACTATTAACTGCAGGAACGCAATATTCAGTTTCGTTAATGGCAAAGAAAGGGGATTCCTATTCTGCTCCAACAACGCCAGCAAAAACCTGTACACCATAAATATGTGATAATATGAATGCAAAAAAACTACTAGAGGATAAAAGAGCACAAGTGTCTTTAGAGTATCTAGTAATTATTGTGTTTGGTGTAATGCTTGTTATTATTACTGGCCTTATGATCATTAATCTAAATATCTTAATCTCTATTGCTAAAGCAAAAATACTAAACTATAGAGATCAAATATTAACAACTTTATAAATATAAAATAAGATAACATGTTTTTTGTAAATTATATAATACTATTCTGTGTGTTTATTTTCTTTTTGCTTGCATCTTATTCTGATTTAAAGTCTAGAACCATTTCAAATAATCTGATTTTGTTTTTTCTAATATTAGGGTTATCTTATAATATTACAAGTTCTTTGATTCTTGGTAATTTCAAATTTCTTTTAACTCTTTTATATTCTGTATTACTTTCATTTGTAGTTTTTCTAGTACTTTGGGAACTTGGAGTGATTGCAGGGGGAGATGCTAAGCTATTTATTGCTTTAGCATTTATTATGCCTAATTTCGAGAACACCTTACATATCTTTAATTTAGGTTACGAAAAACTATTGATTTTACCAATCTTTCCAATTCTTTTGTTTATTGCAAGTGCTTTTATGGTTCTTCCTTGGATATTATTGTATTCTAAATATCTACTAATAAAGAAAAGATATTACAAAGAGCTATTACAAGAGATATTTTCTAAAAATAATCTACTATCGCTTATAGATTCAATTCTTGCAGTAATACTAGCAGGACTAATAATTAGTGCGTTTGGTTTCTCTAATATTTTCTTATTATTGCTTGTTTCTTTTATACTAACTTACACAATATTTAAACTAAAAAGAAATAACGGATTTTATCTTATAATCTTTGGATTATTTTTACTTGTAAGAGTAATCTTAATTTCAACAAACAATACAGCAAATCTCTCTTTTAGCTATGCTTTAAATACTGCGATTTTAGTTATTGTTATTTCAATATTAATAATATATCTAAAATATATAAAAGACAAAGTATTTATTGAAAAAAAGAAAATAAAGGAATTAAAGGAAGGAGATTTACTAGTATATAGTTATTATTATAAAAATAAAAAACTAATATTAAAGAAATATAATTTTATGGAAAAGATAAAAGCAATGGTGTCTGGAGAATACTATAAAGGTCTAAAAATAGATTCCGGCAAAGCCAAAGGCCTATCCAGAAAAGACATAACTTTTTTAAAAGATATGTACAACAATAGATTAATAGGTAATGCAATATATTTAAAGAAAACAATAGCGTTTACTCCAGCAACGCTTTTAGCATACATTTTATTAATAATATTTTAAAATTGATAAAAAATGAATAAAAAAGGGCAACTCTCAATAGAAATAATAATCTTACTAGCAATCTTTCTATTATTCTTTCAAGCAATGATATACCCTTCTATAGAGTTTTCAGAAAACGTTATAAGAGACACACAAGCAATAGTTGTTGCTAAGAAAAATGTAGAAGACCTGGCAGTTAATATTGAGCAATTAGCTTCACAAGATGGATATGGTAGAAGACCAGTATATTTCTATTTGCCAGATAATGCAATCATGGACTGTAATTCTGTAAGTAATACCATAGACTATAACGTAGACATCTCTTTACAGCAACCAATTCCTTATTTTTGTAATGAAGATCCAGGGCACTGTGTTTTTCACAGAGCGGTAGTTATTCCAGAGGTTTTAGATTGTAATGTTATAGGCCCTAGCTATAAAGGGATAATAACAATTCACAAAGCAGCAAACGGAAATATCGCAATATTAACAGACTAAAGAAAAATATGAATAAAAAAGCACAAATAAGTCTAGAGTTTATAATAATTATTAGTTTTGTATTAGTAATAACTTTATTTTTTGCAAACTCTGCATTTGGAACAACAGACATTAATAAAGCAATAACAAAAGTAAAGCTAAGAACATTAGATATCTTTTCAACAAATGGCTATCCTGCACAAGTAAATAAAATTGAATATTATGTTAGTGACGTAAATCTAAGACTTGATCTTTACATTAATAGAAACTTTGCAGATTTCAATCTTTCTGCAGATGATTATGCTCTTACTTTAAACAATTTAGAGCAATCAACAAACTTTAAGGACGTGAATGTTTCTTTTATATATATTAATTAAAAGGTATAAAAAATATGAATGGCAAATATCTATTATTTCAGTTATTCTTTATGATAAGCGTGATAATAAATCTGTTTTTAGAAGAACACCTGTATCTTAAAATCTTATTGATAGTATTGTTATTATTATATGGTTTATTAATACTTCCAGAATTTTTACATAATAAAGAAAAATTTTTATTTACGGGCACAGGGTTTATGATTCTTTCAATTCTGTTTTTAATTGCAGGCTATACAATTAACATCACCTACATGATAATCTTATCTTGTATGCTTGTTGCGTTTTTGTATTTTTCAAAGATGCTATTTAATACAACCTATGGAGAAGTAATAATCTCTACTTCAAAAACCACGCAAGTAAAGATAAAAGACGTGTTCTATAATTTAAATAAGATATACACTATTGAAACCACAAAGAAACCTGCGCTAAAATCACTAGTTCTTCTAAAATTAGACACAAAACTACCTCGTAAACCAATAGAGATTATTAAAATTCTTTGTGATAACTCTAAAAATTCTGCAGAAACTTCAAAAACACAAAAAACCAAAGCGAAAAGAATAATAAGAAAGAAAAACACAAGCATTTCTAAAAAGAAGAAGAAAAAATAGATAATGCTTGAGTACTTAAAAAAGATTTCAATCTTTATTTGTGTGTTTGGGTTACTAGGAATTCTAATAGTGATGTACTTTTCTGAGTCCTTCGAGGTTTCAATTTCTCAATTGCTTTTAGAAGACACAAAAGAAGGAGTTTATTTGTTTTCTGGTAATATTAAATCTCTAGAAACAAAATCTAACACCCTTTTCTTAGAAATTTGTGATTCTTTTTCTTGTATCTCTGGTGTTTATTTTAATGCATCTAAAAGAACGCTAGAAAAACTAGAAACTGCTTTACAAGAAAATCAAACATTAAGAATAAAAGGCAGATTTGAATATTATTACGGTTCTCCAGAGATCATTGTTTATCAATTCAATTTTACAAAAGAGGGCTAGCGATGATTTTTCTTGAAATTATCTTTGGAATTCTTTTTGGTTTTGTTTTAGGATTGATTCCTAGTTTTCATATTAATGTTTTAGCATATTTGTTTTTGATTATTGGTTTATTTTCTTTTTTTTCTGAAAACTTTTATTTATTCTTTTCCTTTGCGACATCTATGACAATAGCAGGGATTGTTCCGTTACTGTTGTTTAATATTTCAACCCCTGACAACTTTACACTAAATCTTGGACAATCAGGCAGTCAAGACCTTTCCCTTTATATTTCTGGCTTTATTTTTGGCAGTTTCTTTTCCGTGTTGCTATTGCCTCTCTTTTATCTTTTGTTTATTTTGTTTTCTGATTTCTATATCTTGATTTTTTTGTTTTTGTTAGTAACTTTAGTTTTCTTGATACTGCAAGAGAAAAACGCAAAGGCAAGGACGCTTTCTTTTTTGATTGTGTTTTTTTCTGGGCTTCTTGGCGTGCTTACCTTAAAATACAATTTCTTTTTTTCAGAGCCTCTTCTTCCTTGTATCTTTGGGTTGTTTGCTTTGCCTGGGTTGTTACTTGGTAATAAAGAGGAGAAGGCTCGCCCCAAGTCTGTCCAAGAAATAGTGCATTTTAGGTCGCGGGTTTTTGATTCTTTTCTTGGATCTCTTTTTTCGTCTCTAATAGCAATTGTTCCTTCTTTAAGTCCAGGCATTGCTATCTCTCTTCCCTCTCTATTAAATACAAAAGGCCAGAAAGAAAAGCGCGTGCTTCTTTCAAGCACTCTAATTTCTGTAATTTTAATTTATTTTTTTATGGCTCTAGTCTTTAAAAAATCCAGAATAGGCTTTGTGTCTATTCTTCTTGAGCAGGGCATTATTCCGGTCTTTTCTTTTCTTGATATCTTGCTTATGGTCTTTGTTTTCTTGTTTGTTGTTTCTTTAACTTGTTTGTTGTTATTATTTTTTTATTCAAAGATTTCTTTATTTGTTTTTAATTTACCAAAGTCAAAGCTGCTAGTGTTTGTAATTCTTTTTTCTGTAGTTTTAATAGTTCTAGTAACAAACATCTACAGTCTCTTTCTAATTCTTTTGTCTTTCTTTATAGGCGTTCTTCCAATAGTTTATAATAAAAACAAATTGCTTCTTATGTCTTATTTAATTGTGCCAACAATTTTATTTTTTATTTAATGGAGGCTTTGAAGGATTATGGAAAACTGGAAAATAAAAACTAAAGTGCTTCTTTCAATCATGGAACTAGCAAAGGCGTCATTTCCAAATGAATTTAGTGGAATGTTAGTTGGCGATAAGGACAAAAAACTAATTGATGATATCTATATTATCCCAGTAACTCAAAGCAGCAGAAATTCTTCAACCATAAGGCTTGATCTTGTACCAATGTCTCTTTCAGTAATTGGGTCAGTTCATTCTCACCCTTCAAGCTATGCCTCGCCTTCAAGAGCAGACCTAAAGTTATTTTCCACAAAAGACCTAAATATCATTGCTCATTATCCTTATGCGCCAAATTGCTTTTCTGCGTTTAATAGTAAAGGTCAAGAAATTTATTTAGATATTGTCTAATTTTCCCTCAAAATCGTCTCAAAAAAACATAAATTTATAAAAGAAACAGCAAAAAGCATTTATTACTTTTGTAGCATTAATCTATTAGAGCAAAGGGATAGTAATATTCTCTTGCACGAATTACTAAAAAAACAATAATTCAAGATTAGCCATGAGTGTAGATAAAGATTTAACAATAGAGCAAGAAATTGAGCTTATAAAAAAGAAACTAGAAGAACAAGATAAACTTTCAAAAGAATATCTAGAGCTTCTTCAAAGATCTCAAGCAGAGTTTATTAATTATAAGAACAGAGTAGAGAGAGAGACAAGGGATATTCTTTTTTTAGAAACCGGTAAAATCTTTTCTGAGTTTTTAAGCTACAGAGAGATTCTAATAAAAGCAATAGCTACAGAAACAGACCAAAGTTTCAAAGATTCTTTAAATCATCTTCTAATCAGTTATGAAAACATTCTAAAAAGATTCAGTCTAGAGAAGCTTGATATTCTAAACAAACCTTTTGATCACAATACAAGCGACTGTATATTTCAGCAAGAAGTAAAAGATGAGGAACAAAACAATCTAGTAATTTCAGTTGTTGAAGACGGCTATCTTCAAAACAAAAAATTAGTAAAACCAGCAAAAGTAATTGTTGGGATTTTTAAAAATAATAAAGAAGAAAATAATAAAGGTGATAAAATATGACAAAAGTTATAGGTGTTGATTTAGGCACAACATATTCTGCAGTTTCTGTTGTTGAAGCTGGGCAACCAAAAATTTTAATTAACAGCGAAGGCTCAAGAATAACTCCGTCAGTTGTTGGTTTAAGTAATGGCGAAGTAATTGTTGGAGCTCTTGCAAAAAGGCAAGCAGTAGTTAATACAGAAAACACAATCTATTCCATTAAAAGAAAAATGGGCACAAATGATAAAGTAATGTTTGGGGGCAAGTCTCAAACCCCTGAGCAAATTTCAGCTTATATTCTGCAGAAATTAAAAAAAGATGCTGAGGAACAGCTTGGTCAAAAAATCACTCAAGCAGTAATAACAGTTCCTGCATATTTCTCTGATTCCCAAAGAAAAGCAACAAAGGCTGCAGGAGAGATTGCTGGTCTTGAAGTTCTAAGAATAATTAACGAGCCAACAGCAGCAGCTCTAGCTTATGGTCTAGACAAAAAGCATGCCCACACAATTCTAGTTTTTGATTTTGGTGGTGGAACTTTTGATGTTTCTATCTTAGAGTTATCTGATGGAGTCTTTGAAGTTAAATCTACTGCAGGAGATAACCATCTAGGCGGAGACGACATAGATCAAAAGATTATTGATTATCTCTCAAGCGAATTTAAAAAAAAAGAAGGAATAGATCTTTCAAAAGACAAGATGGCAATGCAAAGATTAAAAGACGAAGCAGAGAAAGTTAAGATTGAGTTATCTACAACTTTAAAAGCAACAATAAATATCCCATACATCACAGCAACTCAAGATGGCCCAAAGCATCTAAACCTAGAATTAACAAGAGCAAAGCTAGAGGACATGTGCTCTGATATTTTTAAAAGATTAGAGATTCCAACAAAGCAAGCAATTTCTGATTCCAAGCTTTCGACTTCTCAGATCGATGAAGTAATCTTGGTCGGTGGTTCAACAAGAATTCCAAAAGTTGTTGATTTGGTTGAAAGATTAACAGGCAAGAAAGCAAATAAATCCATTAACCCTGATGAGGTTGTAGCAATGGGTGCAGCAATTCAAGGCGCTGTTCTTCAAGGCGA
>CAZGLB010000030.1:0-7106 GCA_964526365.1 uncultured archaeon
CCCAAGATGCGTTTTGTGCTCTTAATTGTTCATTAATAAGATCTGCACGCGTTGGTGTTTTATTTATAGAATAAACAGAGGCGAATATAAATACTCCAATAACTAATATTGTAAGAATTATTGCAATTATTGTGTTTCTTTTTTTGTTCATATTTCTTTTCTCTATATAATATATAAAAATGAATGTTTATAACTCTTTTTATCCTAAATATATATTTAATAGAGTCATGTTAAAGCTTTGGTTACGCGTTGACCGACGCAACCGCAGATAACTGCGGAATATATTGCGCACGAATTCACAGAAACAAAGTTTCTGGGATGCCAAGAAATGCCTTTGGCATTTGTTCAGCACGCGCGAAACCGATTCTGCTAGGGTTTCCGAGCGGTCAAAGGAGCCAGACTCAAGATCTGGTGCTTAGTGCTTCGCAGGTTCGAATCCTGCCCTTAGCATTTAAGAATTAGAATCTATTAAACCATTCTGATCAGAATTATTATCTGTATTAATTGTAATATTATTTTGATCACTGTTTCCTTTCTTATTATTTAAAAATGTTGTAATTCCTTTTTTTAGATTATCCAAGCTTAAACTTTCAGAATTTAGTTTTCCTTTCTTATATGAAGAATAACCTAAAAATATTGCTTCAAGAATAAGCAACAATATTAAGATAACTATTATTTTTTTAAAAAGCGAACTTTTCTTCTTTGGTTTTGGTTCGATTGGAATAGATCTTTCTATTGGCTTATTTTCTGCGGTTTGTTTTTTACTAGTTGTTTGCTCTTTAGGCTCAATATACTCTTTATTTTCTGGTTCAATATTTGGATTATGCGTTAAAAAACCAGTCATATCTATATCACAATTATCTTAATTATAGAAACCTATATAAATATGTACTTTGTAGTAATATATAAAAATAATTAATAAAAATGGGGGTAAAAAATGTTATCAAATATGTTATTTGCAGCAACCGATTTTACAATGCAGCAATCGCCAACGGCAAATGATTTAATGTCTATAGCAGGACTATTAGGCTGGCTATCAGCAATAATTGCAGGGGCTGCTATAGTGGTAATGGTTGTTTCACTTATAGTATACATTTATACATCTTTAGCAATGTATACGATTGGGAAAAAATTAGGATATAAAAATAGTTGGCTTGCATGGATACCAATTGCAAATATTGCGATGATTCTACAGTTAGGTGGTTTTCATTGGGCATTTGTATTTTTGATTTTAATTCCATTTTTAGGGTGGTTAGCAATTGCGATTTTGATATATATTTCTTTATGGAGAATATATGAAAAGCGTAAATATCCAGGATGGTTATCATTGATAATTTTAGGTACAATGATTCCAATAATTGGGTGGGTTTTAGCACCACTTGCACATCTTATAATCATGGGATTTGTAGCTTGGAAAGATAAATAATTTATCTTTCTTTTTTCTTTTTTTTAAAGGTAAAATATGCAAAAATCAAATAAATTCATATATTGGACACCAAGGATTCTATCAATTCTCTTTATTCTCTTTCTTGCAATGTTTTCTTTAGATGTTATTACTCCAGAAGCCAGTTTTGGAGATATTGTTCTTGGCTTATTAATACATAACATTCCGGTATTTATTTTAATAATTATTCTAATTATTGCCTGGAAGAAAGAAATTGTTGGAGCAATTGCTTTTTTTATTGCGGGAATGGTTTATACTGCATTTACAATATTTAATTTAATAAAAGATTTTCATTGGTATTATTTATCTTGGATTTTAACAATTGCAGGCCCTGCTTTTCTAATTGGGATTCTATTTTTAATTAGTTGGAAAAGAAAGAAAAAGAAATAAAGGGTTGTTAAAAATTAACATTCGCCTTGCTTTTCTACTGGAACATTATCTGCTGAGCAGGCATTACCATAAGTGACACCATTAACTCCACAAACAGGAGCATATTCCATCGTGCATGCTTTTCCTGGTGTTGGAACATATTGCCCTTTAGAACATTCCCCTCTCTTAAGTTTCCATTCTTCGCATTGAGACCCATCAGAGAAAGTACAAACACCATATTGCGAACTGTCAGTTTTGGTTATAATATCTAGAATTCCTCCTTGTTCTTCACAATTAAGAGAAGCAGGATTTGGTATTTCTGTGTTTGTTGAAGGTTTAAAGATAAAATAACCAAAAATAATTGCACTTACAATTACTAAAGCCATTATAATCCCTATAAATATTCTTTTGTTCATAAAACATTTATGGCAGAGATATTTAAATAATAATAGTATTATTTATGTTTTTTCTGTTGTAAGTATTTTTACTGGTTTTTTATGGATTTTTTTTTTTAATTAACATTTATATATATTTCCCTAATATATATTATGTAATTAAATAAAGTTAAAATAAAAGAAATTATGAACCAGAAATTAAAATTATTATTACTATTTTTGATTTTATCATTAATAATTCCAAACATAATTCCAAACCTCTGGGCTTTAGAGAATGGATTAGTGGTTAATGATACTTATATTTCAGATAATAGATATTTAACTATAGATTATGAGGATTATAGTTCAGAATTTAAAAACACAGATTTAGTTGTTTTCTATGTAATTAATAATTCTAATATTTCTCCAGTAATCTTAAACTCAGAAGCCACAAAATTCATGTATGATTTTGATTTGATAAAAGAAAATGTAAATAATAGAAGTCAATTTCTTAATAGCTTTCAATTAGATGAAAGATTTTCTGATACCTATGGTTTAAGGATAATAAAAGCAAATGAGGAAAAAAGCCTAACCTTGGATTTAAATTGCTTTGAGTGTGAAGACAATGTCAGTGGTTTTAATTCTTTAAATCAAATCACTCTCGAAACAAGAAGCATATCAATATTTTTAGCCAGATATGATGTTGGCAGAAATTTGTTTATAAGAGAACAAAAGGCGTCTTTAGTAGACAAAACAAACCTTTCTAAAGATTCTGATAAATACACAAGTACAATTTTTGGGAAATATATTAAACAAGAATATATGTTTGAACCAGAGAATCTAGAATCAACAGTTTATTCTTTTGATTTTGAATATGAACTAGAAACAGAAGAAAAAGATTTGGCAATTACTCCTTTACCAATATTAGGAAAAGAAGGAGAATTAGAACCACTACAAATAATAGAACAACAAGAATCAAAAGAAAACGAAGAAACACAAGATCAAGAAACAATAACAGAATTTTCTTCTTTTAATAGTAACAAAACAGATTTAAATGCCTCCTTTAATTTATCTGCTCAGATTAAATATAAAGTATTTAGTATTTCTTACTATACTCTTAAAGAAAATAAAAACTTAAAGAAAAGAATATATACTTTTAATCAGGGAAGAACACAAGTAATAAGAAACATTAAAGAAGAAATAACAAAAGACAAAGTAATAGATATAAAATTAAACTTAGATAAAAATACAGAAAAAATTTATCTAGTTGTTGATAAATCACAATCTGGCTCTATCCCTTCAAGAACGCAATTTGTTAATCAAAGCACTTCTACTATAGAAATAATAAGTAATCAAACAAGATATATAAAAATAAACAAATCAATTTTACAAGACAACAAAATTACTATTAATCTAAAGGCAAACATAGAAAACTTTTCTTTCCAAATTTTAGAAGAAGATAATACTCAAAATATAACTGCAGTATATGGCACAAACATTTTACAATTAGACGATACAGCTTTTAATAAATATACATTATTCCAAGTAAATAAGAACGCAATAGAATTTTACTGCCCAGATTGTCAACTAAAAGACTATGGAGTAAATGAAAACAGCTTTTCTAGTTGTGGGTTATCCCTTTTAAAAGATACTAAATCTATAACAGACACTTTAAGTGAAAAAGAAAATATTTGTCTTCTTCCAGACGGTTCTAGGATCTCGGGATTTACAAAAGATGCATCAAAAGTATTTGGATTTGACAAACTATATTTTGATTGGTCAGAACAAAAGATATCTTCTGATATTTTTGATTATGGGGAATACTATGTTGATCAAGATCAATTTAGAATTGCAATTTCTAAGAAATTAGATGCAATTAATAATAATGAATATGTAGAAATATCTGGAATCAAATACAAAAAAGGAAAGAGCAACCTTATTTCTAAAGTGAGTACTTATCAAGAACATAATTTCGGCGAAATTGATTTTGATTTTGCAAATGTTTCAATTGATAGTTCTTTAAATTATTCAATTGTTCTTTTAAATCAGATTCCTAAAGAATATCAGAGATTAACAATACTTGATTTAGTAAATAATGAACCAGCAGTAAGTGAAACAGATTTTGAAAAAATAATGCAAGAAATTTTAAAGACGTCATCAGATTATTATAAGGTAAAAGATTATCACACACACTATCAAATAACTTTAGAAAAATATATTTCATCAATTAATGATTTTAAAGATTATAATTCAACAGGATATTCGAATCTTTTATATGGTCTATATTATAAAACAACTGGCTATTCCAATATCTATTTTTCAGAAAGCCTAGATTATTTTATTTATAACATTAAACCATTTACTGATTTAGATGGAGAAACAAAAAAGATATTAAATAATGAATACACTAGATTTTTAAGCAATTCTTGGTTATTAGAATTATTAAATACAGAAGAAATTACGTCCTCCCCCAAAACAGTAATCGTAAATATAGAAGAAATATGGCCAACTAATAAATCCGCGAAAATAAAAATAGAAGATACAAGTGTAATGCTTTCCTTTGATTATTATTCAAATAATTCTTATTATTCTTATAATCCATTATTTAAAGAATCAATAAATGCAAAAAGTTATAATTATGCATATTTATTTGAGACTAGTAATTCTACTAAAATAAAAGATTTAGAATTGGTTGGGGATTATCTAGATATACAAGATGGAAAAATCTTAAATTTTAATAATTCAAATTACAAAATAAACTTAACAACCCCCATAATTATCAGTAAAGAAAACTACGGTAATATTATAATTAAATATTTTGATGGCAAGGAATATAAGGAATATTCTAAAGATTTAATTGTCGTCAGTAATTCCTCAGAAGACTTTCCTACCAAAGAAACAATTGTGATTTATCCGTCAAAACCAAAAGATTCTAAACCTATAATAATAGAATCTAGTGAGCCGTTACTTTTTAATGTGGAGAATGTAGATTATTCAATTATATCTAATAAATACGTCTATTATTTGCCAGTTGGCGATTATTCAATAAATTTATCAGATTTAGTTTCTGAAATTTCAAATGGTAATTCCTGTTTTTCAGTAACTGATGATTCTTTTTCTATTTGGAGAAATATTGATGAAGAATTATATTTTAAAAAAGAGCTATCCTATGACGATTTTAGTTATGCACTTTCTGAAAGTCAATCTGTAAAAAACACCACACCAGTAGAATCTTTGCCAGAAGTAAATAATACTTTTGCAATATATACTGTTGATGAATCCACAGAATTCTATAAACAAGTACATTCTGTAAATGCTTATCTTCAAGAAGAAACAGAAAACAAAAATTTAAATATTTTAAAAAACTACAGTTTAGTTTATTCAGAATTATTAAAATCAGATACAACAATTTACAAGAACTTTAGAGAACTGCTAAATTGCAATGAAACATTGATTTGTCAAGTTTCTAAAACAAAGTATATCCCAGAAGAGCAATTTTTTGAAAGATTCAAGAATGTTTGTGTTTCAAACACTCCAAGTCAATGTGTAAGTTTTTGGTCAAACCCAAAAACAAATTATTGTTCTGCATTTGTTAGAAACTTCAATTATGATTTCTTCGGTTATAATTTTGATTCAGCAGATGCTTGGGATTTAGCTAAACAACCAAACAACAAAAGCATTTGGAAAGCAACTACGGGGTCATTACAAGAAAAAGACTTTGACTTATTGATTCCTGGTTCTGTTCTTGGAATAAAGCACAACAATACAAGCTATACAGATAAAGTATATAGTCATGTGGTTGTTTATCTAGGAAAAATTGGTTCAAATCATTATATCATACACTCTTGGGTAAATACTTTAAAAATAGAAAAATTAGATGTGTTTTTAAAAACCACTGCAAGAGGCAAAAACAGTTATGGAGTTAATGAAGATGGGCAAATAAAAGAAATATTGATTTCCAATAATCTATATTCTAAACTAAAAACAAAAGCTAAAGAAAAAACCATTCTATTAGGAGAAGCAGATTCTTCAATATTTGAAGGGGTTGTTCCAGATTATATTTTTGATAAATTTAATAGTTCTATACTCGTTTCCAATACTACAAAAACAGAGATAAATAATTTAATGTATAAAGAACTGGAAGAAGTTTATAATAGAATATTACAAAAAGAATTTGACACATATTATAAAACCAATTATTCTATAAACAACAGCCCAGAAATAAACGAAAAAATAAAGTTAGATTCTAATGTTCCAATGATTGTAATACTTGGGAAATATAAAAAATTATTTTTAGTTAATAAAGAGAACGGAAAAACAAATATAATATCTCAATATCCTTTATCTACTGGAGTAAACGGGTTTGGATGTGTTACAGACAGCTTAAAAACACCAATCGGGTTATTTAGAATTGTACAAAAAGTAGGACAAGATTGTTCCAAATTACAAATTATTGGTCCTGGCGGTTGTGAATATAATAATGGCAAGCCAGTCTTTGCTAATTATAATTCTGGAACTGCATATGTTGTTACAAGGAAATTAGTAATTGATGGTCTGGAAAAAGACAATATAGGAATTGGTTGTGATAATGGCAACAAAAATACAATCTATAGAGGCATATATATACACGGAACTAACTTTGAAAGATCTATGGGCCAACAGAGATCTCATGGCTGTATAAGAATGTTAAATGATGATGTAGTTACGCTATATGATTTTGTAAAAAAAGGGACATATGTTTATGTTTATAACACAGATATTAGTTATTCTAATCTTTTAGATTTAGAAAATAAATTTGCAAGTAATGGAACAAGTTTTAATCAACTTATTACATCAAAAAATAAAGATTCAAAAGACAAACCAAAAACAAAAGAAGAAATAATTAGTTCTTTAAAACAAGGAACTGGTAATTGTTATAC
>CAZGLB010000031.1:0-7080 GCA_964526365.1 uncultured archaeon
AAGACAAAGATTCTTTCCTGTCTAGCCTTTGTGAGAAAGCAGGCCTGGAATGGAACTGCTACAAAGATAAAGTTACTAAATTTCAAAGATTTGAAGTAGAAATAATTGAATAAAAGAAATTATACTTTTTCTATTGTCATTGTTTTTCTATTTAATCTTTTTTTCTGTTCTGTTCTATTCAAATTATAAGAAATAAGGAATAACATTAAATAATACTAGAATTATTGTTAGACAGATAAAGAACTTTTTAACTTTCTTCATTCTTTTTTCTTCAGTATTCTTTTTATGTAAGTATCCAGAAAAGATAATCTGTGCCATAGATCCACCATCAAATGGAACTGTTGGCAAAAAGTTTGTGGTTGCAAGTATGAAATTTAGCATTACTATCCAAAACACTATTTGAGAAATCAATTTATAGAAATTATAATCTTTAGGAATTGGAACACTTTCATCAATTTTAATATCTGCAGTAAAACCAATGTTACCAAGCTCATTAGTCTTTATATATTCTGTTCTTGTAAGATTTGTGTCTAAATTTTTAACAAAAAACTCGTTTTCATAATCGTCTTTTACTGCTCTTTTTAGATCGTTTGTACTTTTTATGTTCTGCCCATTAACAGTAAGCAATAAATCATTCTTTTCAAGCTTACCATATGCTGGATTTTCAAAAACAGAACCACAGATCTCTGAAGTTGGAGTAATGGAACTAACAACTAACCCAACCTCTCTTTGATCGTCTATTGCAGTTGTGTAGTTTGTTATTGGAGTTAATATTAATAGATAGATTATAAAGAAAACAATTGCAATCAAAAGATTACTGGCTGGCCCAGCAGCATACATCTTTAGCTTTTTTTTATTGTCTATTTTTTTGAAATTATCCTCATCAGGCTCAACAAAAGCACCAAGTGGTAATATTCCAAGAAGCATAACACCCATAGATTTAAGCTTAATCTTTGCAACGCGAAGCATTATTCCATGACTAAACTCATGAATAAAAGCAGCAGCAATTAGAATAAACCAGCCATACCAAGGAATATAGAAATTACTTTTTGGAACCTTTACTCCAGGAATTACTAAACCAATACCTGGACAAGCAATTTTTCCAACAAACATTTTAGCAACAATATCGTATGCTGAAAAGATTAGTGCTCCAAGAATAAACCCAGAAAGACCCATCAATCCAGTTAAGCCAACAATAAAATAACCAATAAACTCTGGCACCAATGGATTATCAAAAAACATGCTATTTGCAAGATAGAATGTTGCAATTGAAAAGACAATTGCAGAGATTATAAAAACAAATATTCTTTTTGTCTTACTTGCTTTCTTTTTAATCAAATAATCAATACCAAATGGACCAAAACCCATAACTATTCCAAAAATTGAAAGGCAGTTTAGTGCTTTTTTGTGTTTTTCTGCTAGTCTATTAACATATTTTATTAAAGACTGAGTTTGTAATAAAATAAAAACCCATAAAAAAGTCTTTTGTTTTAAAACAACCCTTGCAAAAGTTGCACAAAAAACAGCAAATAAAACCCCTAATATAATCCATAAAGTAGTAGTCACTAATAATCCCTTTAAAATTGTTATTTATATAATATATAAAGAATATAATATTTATATAGGTTATGTTATGTAATATAATTGTTGAGGTTTAAAAATGGGCGTAGCAATTGGATCTTTAATTGAAGATTGTAAAAAGAAAATTGATCTTTTAGAATTTAAAGGCAAGAAATTTGGCTTTGATGCTTATAATATGTTATTTCAGTTTGTAACAACTATCAGAGGAATAGACGGAGAACCATTAAAGAACGAAAATGGAGAAATCACTAGTCATTATTCCGGAATATTCTATAGAATCTCTAATGTTCTAAGTGCAGGTATTAAACCTGTGTTTGTATATGACGGCAAAAGCCATGAACTAAAAAACAAAACAAAACAAGAAAGAAGAGACAGAAGAGCGATAGCAAAAGAAAAGCTAGACAAAGCAATTGAAGAAGAAGACATAGAAAGCATGGGCAAATTTGCAAGACAATCTGCAACCATTGACAAAAAAATAATTACAGAATCACAAGAATTATTAGAAGCAATGGGTGTTCCTTGTTTTACAGCACCAGGAGAAGCAGAAGCACAGATTTCTTTTATGACTGCTGTTGGGCAAACAGACTATTGTGTCTCACAAGACTTTGATTGCCTTTTATTTGGTTCTCCTAATCTTGTAAAAAATATTGGAGTAAGTGGAAAAAGAAAAGTCCCTTTCAAGAAAGTATATGTTGATGTTTATCCATATATCCTTGAAAGTGAGCAAGTTTTTTCAAAATTAGGAATTACAAGAGAAAAATTGATATGGATGTCAATGTTAATTGGAACAGACTTTAATACTAAAGTTGAAGGCATTGGGCCAAAAACTGCGTTAAAGCTTGTACAAACGCACAGCACCTTTGAGGACATCTTAGAAGAACTAAAAAAGAAAAACCAAGAAATTGATTTTGATTACAAGGAGATACAAGATATCTTTTTACAGCCAGACATTGAAAAGAATCCAAGTTATGAAAAACCAATATTTGATAGAGCAAAAATAGAACACATCCTTATAGACAAAGCAAACTTCGAAGAAAAAAGAACCATAAACTATTTGAATGAATTTGAAAAAAAAAGAAACGAAGTAGATAAACAAAAGACTTTAAGTAAGTGGTTTTAAAAAATGCTCAAAAAAATAACCACAGCATATAGAAGAATATTTCCTAAAAAATATAATACTCTTAATGAAGCAATAAAAGCAACTCCAGATTATACTAAAACAGAAGCAAGTTTTGTAAAATATAAAAAGCACTATTATGATGTTAGCTTAAAACGTTCAGAGCGTGAAATCACTAGAACAGAAAAATTCATGAAAAACAAAACTGCAAGAAATATTCACACCCATGTTTTTGAAAGCCCTTGGAAAGAATTACCTTCTGGAAAAGACATAACTCAAGCAATAGTAGATTTCATAAGATATAAAAAAGACTTTCGGGCGATATCAATCATGGATATAAAAAACAAAGAAGAATCAGGAAGAATAGGCCTATTTATTACATAAGAACTTAAAAGAAGTATAGAAAATAAATTTATGCATGAAAAGAAGGGAAAATTAGTTAATAATGATCCAAAAACCATACAAACAGAATTAGACATAATAGCTAAAGAAATAGATAATTTGTTTTTTACATATAGAGAAAAAATATACAAAGAATTAAAAGAATCAAGAAGGTATACCCCTAAAGAAATTGCAACACAATTAAATAAAAGAAATAAAGAATTATATTTAAATTATTTAGAATCTGAATTAAAGATAAAAATAAGATTTATAGAACAACCAGGATATAAATTCAATAAAGAGAAATTAGAATTTGAAAAAATAAATTGATAATTATGCCTGCCCCAAAACCAACACCCAAATCAGTAAAAAAGCCAGCAATGAAGTGGTTTGTAGAAACCAAACCAAAAGTTCCATTCACAAAAGTTCTTAAACAATTTCCGGATATTGGAAAGAAAGAAATTGCATTTATTAAATTTGGTGATGCGTATACAGATGTAAGTATAAATCGAAGAAAAGACGCAGTTACCCCTGAAGATTATACTAGCGTTTTTCTTCGTAAATCCAATCCAAATGATTTTAAAAAAGAACGAATTTTAGAAAAATCAGGAAAATTAGTAAAAAGAGTGGATGCAAAGGGAGAACCAATCTCTATACACACACATCCGTTGTCTAATGGTGTTGCTTTCTTAATGTATAATGATATAAAAATGGCAATATATAATTATTTTAAATCTGCATCTTCAATGAAACAAAACGTATCTATAGAACTTGATAAAGACGGTAATCAAATGGGCAGAACTTTTTTTAATGTGACTAAAAAGACCGCTTTAGCTGCAGTTGAAAGACGTGGTAAGAATACAGACATAAGTCTAATGAATTTTTTATTAAAACAAATTGATATTAAGTATGAAGAAATTAATTTGCATTTTACTCAAAAATATTATATGTTATATAAAAAAGCTAAAATAAAAAAAGATAGAGATAGAATTCTAGATCAATGTAATTATGAAATAAATTCTAGATTACAAAAATATTTTATAGATGATCTAAAAATACACGCAAAATTTCAAGCAATGCCAGGATACAGATATAATAAAGAATTAATGAGATATGAAAAAATAAAATAAGAAATACCCAAAAAAATCAATGATTTTCTTTGGGAATCGCATGAGCGATTTGTCTTGAGGAAAAAAAAAATAGAACTACTTAGCTCTTTTCCCTTTCTTCTTTACTCTAATCTTAATAGATTTACATTTTCTACAAAATGTTGGTTTCTTTGGTGATCTCATAGTAGCATTACATGCCATACAACACCACATGTTCTTTAATCTTCTTTGTTTTGCTGCTTCTTCCATATTATTTACACCTTTAATTATTTAGTTAATAATTCTTTTAAAATAAGAAATATATAAATATTTATAATAAATAAACTTTATAAATAGTAGTTTCCTAGAGGAAAAATCAAAAAGCTCAGAAATATAATATATATAAATGTTTTTGTACTTAAATATATTATTATTTCTATTTTTAAGAACCGACCTTAAAGAAATAGAAAGATATTTTTAGAGCTCTGATAGTGTAGCCCGGTAATCACACTGGCCTTTCAAGCCGGCAACGCGGGTCCGAATCCCGCTCAGAGCAGAATCGGTTTCGCGCGTGCTAAACAAATGCCAGAGCATTTCTTGGCATCCCAGAAACAATTTGTTTCTATGAATTCGTGCGCAATGGTTTTCGCGGTTTATCCGCAATAGTTGCAATCAGTTTAAAAGGTTAAGGAATAATAATATATATGAAAGTAAATTAAAGTGATAAAATGGGAACACGAAAAAAAGACAGTAGTAGATTCAAAAAAACCAGATCCAGAGAAAGATGGAAATGGAAAAAGAAGAAAATGAGAAGAAAGCAAAGAGAGAGAAAATACTTAAGAAAGAGAGCAGCAACATAAAGCTGCCTTTTTTCTCTTATTTTTCTATTTTTTAGACAAAACATCAATTTATAAATTAATTGTTCTTTTTATATTTTTATAATTTTTAGTATTAAGGTCTCTAATTGTAAGAGTTAGAGAGTACCAGAAATCGTCTAATTTTAGACATCTATTTATAAATATTTCTCTACCTATATTTTTATAACTACAAACAATAAATTTCAACTTTGTTTTTTGTAGGAATTCTTTTTGTGAGGGTTCAAGCTATTTTGAGTCTGATGTTAGGAGAAATACAAGAGCGCAAAGATATAACTTTGTGTAGATTTTGTGTGCATTATATACTAAAACCAATTCCAGCTGATCCTGCTGGTGGATATCGCTATTGGAGTTTGACTAAGACATGCAAGTTTGAAAGTCTCAACCATGAGAGACTTTAGCAAACGGCTCAGTAACGCGTGGTCAACCTACCTTTCTGATAAGTTAATCTTGGGAAACTGAGGATAATGCTTAATAGAAAAACAAATCTGGAATGATTGTTTTTTCAAAGGTCTTGCAATCATGTTTGTAAGATGCGGAAAGATGGGACTGCGTCAGATTAGGTTGTTGGCAGGGTAATTGCCTACCAAGCCGAAGATCTGTACGGGCCTTGAGAGAGGGTGCCCGGAGAAGGAAACTGAGATAAGGTTCCTAGCCCTACGGGGTGCAGCAGTCGCGAAAATTTTACAATGCGGGAAACCGTGATAGAGTGACTCCAAGTGCCAGCAAAAACTGGCTTTTATATAGTTTAGATAACTATGTGAATAAGGGGGGGGCAATATGCGTGCCAGCCGCCGCGGTAATACGCAATCCTCGAGTGGTATCCAGCATTATTTGGCTTAAAGCGTGTGTAGCTGGTTTATTAAGTCTTTTGTGAAAGCAGTGGGCCTAACCCATTGAATGGCAAAAGATACTGGTAGGCTAGAGATAGGGAGACGTTTAGGGTATTCCTAGAGTAGGAGTAGAATCTTAAGATACTAGGAAGACCACCTGTGGCGAAGGCGCTAAACGAGAACTAGTCTGACAGTGAGACACGAAAGCTGGGGGCGCAACCCGGATTAGATACCCGGTTAGTCCCAGCTGTAAACGATGTGAATTAGGTGTTGGGTTAACTACGAGTTAACTCAGGGCCGAAGGGAAACCATTAAATTCACCGCCTGGGGAGTACAGTCGCAAGGCAGAAACTTAATGGAATTGGCGGGGGTGCACTACAAGGGGTGGATGCTGCGGTTTAATTGGATGAAACGCCAGATATCTTACCAGAACAGACAGCAAGATGATGGTCAGTCTGAAGGGCTTACCTGATGCGCTGAGAGGTGCTGTATGGCCGTCGCCAGCTCGTACTGTGAAGCTTCCTGTTAACTCAGGTAACGGGCGAGACCCATGTTATTAGTTGCTACTTTCTTTAGTGATAAGGAAAGGCACTCTAATAAGACTGCGTTGGTAACAATGAGGAAGGAATGGGCGAAGGCAGGTCTGTATAGCCCGATTGCTCTGGGCAACACGCGGCATACAATGACTAGGACAATGAGTCTCTAACCCGAAAGGGGGTGGCAATCTCAGAAACCTAGCCGAAGTTCGGATTGAGGGTTGCAACTCACCCTCATGAAGCTGGAATCCCCAGTAATCGCGTGTCACTATCGCGCGGTGAATATGTCCCTGCGCCTTGCACACACCGCCCATCAAGCCAGTTGAGTAGAGTGTGGATGAACTCTAGCCTATTAAAGGTTAAAGTAATTCTACATTTTGCGAGACGGACTAAGTTGTAACAAGGTGTCCGTAGGGGAACCTGCGGACGGATCACCTCCTATTTTAAAATAAAATTACGAAAGTGATTTATTTGAAAAATACAAAAAATTATTTAACAAAATTAATTTCTTCTAACACCCCACAAAGAATTTAAATCTTTATTTTATTAATCGTTTAATCTGTTCTTGCTATCAGACTACACTTTAAAATAACTATTTATAATAATTTCTTTAATTAATCTATCTATGGGCTTCTAGTTCAATGGTAGAATATCTCCTTCGCATGGAGA
>CAZGLB010000032.1:0-7063 GCA_964526365.1 uncultured archaeon
TGCAGAGGGCAGGATTCGAACCTGCGAAGCACTAAGCACATGGTCCTAAGCCATGCCCCTTTGACCGCTCGGGAACCCCTGCAGAATCGGTTTCGCGCGATTCGTGCGCAATAGTTTCCGCAGTTATCTGCGGTTTCGGTCAAGCTTTACACTCAATCGTGTTTATTGGTGTAACCTTATTTAAGAATAGAAAAAAGCCATTTTTAAATATGTTTTTATTCTATTACTATATAAATATATAGAAAACAAAATGTTTATAATGTGATATTTAATGGCAGAAACAAAAATTGATAAATTCCAAGAATTTTGCGGAACCAGAAACCTATATTTCCCTTCTGCAGAAATTTATGCTAACACTTTTGCAGGCTTTTATGAGTATGGGCCAATTGGGAATCTAATAAGAATAAACATTATCAATTTCTGGAGACAAGAATTTGTAAGAAAAAACAATTTTTCTGAAATCTTTGGTTCAATAATTCTTCCAAAAGATGTTTTTCAAGCTTCAGGGCATCTTGGCAATTTTGATGATCCAATAGCTACTTGTGAAAAATGTAAGCAAGTGTATAGATTAGACAGATTAATTTCAGAGATCACAGAAAAAGAAGTTCCAGAGAATATGGAAATTTCTGGATATCAAAAATTAATAACTGATAACAATATTGTTTGCTCTAAATGTAAAGGCCAATTAACAGACATAAAAAGATTCAATCTTATGTCAAGCATTAATGTTGGCGCACAGTCTGGTAATCTAGGTTATCTTAGAGGAGAAACCTGTCAATCAATCTTTCTTGATTTTTCCAGAGTCTATAAAACCGGAAGGCAAACACTACCAATAACCATCTCTCAACACGGAACAGTTTATAGAAACGAAATTTCTCCAAGAAATGCTCTCTTGCGATGTAGAGAGTTTGAACAACTAGAAACAGAGATGTTCTTTGATGCAGATAAGATTGATACAACACCAATTCCTTTAGAACCATTAGGGAAATACAAAATCAGATTTAAATTATTAAAAGATAAAGAAGAAAAAGATTATAATATTTCAAAAATAACAGAAAAGAAAATAACAACAGGAAATCTAATAACCTATGCTCTTTACATTACTCAAAAGTTTCTAGAAGATATTGGTTTTTCTCACGATAACATAAGATTTAGAGAGCTTCCAGACAATGATAGGGCCTTTTACTCCAAGCAAACCTTTGATTGTGAAGTGCGAACAGAAAAAGAATGGGTAGAACTGTTCTGTGTTAACTACAGAACAGACTATGACCTTTTAGCTCACGGTAAGGGCTCAAAGAAAGATCTTTCTGTCTCAGAAGAAGGAAAGAGAATACAACCTCATGTTCTTGAGATTTGTTCTATAGGTCTTGGAAGATTATTCTATGTTCTTTTAGAAAACTCTTTTGAAACAAAAACAATTAATGAAGAAGAAAGAAATTTCTTGCATCTAAAACCAAAGATTTCTCCATATTTTGTCTCAATACTTCCATTAATGAAAAAAGACGGGCTTTCAGAGAAGGCAACAGAAATATACAATATTCTTTTAAAAGAAAACAAAAGATATCAGATATTCTATGATGAAGCAGGCTCTATTGGTAAGAGATATGCTCGCCTTGATGAGATTGGTTGTAATTATTGTTTAACAGTTGATCACGAAACATTAGAGAAACAAACAGTTACGATAAGAGACAGAGACAGCCAAGAACAAAAAAGAATATCAATTAAATCTCTTTCAAAGATACTTGATAAGCTCTACTACCAGGAAAAGAAATTTAATAAATTATGATTTTAAGCCTCTATAGCTCAGTGGTAGAGTGTTTGCCTCGTAAGCAAAAGGTCGAGGGTTCAAGTCCCTCTAGGGGCTTTTAAAAAAGGAAAAAAAACATTATGAACTTTATAATAATACATGACGAATATGGCACTCCTGAAGGAAATTGGTATCCTTGGTTAAAATCAGAGCTTGAAAAGCTAGGACACACAGTTGCTGTTCCAAGATTACCAACGCCAGAAAATCAAACTCTAGAAAATTGGAAGAAAGCTTTAAAAGAGCAAGTGCCAGTAATTGATGAAAATACAATCTTTATTGGTCACAGTCTTGGTGCCACTTTTATTCTTAATCTTTTACAAACACAAAAAGCAAAGGCTTGTTATTTTGTTGCTGCCTTTATCTCAAAATTAAATAATGAGCAATTTGATAGCATCAATGGAACCTTTTTAGAAAGAGATTGGGATTGGAGCAGCATAAAAAGTAATTGTGAAAACTTTGTAGTAATTCATTCCACAGATGATCCATATGTTCTAACAGACAGCTGTATGGAATTGTGCGAAAAGTTAGCTTGTTCTGCAACCATTTTTTCAAACTCTGGCCATTTCAATGATAAATCAGGCTTTACATCTTTTCAATATTTATTAGATATAATAAAACAAAAATATCAATAATATGCCGTTTCAATATAAAAAAAAAATAAGACTAAAAAGACCAAGTCATTTAGAAATAAAAAATCCAAAAATAGAATTGGATTTAAAGGATATTCATAAGACTTTAGAAATTAAAGAAACAAAGATATCAAAGCCAAAAGAACTGATTCAAGTATTGACTGATATAAAGCAGAAATTTATTACAATTGTAGCCCCATTTATTTCTGGAGAATATAAGAAAGAAAATAAAAAGATTTTGGTCTATGATAATGTTAACAAGACCATAAAATTAAGATATCAATTAATGTCACTTAAGGATCATCTTTCAGATTTTGTTTTTCAACTGCGAATGTATATTATAGCACATTCAGATGATAAAGAAAATATAGAGAAAATAGAAAAAGAAATAAAAGAATGGGAAAAGATAATCACAAAGACCTTAAATAAATTAATAGACAATATTGGTTTTGTTATAGAGAACTATTTTGTTCCAATCTGTAATAAACTAGAAAATAAAAAGGTGAAAAATTCATGAAAACAGAAAAGATATTACTTGCAATCTTAATAATTTTTATAATGGTTTTAATAGTCTTAGTGGCTAATATTTTTTTTATAAGCAATAAGGAGAAAAAAAACATGAATCCAATAGTAGTACTTGAAACAACAAAAGGTAATATAGAAATAGAATTAGATCCAGTAAATGCACCAGTAACTGTAGAAAACTTCTTAAGTTATGTAAATTCTGGTTTTTATGATGGCCTAGTCTTTCACAGAGTGATTAAAGATTTTATGATACAGGGTGGTGGCTTTGATACTTCTGGTAAACAAAAAGACACAAACGCACCAATAGTTCTAGAATCAGACAATAATCTGTTTAATATGACAGGAACAATAGCAATGGCAAGAACAAATGCACCTAACAGTGCAACAAGTCAATTCTTTATTAATACTGCAGATAATGATTTTCTAAATTATTCTCCAAGTAATCCAGGATATGCAGTTTTTGGTAAAGTAATTAGTGGCATGGAAGTTGTTAAATCCATAGAAGAAGTAAAAACCGGCAATCGCGGAAGTAATCAGGACTGGCCAATAGAAAATATAGTCATAACAAAAGCAAGAGTTAAATAGAGAGGGAGATATGCTGTTTTCAATTATTTTTTGGGGCATAGTTTTTCTAGTAAGTTTGTTCTTGCTAATTTATTCTGCTGATTTATTTGTAGATAAATCAAAAGAGCTTGGAAGAAATCTTGGTCTTTCTTCTTTTCTAATAGGTCTAATCATTGTAAGTGTTGGAACGACCCTTCCAGAGCTTGCGTCTTCAATCTACGGAACCATAAGAGGCGAATCAGAGATTGTAATTCCAACAATTATAGGGTCTGTTACTACAAATATATTTCTAGTAATCGGTCTTGTTGGTTTCTTGTATGGTACAAAATACATCTATAAAGAAACAATCAAAACAGATTTGTGGATATTTGCAATTGTTTCTGGCCTTTTTGTATTGTTTGTAATTGATGGCAAGTTTACATTTTTTGAAGCGGGCTTATGTGTGTTAATTTATCTTGCATATTCTATTTATCAATATAAATTATCAAAGCCGGTAAAGCTAGAAGACCCTACAAAATCCAATTCTTATCTTTGTGTATTTCTGATTTTGATATATGCGATTTTGGTTTATATAGGTTCTAAATACGTAGTAGATTCTATGTTAAATATTTCGCGAATAATTGGAATTTTTCCAGAAATTATTGCAATAACAGTTATTGCTCTAGGAACAAGCCTTACAGAATTAACAGTTGGTTTAATTGCTGTAAGAAGAGGGCATCTAGATCTTGCAGTAGCAAATATTATTGGCGCAAGCATAATAGATATCTTGATAGTTTCTAGCTTTTCTAGATTTTTTGGTTTTGTGATTGTTCCATCGCACATATTTAAGATTGCTTTACCTATGTTTGGCTTAGCTTTAATTTCTTTTATCTATGTAATAATTGATAAGAAGTTAACTAAAAAAGAAGGCGCACTGTTATTGGCACTCTATATAATCTTTAATGTTATTTTGTTTATGATGTGAAAGAAAATGGAATGTAAGAAAGAAAAAAATAAGCAATCTTGTAATTGCACATACGATTGTGAAAAGAAAGGCCTCTGCTGTGAGTGTGTTTCTTACCACAGAAAAAGAAATGAGCTTCCTGCCTGTTATTTTGATTCAAAGGCAGAGAAAGTTTATGATAGGTCAATAGAAGCATTCATAAAATCCAGAATTAAGAAGAAATAATTATTTCTTTTTTCCAACAATGATCATATGTTTCTTTTCAAAAGGGTCTAGTCTTCTTTTGTCTATAATTGTAAATTCTTTCTCAAATTTTTTTATTTCTTCGTCAATGATAGACATGGTGTTTCTCTGAGAAATGGCGGTTGTTTTTAGACTTAAGATAACATATCCTTCTGGCCTTAGAAATTCTTTTGCATTCTTTGTAAGTATTTCAATCTGGTTCTTTTGTGCAACGTCTTGTATGATTAAATCAACTTTGCAATCAATTAGTTTCTTGTAATCCTCTGGCTTGTTTGCGTCTCCAAGAACAGGATACAAGTTTTCTCTTTCCTTACAAAGTAACACGAACTTTTGCATACTGTGAGCTGAAAAGTCAATTCCAAAGATTATTCCTTTGTCTGCTAAGTCAGAGATATAAGAACAAGTATATCCTTCAGCGCAGCCAAGATAAAGTATCTTAGAGTCTTCTTTAAGAGGCAAGACATTTAACCCTTTCTTTAAAGCAGCACACACCTTTGAACGTGTAGGGTCCCAGTACCTCTTTTCTTTCTTATTAAGGTCAAGAGTAAAGAAGTCTTGATTTTCTTTTATTAAATTTTTTAAGGTCATGCTTATCTTTTTAATTTTAAGTTAATTTTTTCAGTTAGTTCTTTTCTAATGTCTTTTCCACCAAGGTCTGCTTTGATTGCAATAGTTATCTTTGCTGCTAAAGTTCTTGCAAACTTTCCTTTGTCTTTCTTGTTTAAATTTAGAAGCAAAGGATGATTATAAATAAAACCATATTTTGGTGTCTTTTTACTTCTTGTTCTTACAGCCCTAAAGAAAGAATTTTCTGCACCAAGTAATTGTATGGTTGAAGCGGGAAATCTAGAAAGTCTTTCAAAAGAACCAGCAATCTCAATCATCTTACAGGCTATAGATGGTGTTGCAATTTCTGAAAAGTTTGGATAATTAGTTTTTATAAGTTTTTCTTCTAAGGCCTCAAGACTTTTTTTTGTTTCAAGTAAGGCTTGTAGATTCTTTGAAAGATTAATAAATATTATTTTTTCTTGCTCTTCAAGTTCTGCAGAAAGGCCCATTTCTTTAATTTCAAGAATTTTTTTTATTTTTGTTTTATCAAGAGATATCTTTTTTAGTGTGACTTCAGAAACGTCCTCAAGAGCACAAAGCCTAACATATTCTTCAATTGTTAGTTCTTTTTCCATATTTGGATATAAAACGTCTCCAATAATTCTAAGCTCTTCAAATATTTCATTTATATTTTTAGGCAAACTAGACAGAATTTGAGAAATTGCAATAATTCTTTGATCTGCGCTTTCTAATTCTGTTCTTAGTCTAGAAATTGTATCTTTAAAAAATAAATCTTTATTTGCATGCATAATTTATTTTATTTCTACGTTTTGACCAACAGCGTCGCCTGGTAGTCCTCTCTCAAAGATAACTCTAATTATTCCTTTGTTACCATGAGCTGAAGCAACTTTACCAGTTATTACTTTCTTTCCAATAGTAGTAAATACAACTTTGTGTCCAAACAACGGAGCAACAGATTCTTTAGTTCTGTATTTTTCATCATCTATTCTTATAAGTAAATGATTGTTCTTTTGTGTGGTTACACCCATTCTGTAGTTCATTATTGTTCCTTTCATAATATTTTTCACCAATTTAAATAAGCTTTAAAATAAGTACTATATTATATTTAATAAACAAAGTATTTAAAAAGCTTGATTAATGATGACTAAACAACTAGTGGCAGGGGTGGATGAGGCAGGAAGGGGCTGTGTCTTAGGTCCTTTACTTCTAGCTGTTTGTGTTATCGATAAAAGCAAGGAAAAGATGTTTAAAGATGCAGGAGTTAAGGACTCTAAGCTTCTTTCTCCAAAGCAGAGAGAAGAGTTGTTTTCTTTGATTAAAAAAGAAGCAGAAGACTATAAGATTATTGCGATTCCTGCAGAGGAGTTAAATGTTCTAATGGACAGATATTCCCTAAACGAGATAGAAGCACAAAAGGCCTGTTTTGCCTTAAGCAAATTAAAAGCAAAGCCAGAAATTGTAGTCTTTGATTCTCCTGATACCTCAACTGATCATTTTTCCAAGAGAATAAAAGATAATTTAAAAGCAATTTCTTGTAATTATAATTTTAAAGTGATTTCTGAGCACAAAGCAGATTTAAATCACGTCTCTGTTTCTTGCGCCTCAATTCTTGCTAAAGTTACAAGAGATGCAATGTTAAAGGATTTAGTAGGTTCTGATATTTCTGGTTACTCTTCTGATCCAAGAACAATAGATTTTCTAAAAGACTATTTTAAAAAGCACAAGAGCTTTCCAGAATACACAAGAATGAAATGGAAGACAATAGATAATATTGTTAAAGAT
>CAZGLB010000033.1:0-7008 GCA_964526365.1 uncultured archaeon
AAGGCTTTATAAAAAATCTTCTTAGTTTATATTTATTTTCTTTCTATATTATATATCTTTAAACAAGCGAGTATCAATTATGGAAGAATCGGATTTATTATTATTAAAGAAGAAATTAAAAGAAATAAAAACCTATAAAGGCGATGGCACACAACTTATTAGTCTATATGTGCCTCCAAATGCAGACAGGTCATCTGTTACTAAGCAATTGACAGATGAAATTTCGCAAAGCTCAAACATAAAGTCACAACAGACTCGAAAGAATGTTCAAGCAGCTTTAAGGAGACTTACAAATTATCTAAGACAGATTGATTTTAAGATTCCAAAAAACGGTTTGGTTTTGTTTTCTGGAAATGTTTCTGAAAACCCAGCAAAAAACGATGTTGTTCTTTTAACTATTACTCCACCAAAGCCACTTACCACAAAACTATATTGGTGTGATTCTGTATTTCATATTGCGCCTTTAGAAGATATGGCACAGACTGATGAAGTTTATGGTCTTGTAACAATCGACAAGCGAGAAGCCACTGTTGCAGTTTTAACTGGCAAGTCCTATCACATAGTTGTTCATGAAACTAGTGGTGTTCCAGGAAAGACAAGAGCCGGAGGACAGTCTTCTGTAAGATTTGAAAGACTAAGAGAAAAGGCAGCTCAGGATTTCTATAGAAGAGTAGGAGAAAGAATGAATATAAGTATGGTTGATATTCCAAAACTAAAAGGCATAATTGTTGGTGGTCCAGGAATGACTAAAAATGAATTCTTGGAAGAAAGCGAATTAGATTATAGATTAAAAAATATGATAATGGGTACAATCGATACCGGATACACAGACGAATCAGGAATAAAAGAGATGCTTGATAAATCAGGAGATATTCTTAAAGATGCAAGTATTGTTAAAGAAAGACAATTGATTTCTAAGTTTATAGAAAAGGTTTCGACAAACGGTCTTGCAACTTATGGTTATAATGAAGTTATTGAAAGCATAATGCAAGGTAAAGCAGAAACCGTTCTAGTTTCTGAAGGCCTAGAGTGGATGGTGCATAAATACCAATGTACTGCTTGTGGGCAGTTTACTCCAAAAATTTTAAGAGATAAAAACAAAGAAATAACAACTCCGATAGTTTGTCAATACTGCGAATCTGCAACAAATGAAGAAGAAGTAGAAATTGCAGATCTTTATGAGCACTTAGTAGATATTTCTGAAAGCTATGGCACAAAAGTTGTTCTAATTTCTATAGAGACCCCAGAAGGCAATCAATTTCTTGCAACCTTTGGCGGTCTTGGCGCATTATTAAGATATAGATGATAAAAATGGATTTTAAAAATATAACTTCTACTCCAGGAATTGGAGGTAGAATCAAACAATTCTGTGAGGATTTTATAGTTGAAGAAATTGGCTATACTTTTTCAACAAGCCTAACTTATCTTCCAGACAAGAAAGTCCCAGAATTGGATTGGGACAAAGTATTTTTGGAAAAGAAAGACAATGACCAGCTTCTAGTAGATATGGAAAAATTCAATCTTTCAACAACTACAGCAATTAACGAGATGTCAAGGTTTTTAAGAACTAGTAAAAGCAGATTTGGTTATGCTGGTCTAAAGGACAAACGAGCATTAAGTGTTCAGCGGATTTCAATCTATGAGCCAAATAAAGAAAGGCTTTCAAAGTTTTATTTTAAAACTATTAAAATTTATAATCCAGTCTGGTCAAAGAACAGAATAGATATTGGCGATCTTCGTCAGAATAAATTTACTATAACTTTTAGAAAGATAAACGGGTATTCAAAAGAAGACTTAGAGATATTATTTTCTGATTTTCAAAAACAAATAGAAAAAACAGGGCTTATTAATTACTTTGGCGAGCAAAGGTTTGGTGGAGTTAGAGATATCACTCACAGAGTTGGAAAATTAATTTTACAGAATAACTACAAAGAAGCAGTAATGCTCTATCTTACAGAATCCACAGACTTAGAAACTCCTGAGCTTCAAAAAGCAAGACAGGAATTAAAAGAAGATAATAATTTCAAAAAGCACGCTTATGATTTCCCAAATGGCACAGGCTATGAAAGAGTTATGTTAAATTATTTAGCATATAACTCCGAGGATTATCTTGGCGCATTTAAAGCCCTACCAAAGGCTATACAGTATCTTTTCATTCATGCTTATCAATCTTATTTATTTAATGAAATAATTAATGAAAGAATAAAAAAAGGCTACGGAATTGAAAAGATTGACGGCGACACAATAATTAATGACGAAATTGCAATTCCTTTGTTTGGTTTTTCTTCAAAGTTCTCAGAAGGCCTTGCTGGAATTATTGAGCACGAAATCTTGGACAGGGAAGGAATTACAATTGGTGCCTTCTTTAATAAAGACCATTCTGTTTTTTCCAGTAAAGGCGACTATCGCCCAATAAGGATACCGGTTTATGATTTGAAATTACTTTCAATAGAAGAAGATGAGAAAAACCAAGAGGAGTTACCTGGTTCTTTGTCTTTAACCTTGTCCTTTACTCTTGATAAAGGCAACTACGCAACAAACCTTGCAAGAGAGCTAATTAAGCCAGAGCCAACAGATAATCGTTGGTGCTAGTTTTAAAAATCAGAAATTTTTGTTTTTTCTTTTTTGTCTTGATGTCCTTCTGGCGCATCGATCTTTAATTCTTTTAATGTGTCTAAGCCAATTCTTCCAACCACTTGCAAGAACTTTTCAGGATTCTTCTTGATATCTCCAATTCCGGTAATCCCGGAATTGAAAAGCTTTCTTGCTCTAACTCTTCCAATATTTTTAAGTTCTACTAAAGACAAGAGTTCTTTCTTGATTCCGTATTTTAGTCTTATCTCAAGGTCTGAGTATTCTTTATATGTCTTAAGATTTCCTTTTGTAGTCTTTATTAATTCTTGCGCGCAGTGGTTAATCCAAATTGCTTTATTAATAAATTCTTGTAGTTGTCCTGGAGTTGTTCCGTATTTTTCTATAATGTCGTTTTCAGAAATTTCGCTAACCCAGTCTTTTAACATTTGTGAAAACGTAATTTTTTCTAAAAGATTAAGGTCTTCATAGTCAAAATAAATCTTTGATTTTAATTCTTCAAGCGCCTCAAACACGTCGTCTTCTTTTTCTTTTTTTACTTTAATATAAGGATAGCATTCGCTTGTGTTTGCAATCAAGAATAGTTTTTCTAGTTCTTGTATTTCTTTTAGCTTTTCTTTAATCTCTAAATCTCTTAAGATATTATTTGCAGAAGCAGGGTCGATATACAACAAACAAACTTTCTTTCCAATTTCTGTTAATGCCACATTGTCTTTCTGGTCTTTAGTAATAAATCCAAAGTCTGCAAATTCTTCTAAAATCTCTAAAACATTTTCTCTAATTTCTTGGTCTCCCCCAAACACAAAATAATAGAAGGTTTTTTCCATATATTTGTGTATCTCTGTTATAGTTTTTAAATTATTAATAAGAATGATTGACAGTAATTGTGTTCTAAGATTATTAATCTTTGACAATTGCGATTCAATGTCTGTTGGTGGAGCAATCACATATGAGTTATATACTCTTTGCACGTCTGCTTCTTTATTAACCATAACAATTGCTTCGCCTTTACTATCGTATTTTGGCCTTCCTGCTCTGCCACTCATTTGATGGAATTCATTAATTGGTATTAAAACCATTGAGCCGTTTGAAAATCTATAGACTGTTGTTATAACAACTCTAAAGGCGGGCAGATTAATTCCTGCAGCAAGTGTTGGTGTTGCAAATATTACTTTTATCTTTCCTGCTTTAAATTCTTCTTCAATAATTTGTCTTTGTTTGTAGATTAAGCCGGCATTATGGAAAGCGATTCCATCTAGAATATCAGAATAAAGAGAAAGACATTGTTTAGTTGGAGTCTCAAGTGCGTCTCCTGCAGTCTTAGCAATTTTTCTTAATTCAAGTATTTCTTTTTCGCTTAAATATTTCTTAACCAGTTCTCTATACTTAGATGCAAACGCCATAGTATTCTTTCTAGAGTTACAAAAAACAATTAATTGTTTATTAAGTTTTAAAGTGTCGTTTATAATGTTTCCCAGTGCATCGTCTTTAACAACTTTTTCTAGCTCTAATTTTCTTTGCTCAAAATAAATATTCTCACAATAGTTGATTCCAATATCAAGCGGTATTGGTCTGTAGTTACTAGTAATCAATTTGGCGTTTAACCATTTAGAAAGACTTTCAGAATTACCAATTGTTGCAGAAAGTCCTAAAAAAACAATGCTTGGAAAATTAACTTTAAGTTGTGTGATTAATATTTCAAGAGTAGTTCCTCTGTCGCTACCAAGTTCATGTATCTCATCAATACAAACAAGTCCAATATCTTTAATCCAATCCGGCTCATGCCTTAAAACAGAATCAAATTTCTCAAATGTTAAAAAAAGCGCATCATAGCTTGACAGATTTTTAGAACTGCTATCTAGGTCTCCTGTTGAAATTCCAAATCTTAAGTCGTGCTTCTTAGAGTATTTCTTTTTATGATCATTATAGTGTTCAAAGGTTAATGCTTTAAGTGGAGAAATATAAATTACTTTTTTTTTCTTAGAAACTGCAAAATCCAAAAGAAACATTTCAAAGATTGTTGTCTTTCCAGAGGCTGTTGGCGCACACACTAAAAGGTTTTCTCCAATGTGCTTTGAAGCTTTCTCCTGCACAGGGTTTAGTGATAAATATCCATTAGTCTCTAAAATCTCAGAAATTAGTTCTTTAGTCATTAAATAAAATAATAACCTAAGGTTTTTTATTTAGAGAAGCAAAGCTAAAAAAAGGCAGTCACAGAAATAATCTTTAGAAATTAACGCCACTAACATTATGGGTATTAGCTCCATTTACCATTCGGAGTCTATTCCTAATAATTGCCACTTATTCGGAGTGTATTCCGAATGCCTTTTAAATCATTTTTTACGTAAATGGTATATGTTTTAAGAAGTTTCGTTGTTTTTGCTAAGATCGCCTGCAATGTTTACTGAGCGCGCAGGGTGCTTACCGCTAACTTTTGTTAAAAAGTTTACGATATATATTTAACTATTATCTAAAAAGGCCTTATATACAAGTACAAAAATGCACAAAATTGTACTCTTATGGGGGTACAATTTAAAAATCTATTGCATCTTAACTATTTATGAAAAAACACAAATTCAAGTATATTATAAATGAATTCCAAGAATATAAACTGCCTAAAATAATAAGCAGAGATTTGATTTTGCCAAAAACAAATAAAATTGTGACTCTTGTAGGCAATAGGCGTTCAGGAAAAACCTTTTACTTTTATCAACTAATAACAGAATTATTGAATTCCAAAATTAATAAAAATCAAATATTATATGTAAATTTTGATGATGACAGACTATATCCTTTAGAATTATCTGATTTAGATGATTTATTAGAAAGCTATTATGAATTATTCCCCCAAAACAAAAACAAAATTAAGTATTTCTTTTTAGATGAAATACAAAATATAAAAAATTGGGAATTATTTGTAAGAAGAATAAACGATAAAGAGAACATAAAATTATACTTGACGGGGTCTTCATCAAAATTGTTAAGTCAAGAAATTGCCACCAGTTTAAGGGGAAGAACCTTAACATCTTATTTATACACTCTTAATTTTAAAGAATTTTTAGAATTTAAAGGGGCAAAATTTAATAAAGAAGATATTTATTCTTCAAAGAGATATAATTTACAGAAATTGTTTATAGAATACTTAAATGATGGGTCTTTTCCAGAGGTGGTTTTAGAAAACCAGATAAAAAAAGAAATATTAAATAATTATTATGACATGTTTATATATAAAGATTTAGTTGAAAGATACTCTATAAGGAACACAGATTTATTGAAAAAATTATCTCAATATTTATTAACTAATATTTCTAATTTATTTAGTGTGTCTTCTTATTATAAATTAATAAATTCAGAAAACGGAGTTAGTAAAGAAACCATACACGAATATTTATCTTATCTTAAAGAAATAAATTTGATATTTACTGTTTCAATATATAGTTATTCTTTAAAACAACAGCAAGTAAATCCAAGTAAAATCTATGCAATAGATAATGGGTTAAGAAATGCAGTGTCATTTAAGTTTTCAGAAGATGAAGGAAGACTAGCAGAGAATTTAGTGTTTGTTGAATTAAAAAGAAAGCAAAAAGAAACATATTATTGGAAAGGCAAGGGAGAAATAGACTTTGTTATTAAAAATAAAGATAATTCTATAGATTTAATTAATGTTTGCTATGGGGATGAAATTCCAAAAAGAGAAATAGATTCCTTAGACGAATTTACAGAAAAGCATCCCAAACTAAAAATAAATAAGCGCATAATACTTACAAAAGACATAGATAAAAAAGATAAAAGTGTAGAGTACATTCCTTTATGGAAATGGTTATTAGAGTAATACAACGTTAAGATAACCAGTAATCTAGTTTTTGTTACAAATAACTGTGTGCTTTAAAATGTGTCATTATGAGCACATTTGTTAATGTTCTTTGCTAATGAGAGAATATCCGTTTTTTTAACTTTGGCAGTGAGAGAAATGTTTATATAGTTAACTAAACAAATTATATTTATGGATAAACAAAATATAGAACGGATAATATTAGATCAATCAGAAGATTTAAAAAAAATGGAACGTGGCTTTATAAGAAGCAAGCTATTAACTATAGATGGTCACATAAACTCAAAAACAAATATTGTAATAACTGGAGTTAGGCGTTGTGGCAAATCAACATTATTATTACAAATAATGCAAAAATATTATAAAGACAAATTTTATTATTTAAGATTTGCTGATGAAAGATTATCAAATATAGAAATAGAAGATTATCAAAAAATATATGAGGTTTTTTTAGCCAATTTTAATAAGACAAACATTTTCTTTTTTGATGAAATACAAGGGAAACCAAAATGGGACCAGTTTGTTAATCGATTATATGAAACCGGTAATAAATTTTATATAACTGGTTCTAACTCCGAGTTATT
>CAZGLB010000034.1:0-6650 GCA_964526365.1 uncultured archaeon
GAAAAAGAATTAGGAAAAAGACATGCAAATTTAGAGTAAAGCCATACTTATATAAATATTTTGATGTATAAATAAAATATATTTTGGGTTTTGGGGTACTCTATTAATGAGAACAATTATAAAAAAAGGCAATATTTCTCTAAGTAATGACATACCGGAAGAAATTCTTAATAAAGATACTTACGTAGAAAAAATCCAAACCTCAAGAACTAGAGAACTAAGGCACATTAAAACAACTGATTCTGAAATTGTAGAACCTATAGAAGAAATAATCGAAATTAAAGAAATTGATACTAAAAAAATAGAAGACATAAAACCTAAAGAATTAAAAAAGATTCCTTTAGAAAAAGCAGATTTTGAGATAAAAAAAGAAATTGAAAGAATACAATTAGAAAATTCTGAACTCATACTTACAAAATCCAAATTAAAGAAAATAAAAGACCAAGAAACAGAATCTAAATTATTTAATAAAATTAAAAAAATAATTAGAGAACCAGAACTAACTTTTAATAGAGCTGTTGATAATCCAATTATCTGCCCTAAGCCAGAGAACGGCTGGGAGTCCTGGCAGACCTTTAATCCTGCAGCAATACTTATTGATGATAAAGTGCATTTCTTGTATAGGGCTATTGGAGACGACGGGCTTTCTAGATTTGGTTATGCAATGTCGCAGGATGGGTTTACCATTAGAGAAAGACTTTCCTATCCTGCTTATGAGCACGAGATAGTTAAAGGCCCTTATGTTTGTTTAGAATCACCATCTGGCGGAAGCTTTGGTGGTTGTGAGGACCCAAGGCTTGTTAGAGTTGAAAATGAAAACCGGATTTATGTAACTTATACTGCTTGTGATGGTGGACTTAGAGTTGGTTTAACCTCAATTAAGGTTTCTGATTTTATTAACAAAAGATGGAACTGGAAAAAACCAAAAATAATTTCCCCACCAGGCGAATGTCATAAAAACTGGCTAATCTTTCCTGAAAAAATAAATGGGAAATATGCAATCTTACATAGTATTAATTCCGGAAAAATATTAATTGATTATTTTGAGAATTTAGATTTTAAAGACGGAGCTTATATTAAAAGCAAATACCAATTAACAGAAGTTAGAGCAGACCGCTGGGATAAAAAAGTTAGAGCAGCTGGTCCTCCACCAATTAGAACAAAGTATGGCTGGTTATTATTCTATCATGCTGAAGATAAAGACGATCCAGGAAAATACAAGGTTGGAGCAATGATACTGGATATTACTGATCCAACAAAGATTCTTTATCGCTGTAAACAACCAGTACTTGAGCCTAAAGAATATTATGAATGCGAAGGCTATAAGGGCGGAATAGTCTATGCTCTTGGAGCTGTGATTAAAGACGATAAACTAATTATTTATTATGGCGGTGCAGACAATTTCGTTTGTGTTGCCTATACAGAATTTGGGCCATTCCTTGAAGCATTGATTAGGGGAGAAAAGAAACCTCTTAAATTTAAAACACTTAAGAAAAAATAAATCTGATTTATTATGAGTGCAAAAAGATATGATAAAAATCCAATTATAAAACCAAATAAAAATACCTGTTGGGAATCGCATTCTACATTTAATGGCTGTGCGATTAAGAAAGGTTTTGAAACTTATATCCTTTACAGAGCAATGTCCTGCAATGATTTCCATCCGATTAATGAGCAGAAGATGGAGATGTCTTGTATTGGTATTTCCAAAAGTAAAGATGGAATTAATTTTAAACAAAGAAAAATATTTATTTACCCAGACGAAGCATTTGATAAGTTTGGTTGTGAGGACCCAAGAGTTACAAAATTAGGAGATAAATATTATACTTTCTATACTGCTCTTTCTGAGTATCCTTTTAGGGCAAGTGGAATTAAGGTTGCTGTAGCTATAAGTAAGGATCTTGAAAAGATTGAAGAGAGGCATCTTGTAACTCCCTTTAATGCTAAAGCAATGACTATGTTTCCAGAAAAGATTGATAACAAAATCTGGTGTATGTTTACTTATCATAGCGATTCTCCACCAGCACAGATTTGCTTTGCAATATTTGATAAAGAAGAAGATATGTGGTCAAGGGATTTCTGGCAGAAATGGTATAATAATCACGATTCTTTTGTTTTGCCACTTCAGCGAAGAACCAAAGACCAAGTAGAGATTGGTGCTCCACCTATTAAGACAAAGCACGGTTGGTTATTATTCTATTCTTATATTTATGATTATTTTTCATCAAATAAAGTATTTAGTATTGAAGCAGTTCTTCTGGATTTAAAGGACCCAAGAAAGATTATTGCAAAGACTAAAGGACCAATATTAACAACAGAAGAATATTATGAAAAGTACGGAATGGTTAATGACATTGTGTTTCCATCAGGAGCTGTTGTTAATGGTAATGAAATATTTTTATACTATGGCGCAGCAGACACTACTTGCTGTCTTGCGTTTGTAGATATGAAGTGTTTGCTTGAACAGATGCTTCCAAATAAACTAAATTCTCTTTCATTTAAGAGATATGATAAAAACCCAATACTTTCTCCAATCAAAGCAAATAAATGGGAAGCACGCTCAACTTTTAATCCTGCAGCAATATACTTGGATAACAAAGTGCATATCCTTTATAGAGCAGTATCTTCTGACAATATATCAACTATTGGTTATGCAACGACAAAAGATGGATTTAAGATTGACTACAGAGCAACAGAACCAATCTACAAGCCAAGAGAAGAATTTGAAAGCTCTGGTTGTGAGGACCCAAGGCTTACGCAGATTGGAGATTCTGTTTATATGCTATATACTGCTTATGATGTGCGGACTGCGCCAAGAGTTGCGCTAACCAAAATTTCTGTTAAAGATTTTATTGCAAATAACTGGAGTAATTGGTCAAAACCAATATTAATTTCTCCACCTGGCATGAGCGACAAAGATGCGTGTTTGTTTCCTGAAAAAATTAATGGTAAATACTATATCTTTCACAGACTAGAAAATGAGATTGATCTTTGTGCTATTGATGATTTGGAGTTTAAAGGCAAAAACAAATATCTTGAAGAAAATAATTGGTTAAAACCTAGAAAAGGCTGGTGGGATTACAGAAAAGTTGGTGCTGCAACTCCGCCAATAAAAACAAAAGAAGGCTGGATATTATTATACCATGGAATTGCAGAAGACCATTCCTATAGTGTTGGTGCTGCGCTTCTTGATCTTAATGATCCAACAATTGTCTTAGCAAGAACTGGCGAACCAATCTTTAAACCAGAAACAGATTATGAAAAATCCGGAGATGTTCCAAATGTGGTTTTTCCATGTGGTGCAATTGTTAAAGATAAAAAGATTTTTCTCTACTATGGTGGGGGAGACCTTGTTACTGGTGTTGCAACTCTTGAAATTGATCAGTTATTAGAGAAACTAAGATATTGTAGGTGCAGAAAATGACAACAGAAACTAAAAGGCCTTGGGGTAAATTCTTGACTTTTGCAAAAAACCAGATGTGTACAGTTAAGATTCTAATTATTGAGCCTGAAGAAGAACTAAGCTTACAAAAACATAAAGATCGAGAAGAACATTGGTATTTTCTAGATTCTGGAATTGTTCAGATTGGTAATTCTAAGAAAAAGATTGCTGCTGGTAAAGAGGTAGTAATTAAGAAAAACAAAGAACACAGGCTTATTGGAACAAAAGAAAGAATAAGAGTGCTTGAGGTTTCCTTTGGTAAGTTTTCAGAAAAAGACGAGATTAGGTTAGAAGATAAATATGCTAGAAAATGAATATAAGGCATTTAAGACAAACGATATTCGCGGTCTTTATCCTACTGAAATTAATGAAGAAATTACAAAAGAAATTGGCAAAGCCATTGTTTTCTTGTTTAAACCAAAAGTTATTGTTATTGGAAGAGACAAACGACAGTCTTCTCCTGCTCTTTTCTCAAATCTTGTCAAAGGGATTGTCTCTCAAGGTTGTGAGATCATAGATATTGGTTTAACAAGCACGCCTTTATTTTATTATTCTGTTGGAGAACTAAAAGCAGATTTTGGAATAATGATTACTGCTTCGCATAATCCTGGAAAATATAATGGCCTAAAGCTTGTAAAAAAAGGCGTAGTTCCAACTACAGCAGAAGAAATACAAGATATTAAAAAAATGATTCTAGACAGAAAAGTAGTTTCTTTAAAAACTAAGATGTCTGGAAAAATAATTAAGAAGGATATTACTGAGAAGTATATTAAAAAATTATTATTCTATTCTAAGATACGAAAGAAACTAAAAGTTGTTGTAGACACTGGTAACGGTATGGCTGCACCAATTGTTTCTAGTGTTTTTTCTAAACTTCCAATTTCTTGTATTTACATTAATAAAAAAATAGATATGATTAATCCAAGACATGAGGCAAATCCACTTAAGACAGAAACTTTAAAAGATTTACAAAAAGCTGTTCTTAAAAATAAGGCAGACTTAGGGATTGCTTTTGATGGAGATGGTGACAGGATTGGGTTTGTTGACGAAAAAGGCCAGATAATTCCTATGGAGTTTATTACTGCTTTTCTTTCTAAATACTTCTTAGAAAAGAAACCAAAATCTAAGATTATCTATGATTTAAGAAGTAGCAAAGTAGTTAAAGAAACAATTCTTGCAAGTGGTGGAACTCCTGTTGAATATAAAGTTGGACACTCTCTTATCAAAAAGAAAATGAGACAAATTAATGCTTCTTTTGCTGGAGAGATAAGTGGACACTATTATCTTTCTGATTTTTATTATTGTGAGGCTCCAATCTTTATTTCTATAATCTTAATAAACTATTTAGAAAATAAAAAAATTTCAGAATTGATTTTGCCTTTTAGGAAATACTATAAGACACCAGAAATCAATTACAAGATAAAAGACGCAGAAAAGAAAATAAAAGAACTTAGAAAGAAATATTTTACAGGAAAGACTAGTAATCTTGATGGATTAAAAGTAGAATATACTGGCTGGTGGTTTAATGTTAGGGGTAGCCACACAGAACCACTTCTTCGCCTTAACCTTGAAGCAAACAACAAAGAGTTAATGGAAAAGAAACTAAAAGAAATAGAAAAGATCATTTTAAGTTAAAAGCGCACGAATTATATAAAAAAATCAACACCATTTGCAAGAATCTTATTTTTTAATTTTATAGAATCAAATAACTCTTTTTGTTTATCTTTTATTTCTTGATTGTATTTTGCTTCAATCAATGTGTCTTTATATTTAAAATCTATTTCAATACTGTTTTCTCTTATAAATCTGGGATTATTTAACTTAATTTTTAAAAAAACTAAATTTTCATATATTGAACCAAGATCTCTAAAACCAGTAACCACATTCTTTATACCAACATCCGCACAATATATCTTTTTATTATCTGCAATTCTTTCATTCAAACTTTTTGCATCCTTATCTATAGTGTAAAACAAGTATGTCTCCTTGAAATAATCGATATAATTCTTAACGGAATTTTTACTAATCCCTAAAATATTGCCCAATTTGTTGTAAGAAACGGGCTTTCCAACCCTTTCACAGAGCAACCTAAATAAATTCTCAATTGCATCATTATCTCTAAGATTATATTTTGCGATTATATCCTTATAAATTATATTCTTAGTTAAGTTTGTAATATATTCTGGATCTTTTGTTAAGACATATTCTGGCATTCCCCCATATTCCATATATTCCTCAAAATGCTTCTCCAAAAGATATTTCTCTGCTTTTTTAGGACTATAATTTTTAAACTCTAAAAATTCTTGAAAATCTAATGGTTCAACCTCTAAAGTTCTACTTCTACCAGTTAATAATGCTTTTTTATCTATTAATTTGTTGGCAGAAGAAGATGTTGCAAAGATTTTACTATTTCCTAAATCATATAAGTTCTTTAGTTCTTCCTTAAAAGAATCTTTATAAGTTACTTCATCAAAAAATAAATATATTTTTTCATTTATCTTAAGATCGTTTATTTTTCTAAACTCCCTTACTAAGTCAGATATACTTTTATCTTTAAAAGAAAAGGAATCTAAGGACAAATAACATATCTTTTTAGGGCTTATGTTGTGATCATAAATTAAAGAAAAAATTAATTGCTTAAGTAAAGTAGATTTGCCAACCCTTCTAAGCCCAGTCAATAAAATAACATCTTTATTGTTTAAGTTTCGTTCTAAATATGACAGATATTTGTTCCTTTTAATACCCATCAACTTATATTTTTCTTCCCACCACGGATTAAATTCATAAAATAGTTCTTCCATAATCAATATATGCATCAATTAATTTATAAAGGTTGTCATTAGTAAAGTACACAACACACAAAATGTGGATTTTAGTAATTACTACACCACCCCTTTATATAAAAATCAGTTAGTAAAACCTGCCCTTGTACGCGACAATTGCAGGGCGATTAGTATATATTATAAGTAATAACATATATTTAAAAATATCTTTTTAGAAACTAAAAACAGGGAGCTTTTAACCAACAGTTAAAATCTAAAGACAGCTCCAGACGAGATTTGAACTCGTGACCTCGTCCTTACCAAGGACGCGCTCTACCAGGCTGAGCTACAGAAGCACTATTTGTATTTAAATTTTACCTATTTCAACCACATTCATAAATTCTTCCGTTTTTCTTACAATCTGATAATATATTTCTTAACTTTTT
>CAZGLB010000035.1:0-5987 GCA_964526365.1 uncultured archaeon
TTTTATCTAATATTGCAAGTCCAGTAATCATAGTCATCAACTAATTATTATTTAGAATATATAATCTTTTAAATATATTTAAAATAAGAAAATATTAAATGCGCCCTAGACGGGAGTCGGACCCGTCCCGCAACCTCGACAGGGTTGCATCCTAACCGATAGACTACTAGGGCAAAAATTCGATTTAATATATAATGTAGTCTACAAAATGTTTATATATATTAATGTTTCTTGGTTTTTGAAATTCTGTAAAATGCAAACACGCCAGCAAATACAACCACTATAAACACTAAGACTATATTAATGATGTGAACAACCCCCTGCGCTGCAGATTGACCAATAGAATAACCTAATATTGTTAAAAAAGCAGTCCAAATACCTGCACCAAGAGCAGTAAACAGAATAAACTTGCCAAAGTGCATGTTTGCAAAACCTGCAGGTATTGAGATATACTGCCTAATTACTGGTATTAATCTACCAATAAATGTGGTTTTAGAACCGTTCTTTTTAAAATATTTTTCTGTAGTGTGTAAGTGCTTTTCATTAATAAATAATAGTTTTTTGTGCTTTAAAATTATTTCTCTTCCAAGATACTTACCAATTACATAATTAACAACTGCACCTGCAATTGACCCTAAGATTCCAAACAAAATTACAAGATAGATATTTAGTTTTCCTGTAGAAACAAGATAGCCTGCAGGAATCATTACAACTTCTGAGGGAAATGGAATAAATGAGCTTTCAATAGTCATTAGTATAAATATAGAAAAATAATTTAAATTATTTAAAAAAATTGCAAAAAGGCCTTCAAACATATTTGTTCTATTAAATCTAAGAACCAATATTATTATAAAGATTAAATAACAAGCGGCCCTAAGAAAAATATTGCGATTGCTATTGGCAGCATAAAAACCACATAAACTATTGCTTTCTTTATGTCTGATTCTAGCAAGCCTAGATAGATTGAAGAGATTATAACATATTCTAAAAGATAAATTATAGAACACACATAACAAATATTAAAGAGTGCAGGATTACTTGCTTGTGCTTGGAAAGATTGTAGAATTGAAAAATCAAGGCTACTAGTAAGCTTCTTTACTAGTTTTATTACTATTCCTAATATTCCAGGAACAATTAAGCCCCCTGCAAAGATAATAGTGTATTTTTGCATCAAAAGCGCGGATTTTCTTTCCTCAATTAATTGCTTGGATTTTATAAAATTACTTGCAAATGAACGATAGTCTGTAATTGAAACAGTTCCTGTTGTTATGGTGTTTTGTAGAAGCTCTAAAAACCTATCCAGTATTTCTGAATTGTATTTTTTGGAAAGCACGAAAAACAACTCTCGAATGGAATGTCCGTTTTCGGTCTTCTTCAAAAGTTGTGTAAATTCGGTTTTTACAATTCTGTGTTTAGAACTTGAAAGCTTAGTTAATATCTGCTTTAAATCATTTGCTTTTGGCTGGCTTGAAAGTAATAATACTTCATCAATTAATGCTAGCTCTAAAGCTTTTCGTTTCTGGTTTGTTAAGTATTTTTTTAATAATGATTCTAAAACAAATATAAACAGATTTGTAATAATAACAACGATTGTAACTAATATCATACTTTTTTGTAAAATAAAAATAAATATGGCAATTATTAAAAAGCTTAAAAGCACTTGGCTTACAATTCTTATTTTTTGAGCCATTTACACCAGATTTGATCTCATAAACATTAGAATAAACATATCTATTATTGGAAACAAGACAACTGTTATCATAATAATTCCAATTGTTGAAATACTAATCTCAAAGAAATTACTGCCAACAAGAAAGAACATCAAAAAAAGTGCTGGGACAATTGCTGAAACTACAATAAAAACTAGAGAAATGAAATTAAGTTTTGTGGAATAGTTCTTGATTGCAATAACTTGCTGTTCAACAAAGTTGTTTGAAAGTATTCTAAAGGTTTCTGCTTTGTTTTTCGTGCCGCTTGAAAGAACATCATTTATTTGATAGATTACTCTTTGCAATTCCTTATTGTTTTTTGTGGTTTCTTCTAAAGCTGTTTCAAGAGTATAGCCTTTCTTTGTTACAAGTTGCAAAGCAGAATAAATTTTTAAACCAATAACGGATTCTTGCTTTGCTCTGTTCTCTAAGGCAAGCTTTAAAGGAACATTCTTTTCAATATCGCTTGCAAGGTTATTAAGAAAGAATGGCAACTCTCTTAGAATTTTTGTGTTTTTGTCTTGCTCTCTTATCCTTTTGATAAAGAAAAGGCTTGTAAAATAAAGGAAAAGAAACGCAATTTGAGCATACAACAGATAAGTAATAGATATATCAATAACATAATCCACTAAAACATAAACTATAGAAATTGAAATGAAAATAATCAGATAAATCATGATTGTTTTATTCCTTAACATGCGTTCTTTCCCTTTTTGTTTTTGGTTTAGAAAAAAGCTCTTGTTCTTCTTGTTTTAGCCTTTCTTCTAGTTCTTTGTTACTACTAATATTAAACGAAATTTTAAATTTCTGCATTAACTTCTTTGGAAAATTCTTGAAAATCAGTTCTTTTCTTTTAAAGTCGTATTCAAAGATTTTGTTTATCTTTATCTTACTTGAAACAAACTCAATTTCAGAAATCTCAAAAATCTTTCTTTGGTCTTTTGTTTCTAGTTTGTCTTTTTCTTTTGAGTATTCATTGTATCTTCTTTGTGTGACTATTAAATCTATAGAACCAATGTCTGATTCTAGTATGCCATAAGACAATAATCTTAATACCGCATCATTAGCAGACTGTGCATGAAAGGTTGTATAGGTGCCTTTTGCTTGGCCGCACAATAAGGAATCAATTAAAGAAAAAGACTCTTCTTTAGACCTTACTTCTCCAATAACAACTTTGTCTGGTCTCATTCTTAAAGTATTAATTATAAGATTATCCATTGTTATTCCAAGTTCTTTATTTACTGTTGTCTGTACTTTGTGAGGATGAGAAATATTTATTTCATGCACTTCTTCAACAATCACAATTCTTTGATCAAGTGGTATAAACTCTAAAAGGGCATTAAGAGTTGTGGTCTTTCCTGAGCCAGTGTTACCAACAACAAAGATGTTTGCGTCAGTTAAAAATGCAAGCTTAAGAAAGGTTAGTGCCTTTTCTGTGATTGTCTTATATTTTAAAATATCAAAGATAGTAAAAGGGATTTCTGAAAACTTCCTAATAGTTATTGCAACAGTTTCTGTGATTGGAGAAATCAAAGCATTTAATCTTGTGTGGTCTTTAAGTGTTGCATCAAGTATTGGATTTTTAAGAGTTATATATTTGTTTGAATACCAACCAAGTTTATTAATTAAGTCCTTTAACTTTTGTTCAGAAACATATTTTAGATTAGTTTCTAGCCAACCATAATTCCTGTGATAAACAAAAACTGGTTGATCTATACCAATAACACTAATCTCTTCTAGATTAAAGTCATTTAATAATTGAGTTAATGGTCCATACTCGTAAAGATTAGTAAAGGCCAGATTTGAAAGATATTGGAATTGGTCGTTATCTAGTTCTATGTTGTTATTTAAACAATATTCTATTAATTCTTCTTCTAAATCATTTCTTACAGACTGCTCATTTAAATTATCATCTATTGTTTTAAATTTATAAGAGTCTAGAATATCATTTATGACTTTTATTTCCTCTCTTGAAAGCTTCTGATGTCTAATTATATATTTTTGTTTATTTTCTGTATTTTCTATAACCTTGTAATCTAAAGATATTGTTCTTTGTATCTTTTCTTCAGTAATAACATACCCTAGATATTTATCCAGAATCGATTGTAAAGACGAAGTGTTGGTTTCATCAATAAATTCTAGACGGTCTTTGTTTGCATAATAACAAGGCATAAGAAAAGAATTGTTAACACAAAGATCACATTTTCTTGGTATACCCTTCTTAACAACAATTGCGGAGTTTGGACAAGCGCCTACACACTCAAGGCAAGTATTACATAATCTGGGATTAATCGTTACTATCCCGTTTTCTGTTCTGGTGATTGCTCCTGCTTTACATGCTTTAAGACACGGCGCATCAATACAATTGATACAATTAAATACAGAAAGGTCCTTTTTTCCTAGGTTTTGATAGCAGTTACAGAATAAATCAATTTCTATCTTTTCTTTTAAATTCCTTAATTTAAGATACATTTAATAGATTTTCTGAATTTTGTTGTTTATAAAACCCACGCACCTTTTTTTTTGTGAATTTATAAAAAAACACATAATTTTAAAAAGATTACAAACAAATATAGATATATGGAAACAGACTATTTGATATTTGCACCAAATAAAGATATGGCTCTTGCAACAGTTATTGCCTCTGAAACAAATATACCTTTAGGGCACATGGATGTAAAAAAGATTAATGATTCCGAAACTTTTGTAGATATTAAAAGTCATGTTCAGCAAAAAGAGATATTATTATTGTTTAATATTGTTCCGCCTGTTAATGATTCAATTATGCAGATTTTTTTCATTTCTGACTCTTTAATAAAATTAGGCGCAAAGAGCATACATTTGATACTCCCATATCTTCCATACACTAGAATACCAGACGAACAAGTAAATAAAATTAATTTCAATCTTTTAGTAAGGCTATTTCAGACTTCTGGAATAACCTCAATCTATACCTTTGATATGTTTTCTCCACAGCTTGTTAATGCCTTTAAGATTCCGGTTTATAATATTAATATTAAGAAGATATTCTCTGGAGTGATTGAAGAAAAATTCAAGAAAAATTCAGACATCGTAGTCACTACTGTTGACTATGAACTAAAAGACAGGGCTACAGAAATCTCAAAAGTCGTTGGTTGCGATTTTGTATATGTCAATAAGATTGATGAAAACAATGATAATGGTTTTGAAATAAACAAGTCTGTAAATAACAAAGACGTTCTAATTATTGGAAACCGTATTGCATCAGGAGAAATAATTATGAGATTTGCTAATTTCTTGGCTCTAAAGGGTGCAAAGAATATTTTTGTTATAGCAACGCACGGGTTATTTTCAGAAAATGCAATTGAAAGATTAAATGATTCTATAATCAAAGAGATCTATGTGTTTTCCTCACCAAAAAGCAAACTTTCAGGAAAGATTAAGATTATTCCTTATGCTCCAATCTATAAGGAAATAATTTCTAGAGTTATTGAAAAGAAGAACATAATTAGCTTTATAAATTAATTGCTTATTATATACTATATAATATATAATATTAAACGTGATAAGAAATGATAAGAAGTAGAGTTAACGATATTGCAGAAACAAACAACACTATGCTTGAAGTTGTCTTAGATGACGGCGACGAAATTGTAGAATGTGTAGAAAATGCATTTGTTCAAAATAATGTTAAAAAGGCAAGTCTTGTTTCAGCTTTTGGAAAATTAAGAATGGTTAAAGTTGCAACCACAAGAACTGGAACTCTTAAACAAAGAGAATATGCTGAACCTTGTTCTATTAAAAGTGTTTCTGGAGACTTTACTAAAATTAAAGAAAATGAATACATGGGAGACTTTCACATATCAATTGCAAGAGATGAAATACACGCAGTTAGTGGTGTATTAATCAAAGGAACAGCAGATGGCGAAGTTAAAATTGTATTTAAAGTTATTGCAGAGCTTGACGAAGGAGCAATCTATTCCCCTGACGGCAAGAAAGAAGTAACAATGGTTAAACAAAAAGTTCTAGATGAAACCACTACTCCACCAAAACCAAAGAAAGAAATGATAGTTGCATAAAATCTTTCTATTTTTATTTTAATTTAAAAATTAGTTCTTTCTATCAGAGCAAATAAAAAATGCGCCCCAGGTAGGATTTGAACCTACGACCTATCGATTAACAGTCGATTGCTCCAACCACTGAGCTACTGAGGCAGAGTTTTTCTTCAAAAGAAACACTCGGAAAAGAACGAGAGAATGTTCTTATAATATATATTTTATGACAAAAATGTTTATAAAG
>CAZGLB010000036.1:0-5961 GCA_964526365.1 uncultured archaeon
AAATTATGTAAAGTAAGAATTAGAACTTATCTTGAGCCACAGGTTGGAGATAAATTTACAAGTAACCACGCACAGAAAGGAGTTGTTGGTGCAGTAATTAAAGAAGAGGATATGCCTTTTACTTCTGAAGGAATAAAACCAGACTTTATTTTAAATCCACATTCAATTCCTTCAAGAATGACTCTTGGTCACTTATTTGAAAGCATTACAGGAAAAACTGTTGCAGCAAGCGGTAAACAGATTGATGGAACTGCATTTTATAATGACAAAGATGAAGTATTTAAATTATTAAAAGAATATGGTTTTAGACCAGACGGTAAAGAAACCTTCTATGATGGAAAGACCGGAGAAAAGATAGAGATGCCAATATTTGTTGGACCTCTTGGCTTTGAAAGACTACAAACACACTTAGTTGTTAACAGAATACAAGCAAGAGACAAAGGACCAGTACAATTATTGACTAGACAACCAACTGAAGGAAAGCAAAAAGGTGGAGGACTAAGATTCGGAGAAATGGAAGGCGAAGCTTTAGTTGCTCATGGTGCTGCAATGACATTACAAGAAAAATTAATGGATGATGCAGACGAAATGAATATTATGATTTGTGAAGACTGCGGAATTCCAGCAGTTGATGATAAGATAAGAAACAAGAAGTTCTGTCCAGTATGTAATGGCACAAATGTACACCAAGTAAAGATAAGTTATGGTTTTAAGTTATTGCTTGATGAATTGAAAGCAATGGGTGTATATCCAAAACTAAATCTTGGAGATAAAATAGATTAAAATTAAACAGGTAGATAGAATGAACACATCAAAGAAAATAAGAAGCATTGAATTTGGAGTATTAAGTCCTGACATGATTAGAAAGATGTCTGCTGTTGAAATTACAAGAGCTGATACCTATGATAAGGATGGTTATCCAATCGAAAGAGGACTAATGGATCCTCACCTTGGAATAATTTCTCCAGGTCTTAGATGTAAAACCTGTGGACAAACAATGAAAGGCTGTCCTGGCCATTTTGGTTCTCTAGAACTAATTAGACCAGTAATTCATCCAAAGTTTGGTGAAAAACTATATTGTGTTCTTGCTTCAACTTGCCAAGAATGTGGTAGAATGCTTTTAGAAGAAGAAGAAATAAATGAATTAATGCTAATCTCTGAAGACACAGACAAATGTGTTAAAGAAATACTTAATAGAGTAAAGGGTGAGAAGAAATGCCCACATTGTAAAGCACAAGTAAATAAAATTGCACTAGATAAACCAACAAACTTTTTCAAGAACGGAGAAAGACTTTATCCTGCAGAGATATTAGATTGGTTAGTAAAAATACCAGATAAAGATTTATTCTTATTTGGATATTCAGATAAATTAAAGCCACAGTGGTTTGTAGTTTCTGTTTTACCAGTCTCTCCAGTATCAATTAGACCATCATTGTCTTTAGAAAATGTTATTACTTCTGAAGATGATCTTACATACAAACTTCTTGATATTGTAAGAATTAATATTAGATTACAAGAAAACATTAATGCAGGTGCACCACAAATAATTATTGAAGATCTTTGGGATCTTTTACAATATAATATTACAACTTATTTTGATAATAACACAGCAGGAGTTCCACCAGCAAAACAAAGATCCGGAAGACCATTAAAGACAATAGCACAAAGACTAAAAGGAAAGAAAGGAAGATTTAGATATAACCTTATAGGAAAAAGAGTAAATGCTTCTGCGCGTTCAACAATTACTCCTTCCACTGATATTAAGTTTAATGAACTTGGAATACCTGAGCAAGTAGCAAACACTTTAACGGTTCCAGAAAAAGTAACAACCTGGAATAAAGAAAGATTAAAGGAATATATATTAAAAGATAAAGTAGGATACCTTTTAACAGAAAAAGGACTAAGAAAAATAATAAACCCTACAAACAAAGAAGAATTAGCAGAAACATTAACAGAAGGAATGACTGTTAAAAGGAAATTACAAGATGGAGATGTTGTAATATTTAACAGACAGCCAACACTTCACAGAATCTCAATGATGGGACACTATGCTAAGATTCTTCCAGGAAAAACCTTTAGATTAAATCCAATTACTTGTGATCCATACAATGCTGACTTCGATGGAGACGATATGAATCTTCATGTTCCACAAAGTGAAGAATCCTATACTGAAGTCAAAGAACTAATGATTGCAGATAAGCACGTTATTAGTGTTAGAACAGGAAAACCAGTAATTGCTCCAGACCACGATTTGGTTTCTGGAGCTTATCTTTTAACAAGAGAAAAAACAGAATTCTCAAAAAAAGAAGCAATGGAATTATTATATTCTATTGGAATAACAGAACTTCCAGCAGCAGACAGAGGCAGAGGATATTATTCTGGTAAATTAATATTTAGTCAGATACTTCCAAAAGGGCTAAATATTGAATATCCTAATAAATTATGCGGCATTATTTCTAAATCAAAAGGATGTAAAAAAAGATGTAAAAAAGAGAAATGTCCTTCTGATGCTTATCTAAAGATTGAAAAAGGAAAGATAATATCAGGAGTTATTGACGAAAAAATGGGTAACCACAAGTGCCTAATTGAAACAATCTATAGATATTATGGCGCAGAAACATTAGCTGATTTCTATTATAAGTTTTCAAAATTAGTATTTGCTAATATTTCCAAGCAAGGTTTAACTGTTGCTCTTGATGAATACAAGGCAAGCGAAGACCTTCAAAAAGAAATAAAAGCAAAAGTAAAAGGCATGATGGCAAGTTCAAATGCAATCATTAAGAAATACGAAGATAGAACCTTACCTTTAATTCCAGGAAAGAACCTTGAAGAAACCTTTGAAAGCGAGATATTAAAAGTATCTAATGAGATGAAAGACAAAGTATCAGAGAAGATACAAGAAATAAAATTAGAAGAATTGTTTTCAGAAACCAAAAAAGCAAATAATAATACAATACTTTTTGCAAGTATTGGTGGTGGTCGTGGAAGACTTCTAAATGTTGTTAATATGCTTGGGCTTTGGGGACAAGTAACAGTTAGAACCGGAAGACCAAAATCTGGTTTTTCAGAAAGACTATTAAGTTCAAGTCAGAAAGGCACAAACCAAATGGCAGACTTTGGATTTGTACAAAGTAATTTCTTTGATGGTATGAATCCAAGAGAATACTTTATACACGCAATTGGTGGTAGACAAGGAGAAATCGATACTGGTGTTGCAACAAAAGTATCTGGTTATCTTTATAGAAGACTATCAAATGCGCTTAAGGACCTAGTAGTTAATGATGAATTAAAAGTCACATCAGCAGATGGGCAAATAATACAATACATCTATGGAGAAGATGGATTATCTCCAGAGAAAGCATACCTTGGAAAGAACATAAATTTTTTCAATGAATAAAACAGAATAAAATTTTAAAAAAAGTGATAAAATGAGAGCATTGCCAATTACAATTGTTGAAAAAGTTGAGAAATATGCAACTATGAAAAAAATTAGTAATGATAAAAAGAAAAGATTACTTGAAGTCGTTACTAAAAGATATAATGATGGATTAGTTGTACCAGGAGATGCTGTAGGACTTATAGCAGCACAATCAATTGGTGAACCAGGAACACAGCTAACTCTTAGAACAAAGCACTATGCTGGTTCTTTAGAAGTTTCTGTTGGTCAAGGAATACAAAGAGTAATTGAAATTGTTGATGCAAGATCTCAAGCAAGATATCCATTAATGAAGATTTATTTAGATAGAGAAAAACTAAAAAGAGAAAAAGACGTTGATGAATTTTGTAAGAATCTAATAGATGTTAAAGTTGGAGATATTGGAAACTTTATTGAAGACTATACAGAAAAATTAGTCTCATTTAAATTCGATACAGAAAAAGCAGAAATCTTAGGAGTAAATCAAGAAGAAGTAATGGATTCAATCTATGAAAAGATAGAAGACACTTATGATTCTAAAAGATTTACAAATAACAAACAACAAATAAATTTCCATTTTGCAAATAAAACTCCATTATATAATATTAGAAAAGCAATATTAAAATGGAATAAGATTCCGTTATATGGAGTAAAAGGCATAGAAAAAGCAGTTATAATTGAAGAGAATGGAGAAAAAATAATACAAACAAAAGGATCAAATCTTAAAGAAGTTTTAAAAATCGAAGGCGTTGATTCTTATAGAACTTTTACAAACGATATTTTTGAAATCTACAAAGCATTTGGTGTAGAAGCAGCAAGAGAAGCAATTGTTAAAGAATTAAAGTATACATTTGATGTTAATAGTATTGTAATTAACCTTAGACACATTTATATTTTAGCAGATATGATGACTTCTTCTGGCTTAATACAAGGAGTTGTAAGAACAGGTATTACCGGTAAGAAGAAAAGTCCATTTGCAAGAGCAGCATTTGAAGAAACAATTAAACATATAATTACTGCTTCATTCAATGGAGAAATTGAAGGGTTAGTTGGAATTACAGAAAACATAATTGTTGGTCAACCAATCTCTGCAGGGACAGGTAAAGTCAGACTAACACTTGATGCAAAAGGCCTTGAAAAGATGATTAAGGCCCAAGTACAGATAGATAAGAAGAAAGAGGAGTAGTTTATAATATTTTTGTAACTAAAATATATTATTTTAGCTTATTAAAAAAGATGTGCAAGACAAAGTAAATTAAAAAGGAATGTGAAAAGAATATGAATTGGACAAAATTCAATCAAGAATTAAGAAATACTCTTGATACAGGAAAAATAATCTATGGTACAAACCAAGCAAAAAAAGAATGCTTAATTGGAGAACCAAAATTAATAATTGTAAGTTCTACAATTGCTAAACCAGATAATGAATTATTCAAGCATTATGCAAAACTTCTTAAAACACCAATAATTGAATATCCAGAAGGAAGTCTTGAACTAGGTTCTGTTTGTGGTAAGCCCTTTGCAATTTCAATTATTATTGTAATTGATGAAGGAAAGTCTTCAATACTTGAAGTAATTAATGATAAAGATTCTGATAAAAAAGAAGATAAAAAATTAATTGCAAAGAAAGCAAAGAAAGAAGAGAAAAAGACTGCTAAAAAAGACAAAAACGCAAAGAAAGACGAAGATGGAGATTACTCAGAAGAAGAATTGAAATCTAAAAAGAAAAGAGACGAGAAAAAAGCAGTAAGAGGAACAAAAGTCAAAGAAGAAAAAGACAAAGAACCAAAAGAAGAAGACGAAGTTCCAATATTAGAAGATAAAATGTTTAAAGACATTATAAAAATCAAGAAAAAATAATAATCAAGGTGAATGTAAATGGCAAATGGAGAATTTTCAGCAAGAAAATTAATAAAAGATAGAAAGAAATGGACTAAAAAAGATCCAAGAACTAAAAGAAAATTAAAGGTTGATAAAAAAGAAGGACTTTTGAGAGGAGCGCCTCAAGCAAGAGGAATTGTTCTTGATAAAAAAGGAATAACTGCAAGACAGCCAAACTCAGGAATCAGAAAATGTGTTAGAGTTCAGTTGATAAAGAACGGAAAAGAACTAACTGCATTTGCTCCAAAAGACAAGGCAATCAAGTTTATTGATGCACACGACCAAGTAACTGTTGAAGGTATTGGTGGAAGAAAAGGCGGACCAATCGGAGATCTTTGGGGTGTGAGATATAAGGTTGTTAAGGTTAATGACCAATCACTTGAGATGTTAAGAAAAGGTAAGAAAGAAAAGACAAAGAGATAAATTAAAAAAGGGATAAAAGATGAAATTATTTGATAAATGGGAAACAAAAGGAATGAACTTTAAAGACGCTGGTCTTTCCAAGTACATGAACTTAGAAGATAAAGTCACACCACATTCATTTGGTGCAACAAACAAAGAACCTTCTAGAAAAACAAAAATAAATGTTGTTGAAAGACTTGTTAATAAAATGATGAGATCAGGACAAGGAAAGAAGAAGCTTTCAGGAAAGTTTGTAAGACACA
>CAZGLB010000037.1:0-5821 GCA_964526365.1 uncultured archaeon
GCTGCAACTGCACTTATTATTCCTCTCATTGGTAGGCCTGCATCTGCTGCTGCAAGGCTTGCTGCAGTTAATGCTGCAACTCTTGTTCCTGCATCAGCTGAAAGAATCAAAACATTAACATCAATCATGGTGTTTGGAAATTGATCAACCATTACTGCTGCTTCAAGAGCATGACCAGAAACTAAAGAAATTTCTTTATCTCTTTTTCCAGGAACTGGCGATTTTCTCTCAGAGACAGAAAAGGTTGCCATTCTGTATTTATAGTTTATTATTGCTTTACTTGGATCTGCTAAATGTTTAGGTAAAACTGGCTTTGGGCCATTAACAGTTGCTATAACTGTGTTTTTTCCCCATTCCAGAAAACAAGAACCATCTGCGTTTTTTGCAATCCCTAATTCTATTTTTATAGGACGCAATTCATCATAAGACCTTCCATCTGGTCTTTTTGCTGTTGCCATATTATTTTCTCTCCTTTTATTGATTATTTTTTAAATATTCTTCTATTGTATTTGTAAGATTTGATTTTTGTGAATTCTTACAGATTAAGAAAAGTGCTTTCTCTAGAAGATTTCCATTTTTTGAAACATACCATATCCAGCCGTTTCTTCCAACTAAGATATTTGAAGAAGTATATTTCTTTAAGATATTTAACATTGAATCATTCTTTCCTATTATCCTTGGAATCTTAACTGAAGAAACAGGATAGATTAATCCGTCTGGTAAAATATTAATATTATCTAAATCAGAAACCTCAACGCCGTCAATACCTTTTACTCTTGCAAAAAGTATTTGGCCAATCTTTAGTTCTCTTGTAATTATTGATTTTGGAAGAAAACAATTGGTATGGGAATTAACATCAATTATATAACCATTACCTGTTATGTTTCTTACAACACACACTATTGCGTCATTCTCTTGTGGAATGTATGGGCCGTTTAATGGAACAATAGAAACAAAATCATCAGTTTCGTTTAATAATCCAAGAACAGAACTATAGATCTTATTGTCTTTAATATAAATATTCTCTCCAACTTTCTTTTTCTGTTCTGTGATTAGCTCTCCAGGAATTACTATTCTTTTCATAAATTTTCACATTTTATTTTACTACGTTTATTATTACTGAACCGTGAGTTACATTATTTAGATCAGTTATTAGTTTTTGTTTTAGACCAACAGGCAAAGTTACTTTAGAAAATAACCCTCCGCTTGGTAACCATTTTTCTTCAAGAATCTCATACTTGTGAAGTATTGGCATTAATTTACCAGAAAATTGAGCAGTTACTTCAATTGTTAGAACAATCTTTTCCATAGAGATTGGCATTGCTCTTTTTAGAACTAACATTACTTCATTCATTTCGTCTTCTTTTTTTCTTGAAAGATTAAACTTGAATTTTGCGGTATCTAGAGCATTAATTATTCTTTGTGGAGGGATTGGTGTCATCTCTTTAGGATCGTGAGCATTCTTTGCTATAAAATCTATAATCTCGCTTTCTCTTCTTTTAAGCATCTCGTTTCTTTGGTTTGTAGTTAACTGAACGTCTCCATCAAGAATTATCTTTTTTGCAATTGTTAGAAAATCTGTGGTCTGAAAAACTTGTTTAACAATCTCTTCAGAAGCAAGCTTTCCTTTTGCGGAATCAGAATATATTTCTTCCATTGCAAACATATTATCAAAATTTACGTCTGTCTTTCCGTGCTTGAAATCCCAAGCGCTGTATGGATCAACAAATATTTCAAAATGATGTCCGTCTCTAGCATATTTCGCAATTACTGCATCGTCTAAATTTACCATTATTTTTCACCTTTATAATTGCTTTGAATATTTTTCTAATGGAACTACTGCGTCTGTGTTACCATTATCTGAAATATTAATTACTTCTATTCCTTGAGGATTTAGCTTTTGTTTTGGCTCTAGGTTTAAAGAAATTGCTTTTATTCCAAGAGTTAAAGCATCATCAAAGCTTAGATTTTCTTTATAGTTTTTCTCTAAAAAATCCATTAGCTTTTGACGATTCTGGCCAATTGCTAAGGCCTTGTAAGCAGTTATTGCTCCGCTTGGTTCTGCTTCAAAGATATGCTTGCCTAAAGAATCATAGCCTGCAATTATTAGAGAAACACCAAATGGTCTTCCTCCACCATATTGCGTATAATATTGAATGACTGAAGCTATCTTTTTTACAAGAGTTTCAACCTCAATTGCTTGATCATAATAGGTTCTGTTCTCTTGAGACATTTGTCTTGCAAAATCCACTAGTCTTCTTCCATCTCCTATTAGCCCTGCACAGGTTGTCCAGATGTGGTTGTCTATCTTAAATACTTTCTCTACAGACTCTGGAAGAACAAGACTTGAATGTATCTTTTTGTCTGCAATTATTAGTATTCCTTGCTTATAGATTATTGCTACTGCTGGGCTTCCTTTTTCAATAATTTTAGAAGCATAATCTACCTGATATAAGTGCCCTTCTGGGCTAAACATTGTTGTTGATCTATCATAGCCTGCTGCTGCGGCGCCAAGAGAATTTGGTATCAAATTATATTCACCATTTTAGAATTTTATTAATCTTTTTATAAATACACAAAACATAGGTACTCTAAGATATATTATAGATAAGAAGTATTTAAAAAGCTTATTTAAAAGAAAAAAAGAAAAGAAATAACTATTTAAATGCAGCATCGGCTTTTTTAGAAAATATCAAATAACTTGCAATTATTCCTTCAATAAATAAGCCTGCAAGACTTGATAATTGGCCTTGTAATAACCCTAAGAATGCTGAAACAAAACCTATTACTGCAATTATAACAATTACTATTCTTGCCCAGGTCTTTAGTTTCCATAGATTTATGCCAAGGATTAACATTACTGTTCCAATAACTAATAATATTATCCCTATCAATAATATAAAACTTGGTTCTGCTATTACTTCTTTTGGGATGTTTGGCCCAAAATCTAAGGTTGCTGTCGGAAAGGTTTTATAAAAAAGACTAGCGATAAGACCTGTAATTATTATTAATATTGCAACAATTATATAGTATGTTGAAATGATTTTTATTCCAAGTGGCCTTTTCTCACTTGGCTTTACTTTCTTTATTGTCTTTTTTGTCACTTTCTTTTTAATTACCATCTTTATTCACTTTTTTTATTGTGCTTTTTATGTCTTTAATTTTTAACAACCCTAATTCTGATTGTGCAAAAAATAAAGACGCAATAAATTGCTCTAGATATTCTTTGTTTATTCTTATTAATATAGTTTTGCTTTTTTGATCTATGTCAATAATTGTGATGTTTGCTTCTGTTTGAGAAAAGACTCCACTTTGCTTTTGTAAGGCCTTAATCAAAACCCCGTGAAGACTTCTAGAATCAAAGACTCCAGAAAAGGTTAATAATTGTAATTGTATATAATGTTTTTTGTGCCTTAAAGTTGGCCTGATTACTGCTAGCTTTTTCTTTTTCATATCTTTTCTTGAAGTATCCTTTTTATTAATGGTTTTTCTAGATTGAAATTCTTCAAAAACTCCTGAAGAATAATTGGGTCTATTAATTCTTCTGGGTTCTTTGCAAAAGTAATAAATCTCATTTCTATCTTGTGTTTTTTTAGTATTGGAATTATAAATTGCATTTGCTTAATTGCTTTGTGCGTGTTTTGATATATGTCGTTAATATTAAAAAAAATAATCTTTTGGTTTTGTTTACTAAGTCTGGAAAGACCTTCGTCAAAAGAGGTTTCAAAAGATATTGGATTGAAAAGATGAATTGAGGATTTAGTTGTTAGTATGTTAGTGTTGGCTGAAAGGCTGCCACCTCGTCCAAGAATTAATGAGTCTTTTGAAAGCTTGTTTTTTAATGTGTTATAAAGAGATAAATCAGTAAACAAAAAGGCAGGCTTAAGATTCTTTGACTTGGGGAAAACAAAATCTACATCTTCTTTGGTTTTTATTTCCTTAACCACATAAATGGTTTCAATATTTAATTCTGTTAATATCTCTTGTGCATTTGTATGCTTAAATAATTCACTTGAAACAACATCAATGTATTTTTCTTTCATTTTCTTTATTTCCCTTTTTACATCTTTTCTGGTATCTCTATGCCTAATAACCAAAGTGCATTTTCTAGGCATTGTAAATATGCTTTTATTAAATCAAGCCTTTGCTCTTGCAGTTCCTTGTCTTCTGAAATTACTTGGCAATTATCATAAAACTTATTAAAGGTATGAGAAAGATCTAAGCAAAAACTGGAAATGATGTTTGGCTTTCTTTCTTTTGTTGCATATTCTACTTTGTTTGGAAATTGCAAGATTAAATTAAGCAATTTTTGTTCATGCTCTTCTATCTTTTTTGGATTTTTTGTTTTATTTGTGAATTTGTAATTTGCTTTTCTTAGAATGCTTTTTGCTCTAACTCCACTATATTGAATATATACTGCAGAATCGCCAGCAAGGTCAAGAGCAGAATTAATATCAAACACAAAGGTCTTGTTAAAACCAATCTTTAACATTTCAAACTTGATTGTGCCAAACACTATTTTGTTTACTGCCTCTGTATCGACTTCTAAATTGTTCTCTTGTAAAATGTCTTTAACTTTCTCTTTTAATGAATCTCTTAAGTCTTCGTAAAGCACCATTCCCCCTGCACGCGATGCCATCTTTCCGGTTGTTAGATTTACCATGCCAAGAGATATGTGCTCGTGTGTGGTGTTTGGGTATATTACTGAAAACAAACTAAAAAGTTGCCTGAAATAAAAATCCTGTTCAGAGCCAACAATATAAATGAAGTGGTTACATTTTGGAAACTTTTGTTTTTTTATCTGCACAAGCGCAATATCTTTTGCAGCATATAGTGGTGCTCCGTTATTTTTTATTAAAACTAAAACATCAAGCTTCTTGTCTTTTAAATCTGCAATTATAGCGCCTTGACTTTCCTTAATTATGTCTTTATGAGTCTTGATAAAATCATCTTTAATATCTAAAAATCTCTTTTCAGTTTCGCTTTCAAATATTTTTTCAACAAGCTCTACTCCAAGTTCTGTTTTAACTTGCATATATGCATCATAGCAAACATCTCTAAGTTTTGCAATTTCTTTTTGTAAGTCTTTGTCTTCTAATATTTGCTTTTGTAGCTCATCAATTTCTTTTGTTGATTCTGGAGTTTCTTTTGCCTTTTCTCCAGCAGCTATATAAATTTCTCCAAACCATTTAGAAATATTAACTTTTGGTATCTTTTGCTTATCTTTTGATAGTTGAGAATAATACCAATACCATTTGGCAACATGCGTTCCGACGTCTCCGCCATAATAAACTGGTTTAGAATCATAGCCTGAAAAAGAAAGCAAACGAGAAATTGAATCTCCACCAACAATCATTCTTAAATGACCTACATGAAGTGTCTTAAAGGGATTTGCATTAAAAGTATCAATTACGTATTGTTCTTTTGAGAATTTTTCTGGCCTACCATAATTTTCTTTTTTTTCAAAAACTTCAGAAACTATTTCTTTGTAAAGTGTTTCTGGAAAAATTCTAATATTAATATAACCATTAACTGCAGAATATTCAAACAATTCTTGCTTTTCTGCATTTAATTTTTCTACAAGTTCTTTAGCAATCTCTATTGGGGATTTCTTTAGTTCTTTTGATAAGGAAAAACAAGGAAACGATAGTTGTCCTAAAGAAAAATCTGGTGGCTCTTCAATTGCCTTATATATCTCAAGAGTGTCTTTAGAAAGTGTTTTTGAAAGACTACTTGCAAATTTCTCTTTAAAGTTTATCATGTTGTTTACCTTTAAAGCGAGCCCGGAGGGATTCGAACCCTCGACCCACAGCTTAGAAGG
>CAZGLB010000038.1:0-5795 GCA_964526365.1 uncultured archaeon
TTCATAATCTAATTCTGTTATATTTTTTAAAGCAGGGTCTGAAAAATCCAGATAATAATAATTATTTGGATAATACTTGTCTGCGATTTGTAAAAATAAAGTGGATTTTCCAACTCTCCTGTGGCCAGTAATAATTATTGTAATTGGGTTTTTAATTAGTGTTTCAAATTCGGATAAATATTCTCTTATTATTCCTTTATCTTTATTTTGAAATATTTCCCAATTATTAATTACTGAGCGTTGTAAAATTTCTTTATCCATATATTCTTTATTTAGCAAAGGTTATTTAAATATATGGATTTAAAATCCACAAAAAATAGAATTACGTGGATTCTAATTCCAAATAATTTTTTAGAGGCATTAAAAATATTCTGAAAGGGATTTCTGCATTCTTGCTTCTTTGTCTGAAAAGAGAGAGTTGATTTCGTCTTCACTAATATTTAGTCTTTGTAAAAGATGTGGATTTAGTTGATAGTCTATTACTAAGTTTTTTGCAACTTCTAAATATTTTTTGATTGAGCCTTGAGCAATTGTAAGAATTAATTTGCCCCCACATTCACAAACTCCTGACAAGGGCATTCTTCTATATTTTTTATTGCATTTCACGCATCTTAGTTTCTGTCTTGCAAATGCTCTAGTGTTACCAATGATGTCAGGGAAAAGATGATAATGTAGAAGTCTTTCAAGTGAGTCTTTGTTGTCTACTGCTAATATACGGCCTTGAAGCTTAGCTTGCTTTTGTACTTTGTCATGCATTGATTTAATAGAAATATATGCGCTTTGCTTTGGTCCTTCATCAAAGCAATCAGTGTCATGTGTAAATTTTATACAATCATATTGCTGTTCAGTTCCAAGTAATTTTCCTGCTGCAATAATTTCTGGAATCTTGTCTGCTTCTGTAAAGTTCTTGCTTGCTTTATAAAATTCATAAGGATATTCTGTGTTTGTTTCTATCTCGTGTGATTCGTCGTCAATCTCAAATGGTGAAAGAACTGTAGTAAATGCAATTGGTGCATCCATTCTTCCTCCTCTTCCAGAACTTAAATAAGAATTAGAGAAATTAAGCATTCCATCCATTAACAAAAGCATAGAGTCTTGATCTCCATCAACATTTCTTCTTTTTGCAGTAATATAATATGGATGCCCCCAAGCAAGCTTAGATTTAGAAAAACCAATAATTCTTCCAACAATTCCTGCAGAGGTGTGTGGTGCAAGGCCAATAACAAGTTGTCCAATAAGATCTTCTTTAACTTTAGAGTTGTAAAATCTGGAAAGGCCATAGAATTTTTCAAGCTCATCATCAATAAAAGCTGCAACTCTTAAAAAGTATTCTCCACAATGGTCATCAACAATTATGTCTTGCGGAAAGATTGACACTTTTTGGTTTTCGTCTTTTAGATCGTTTCCCTGATAGTCTTTCTTATAACCTAGTTCTTTGATTTTTTCTAAAGTTATTCCAAGTTCTTTAGCAGATACTTGAGAGATAGTTGCGTTTAGTGCCTCGTATCTACAGGTTCCGTCTCTAAAGATATAAACATTATGTTTTGCTCGTAATATTCCTTTTTCTAAAGGTTCTGCGTTTTTTTCTTTACTGATAAGTCCTTTAACTCCTTTTAAGGTTTCTGGTATTCCAACTCCAAGGTTATTTGCTGCTTGTTCAATCAGTCTATCAATATTAATTCTATGTTCAACTTTAACTTTAGTTTCAATATCACATTTAGAGCAAATTTTGTCAAAGCTTTGTGATTTACAGTTTAAGCATTCTCTTATGGCCATAGTATTAATCTTACAATCAAAGCAATAGCTCTCAAATAATATTTTTTTACAGTTAGGGCAGTTATATGCTTTTATCTCAACTTCGTTAACTCCAAAGTTATGTGTGCTTTCGCCTGTTGCTCTTTTCTTAACTGCTTTAAGAAGATCTCTGGAGTTTCCAAAGCCTCTGCCTATTGGAAACAAAACATGAGGCTTACCTGCCATGTCTCTTTCGTGTGCAGCTTCAGGTCTACCCATTCTTGCGCCAATCCAAAATCCGGATTTTTCTCTAATATCAAGCCCCGAGATATGGCTTAGTATTTCAATTGTTGGTTTATTCGAGTTTTCAATTTCTTCTTTAAATTCTTCAATAGGATCAACAGCATTCATTGCTCCTACAGTTTTTAGAAAAGGATATGCTTGTTCTTTTTCAATTAAGATTTTATTTTCTGTTTCTAGAAACTTGTGTGGCAAGCCAATCTTTTCAAGTATATTTTTTATATCGCTATCATATTCAATCTTTAAGCCAATAAGTTGTGTTTCTTTTTTTGTAATTTCTGTTTCAATAGTATCAATTGTTTTTTCAAATATTTCTTTTATGCTTTCAAAGAGATTAATTTTTTCTTTCTTTTCTTGTTCTTCTTCAATGTCGTCATTTGTAAATAGTTTGTCTGCGTCTCTAACCTGTCGAATTAATGCTTTTAGTTCTTCGTGGTTTAGTCTATCGTAATAAAATATATATTTAGGGAATAATGCAATTCCATATTTCAAGCTTAGTGCCACAGCGATGTGTGGTTCTGGTTTAATGCTAAATTTTTTACAAACATCATAAACTTGTTTGTTTATTTTTTCATTTCTATAAAGATAATTAATTTCAGAAATCCATTCTTCTTCCACATATCCTGCTTTAATCAATGGATGCCCGGATTTTCTAAAGTCTCCAACAGAAATTAGCATGTCTCCAACAAACAGTATTTTGTCTATTTCTGTTAAATTTTTTTGTGCCTCAGAAACATTATTAATAGCAACAACGTCTTTATTCTTCAATCTCACAATTGGTCCATCAATAGTTGAGCAAGGGAAATACTGTAGAGATTTTCCTGGTCTTTCAATTCTTCCGTGTGTTCCAACTGCAATAAATTCGTCTAAGACATACATTGTTGCAGGATTGATTGCTTTTGCCATAAGCCCGGTGTTTCGTGCTTTGCCATATCTAAGCCTAAATCCTCCTTCTCTTAAAGGATAGGAAAAGACTGGTCTACCAGCTGCTAATCCCTCTAAATATTTAGTTGATGGTTTTAATTCAAAGCCTTCTGCTGTCTTTTTTACTTTAACTAATTTTTCAAGCCAAGACCAGTCTAGTCCCATCTTCTTACTAGTCTTCATAATCTTTAATGCTCTAACATAAAGTCCATCGATTAGAACTAAGCACATTGCTCCTCTTACTCTGTTAGTATCAATTCCTGGTATGTCTCTGTTTGCAATTACTTCAACTTCGTTATCTGCAAAGCTATTCATTCTAATAGGGCAGTTCTCTACCATAATCTTAACTTCTGCTTCTGTAACTCTTTGTTGTCTTGCCACAACTTCGTCTTGGTAAAGCATTGCTTCTTCAATTACTCTTTCTATTTCGTTTTTACTTGGTTTATATCTATCAATTCCAAGTTTCTTTCTTGCAAGGTCTCCAAGAAGTAATGGTAATGTTTGTGCGTTTCCTCCTGCTGCTCTAATTGGTCCAGCATAATAAATATCAATAAAATCCGAATCGTCTTGGTTTTTAGAAAGCTTGATTAATGGCAGTCCATCAAGTGGAGAAACAACAACGCCTTCTGTTTCAATGATTAGAGCAGTTCTTAAAGCCTGGTCTAGTCTTTTTTCTGGGTCTTCTATATCTCCAAGTTGTCTATCAAGTATCATATTAAATATTTCAAGCATTACTGGAAATCTAGTTTTGTGTTTTTCCCATAATTCGTTATAAACTTTTGCAACTCCTGGCGGGCCAACAAGTAGTTCTGTTTTTTCTGCAATACCTTTAGCAGGAATGGATTCGATATCTGTGTGTGTGTCTTTTCCTTGTTTTCTAGCAGATTTTGCTAAAGCTACAGCTATGTCTATGTCGTTTGTAAGTTTATTGTAATATTCTTTTATTTCCTTATTTGCTAAGATATTTAGTTCGCTCATTTACATTCAATCTTATTTTCTTGTTTTTCAAAGTCCTTAATACAGATTTTTTGATTCTTCAAATTAAATAATATTACTTTAGATACTGTTGGCGTGTGTCCCATCTCCATTTGAAAAGATGTGATTGATTGCCAGCAGGAAGTGCTAATAAGGTGTGTGTTCTTATATTTGGAATATGCGTGATGATGTATGTGCCCGCAGATAAAAACGTCTGGCACTTCTTTAATTGCTAAGAAGTTTTTCTCAATAGGAATAAATGTTTGTTTTTCTCCAAACTGTGGCATAAGGTCTCTTCTTTTTAGTAGTTCTTTTTGTGCAAGGTCTGGGTGGTCCATTCTTAGGTCTTTAATTTTTCCAAATATTCCGTGTAATGATACGCCGTGGTATATTAGAAACAACAGTCCTTCAAGTTCAAGCCATGACGGCGAGCCCATATGGTGTATGTTTTCTTTTTGATAAAGTCTTGCCAAAAACTTTTCAGAGATTGCAGGCTGTGGGTCTGAAACTCTTACAGCGTCGTGATTTCCTGGCATTAAAAACACTTCAATATTTTCTGGAATCTTAAGAATATATTCTTCAAAAGCTCTATATTGTGAAAAGATATCAGTAATTGCTAGTTCGTCATATTGTCTTGGGTATATTCCAATACCGTCAACCAAGTCTCCAGCAATTATAACATATCTGATTTTTTCAATAATTTTTTTGTCTTCGTCAGTTACATTAAAACCATTTAGCCATTCCACAAAATCATTAAACTCGTCTTCTCTAAATAGTTTACTTCCAACATGTGTGTCTCCTAAGATTACAACATAGCTGTCTTCTTTGTGTGTTTGTGGTTTGTTTGCGTAAGGAATATCGGCATATACCATTTCTTTTGCAATAAACATGTCTTTTGAAAGCACAGTGCATTTAAATCCAAGAACATTATCCATTAGTATTTCTTTAGGATTAAGTGCGTCTTTGTTAGTATTTTTATTTTCGGATTTTTCCATAACCACAATATTAACTTTACCTGTTGGGTCATCAACAGTAAGTAAAAGGTTTCCGTTCTTTGTTGTTCGTTTGTCAAGAACCATTCCAATAATATGTACTTCTTTATTTTTTACTTCTCTTTTAGCATCAGCAATAGTCTGAAAGCTAAAGTCTACTCTAGTTTTAATAATTTCTGAAATAATATTGTATTTATCTAAAAAAAGTGACAGAAAGTCTTCAACTGAACCTTGTGAAAGTTTCTTTCCAGTAACGTCGTAGTTCTCTAATATTCTAAAGCTTTTTCCATCAGTTGTTATTTCGTGGTTTTCAGAAAAAGAATCAACTATCTTTCTAATGTCTTTTGTGCACACAAATACAATTTTTTCTTCTGAGAGTTTATCTAGTATTTTCTTATAATTATTTAAGTTAAGTAACCGTAAACAATCCTCGCTAATTATCAGATCCTTCTCCTGAGCATAGCAAACAATCTTGGAATCCATTTTAATTTCATTTTATGCTTTCTTTTAGTTTTTCTAATTTACTAATAAGTGACCACACTGCGCTTCTGCAGAATTGTGGTACGTTATTGTTATTAGTTATATCTTCTAGTTCATAGAGTATACTAGATATCTCTAAGTCGTTGCATTTAGTTGTTAGTCTATTTTCAATACCGTTTAGTAAGCTTTTAAGGTTTTTAGGTATTGATGAGTCTTCAATTAGAAACTCAATTTCTGAATTAATCTCTTGAATCATTTTAGAAGTGTCAATAGTTTTCTTTTTTGGCATTTTATCACTTCCTTTTATAATATTTAACTATTTAAATAATTAAAAATAGTAAAACTATATATAATATATTATCAAAAGCTTTTTTAAATAGCTATTGGTTG
>CAZGLB010000039.1:0-5604 GCA_964526365.1 uncultured archaeon
TATGGTTAAACTAAAAGCAGTAGTTGATTCTTCATTTTGGATTAATCTTAATAAAGCCGATTTAGTTAAATATCTGTTTGATTATTTTGATTTATATTTTACAGAAAAAGTAGAAGATGAACTTTCTGATTATAAAGATACAAGAGCAAGTGTTCCAAAAGATTTAGATTCTTTTATACAATTAAAGAAATTAGATTTTGTACAAGTAAAAAATCCAAAAACCGTTTCAAAAAAACTTTCTGAGACTCTTTCAAATTACTCCGGAGAAATATACACCATCGCATTAGCCGAAGAACTTAATGCAATTGTTCTGGTTGATGATTATGGCCCTACGATATATTGCGAAAACAATAAAATCGGACACCTGACAAGTGTTACTTTTATTGCAATGTTATTTAGAAAAAACAAAATTACAAAAGAGGAAGCAAAACAGAAGATAAATTTATTAAAAAGAAGCATAAATAAAGAAATGATTATTTTTTCTTTAAATAAATTAAATGGTGATTGAATGGAAAAAAAATATAATTTATCAAAGGTTAAATCATATAGATTATCAGATAATGCTTTAGCATCAATTAGCTATATCTCTAAATCCAGAAATATTAATGAATCAGAAGTAACAAGAATTGTTATTGATAAAGGCATTAAGGAATATCTTTTTGAATCTGCAGTTAATGAATATAATACTAAGAAGATCTGTTTAAGTGAAGCAGCAAAGATTGCAGGACTTTCAAAAAGAGATTTTATGGAAGAACTAGAAAAAAGGGGCATCCCTCTTAATTTAGATAAAGAAGCATTTAAATATTCATTTGACAGTATGGAACGGATATTAAAAAAAATAGATGGGAAAGGAAAGAAATAAAACTACTCATAATGCCAGGTAGTTCCTGTTGGAGAATCGCTTAAGACAACGCCTTTCTTTTCTAGATTTAATCTAATTTGATCAGATTCTTCCCATTTCTTTTGCTGTCTTAACTCGTTTCTTTTCTTTATCATTTCTTCAATCTCTTTTCTTTGAATTACTTGTTTTTCTTTAGGAACTTCTTGCTCGAAATTAAATACTTTAAAAACCTGATTAATTTTTTGTAAGAAATCCAAAATCTTATGTGATTCTTCTTCAGTCAATTGAGCATTATCCATTAGTTTATTTGTTTCTTTAACCAGAAACCAAATACTTGCAAAAGCAGTTGGAGTATTAAGATCATCATTCATGGCGTTCTTGAAATTATCAATTGTATTTTCAATTATTTCTTTTCCAAAGTTTGTGTTTTTATTATTAGTTACTGCTTGTAGTCTTTTAATATATTTATTTAGTCTATCAATTGCAATTTCTGAATCCTCAATAGCTTTCTCAGTATAGTTCTGTGGCTTTCTATAGTTACCAGTTGAGAAAAGATATCTTAAAGATTCAGCAGAGTGCTTCTTTAAAAAATCTTCAACAGTAATAAAGTTTCCAAGAGATTTTCCCATCTTTTTTCCATCAACCATAAGCATAGCAGTATGTACCCAGTAGTTAACAACATCGTGCTTGTAATATCCATAATTCTGAGCAATCTCGTTTTGATGATGCGGGAAAAGATGTTCAATTCCTCCACCATGTATATCAAATTTATCTCCTAAATATTTAGTTCCCATAACTGAACATTCAAGATGCCAGCCAGGATAGCCTTCTCCCCAAGGCGATTGCCATTTAAGTATGTGTTCTGGTTTTGCTTTTATCCATAACGCAAAGTCTCCAGAATTTTTCTTATTTGGGTCATTTTCAAATCTGGTGTTTTTCTCAAGTTCTTCAGGATTTTTGTTTGAGAATTTACCATAGTCTTTAAACTTAGAAATATCATAATATACGTTTCCATTTACTTCATATGCAAATCCGTTTTGTAGCATTTTTTTGATCCATTCTTGCATTTCAAGGATATGTGCTGAAGCAGTTGGTTCAAGGTTAGGTCTTGACATCTTTAAAGCATCAAAATGTTTCCACATTCTGTGAGTATATTTGTAAACTAATTCCATAGGATGAACTTTTCTTTCACTTGCTCTTTTCTGTATCTTGTCTTCGCCGGTATCTGATAAACCATCATCTGTAAGATGTCCAACGTCTGTTATATTTCTAACATACAATACATCATAGTCTAAGAAATATTTAAAATAATTAATTAAAATATCATAGTAGATATATGAGAAAGCATGACCTAAATGTACGTCATCATAAATTGTAACACCACAAACATAGATCTTAAGTTGGTTAGGATTAACTGATTTAAAAATTTCTTTTTTCTTTGTAGCAGTATTATATAGTTTTAGCGCCATATTCTTTCACTTTCTAATATAGAAATTAAACTATATAGTTATTAAAAATATATCTTAATTAGATATATTTATGATTAAGACAAAAGTTTGCCTTGGAATAGAAAGCACTGCTCATACCTTTGGTGTTGGAATAATTGATTCTAAAGGAAAGATTCTAGCAAACTGTAAAAGGCAATATACTGTTAAAGACAAAGCAGAAGGACTAAAACCTTATGATGTTTCTATTCATCATTATAATTTTGCAATCGATGTTGTTTCTGAAGCATTAAGGGACGCAAAACTAAAAATGAAAGACATTGATGTTATTTCTTTTTCTAAAGGTCCTGGGCTAGCACCATGTTTAACAGTTTCAGCAACTGTTGCAAGATGCCTTTCTGATAAATATAAAAAACCAATAATTGGAGTTAATCATTGTGTGTCGCATATTGAGATTGGAAAAACAATTCTAAAGTGTAAAGATCCGCTTGTGATTTACACCTCAGGAGCAAACACTCAAATTATTGCAAAAGACAATGGTTATTATAAGATCTTAGGAGAAACACTAGACATTGGTATTGGAAACCTCTTTGATTCTTTTGCAAGAGACATGGGTTATGGTTTTCCTGGTGGGCCAGTTCTTGATAAGATATATATGGAGAATAAAGAAAGAAATTATATTGAACTACCATATTCAGTTAAAGGCACGGACTTAGCATTCTCTGGTCTTCAGACTGCTGCAAGAAAAAAGATAGCAACAGAAAAGAAAGAAGATTTAGTTTATTCGTTTATGCATACAGCTTATGCAATGCTCTTAGAAGTAACAGACAGAGCTTTATCTTACACAAATAAAAAAGAAGTAATTGTTATTGGTGGAGTTGCTGCTAGTTCTGCCTTAAAAGAGATGCTTGAAAAGCTTTGTTCTCAAAACAAAGTAAAGCTTTATATCCCTCCAGCAATTGTTTGCCTGGATAATGGGTTATTGATCGCAGACCTTGGAGTCAAGCACTATATCCACACCTATAAAGGCAAAGGCGGAATGAAATTAGAAGAAACAATAATCAATCCTAAGTTTAGAACAGACCAAGTAAAGATAGACTGGTGAAAAGATAATGACAGAAAAAGATTTGGTTTATGATTTTTTAAAAAAAAGATTAAATGAAAAGAAATACAATTTAAGATATGGTATAAGATCAGATGACTTTTTTAATTTAGATATAGATTCTGCAAAATCAAAGTTATCAAAAATAGATTTAAAAGAGCAAAAAGAAATTGTAAAAATTATTGAAAACTTTAATATTAATCAATTGTCTTCAGTTCTTGAGAATATAAGATATAATTTAGAACATCAAAGAGAATTTAATAATCTTTTGAGAGATACAAGAGACATACAAAAAGGCAGATTTCTTAAAAGACCAAGAGCCAGAGTAAATCCAGATACTTGTATTAATACGTATATTGGTTTTATGAGAGCATTAAAGGAAAACACCCTATATACTGCAAAATTAAAAATTGATGGAAAATTAAAAAGAGTATTTATCAAATCTATAATTGGCAATTCTAAAGATTTATATCTGGATTCTGGATTTTCAAGACTTGCGATTGATCCAGAAACATTAAATGTTTATTCTTTTATAAATCACAGAAATGGCAGAATAAACGAAGAAAAGACAAAAAAGGTGTTTTCTAAAATAGATTTAGATCGTTTGGCTTTAGAATATCATAATGACAGATATGCTGGTATTGCAAAAAACAGTTTTTTAAATTTTAGAAAAGAACTTTTAAAAAAGATTGATGCAGTTTATGGTATTGAAAGAATGATTGATACTTATATTAGAATGGGCGGCAAAATTAATCCAGAGAAATATAAAAATTCAGAATTTAAAGAACAATTGATTGAACACCTTGAAGAAAAATTTGGAACCGATAAATTGCTAAGATGGGCAGAAAAGGCAAATACTCAAGAAGGTTCTAAAAAATTAAAACAAGAGATTCTAGAAACTTTAGCAAAAAAACACGGAGAAAGTTACAGAAAGCAATTTGAAAGAGAATTTAAAGGTTTTAAAGCCAAAAAATCCCTAAAAAATGTCTTTAAAGCAAGACCAAAAAGACCAATCTAAAGAAATCTATTTTTAAACTTATTTGTCTTATTTTTATTAAGGATAAATATATTTTAAAAAACCATTAAAACAAGGAGTGAAAAAGTCATGAAAGCAAAATTTCATATAGTTAAAAAAGTAGCAGATATGGAACATCCAAAAAATAATTCCAAAACTGAAAAAGACCTAGAAGTAGAAGTTGATGAACAATTTGAATTAGAAGGCGGAATTTATGTATTTAAATTACTTGCAGCTAGAGCAAACGGTGCACAATTAGAATATGATAGACATTATTCAGTTATGAACGAGCACAGAGGCTATGAATTTAATGCAATATTCTATATGGGAGAACCAAAGATAGTTACTTCTATGTGGGGCAAGAGCCAGATAACATACACCATTACATATAATGGAACAGTAACAAGTAACTCAGATAATGAAGAATAAAAGAGAAATATTTAATTCTCTTTTTTTTAAATCTTATTTTTATAAGGAAAAAAAATGTATAAACAAGTAATAATTTTTAGAAATGATTTAAAGCTTGGTAAAGGAAAGATTGCTGGGCAAGTAAGTCATGCAGCAGTCGAAGCCTATATTCTAACGTCTAAGAAAGACCCTCAAGCAGTTGATAATTGGTTGATGGAAGGGCAAAAAAAAGTTGTTTTAAAGATCGATTCCAAGAAAGAACTACTGGAATTATATCAATCTATAAAAAACAAATTCCCTTGTGTTCTAATTAAAGACGCAGCAAAGACTCAGCTACCAGAACCAGACATCACATGTCTTGGTATTGGTCCATTAAAAGAAACAGAAATTGATCAATTTACTAGAAAGTATAAGCTTTTGTAAATTTATAATATTTGTTATTCGTTTTCTTTAAATCACAAAATATTTGATAGATAGTTTATTATAGGTCTAAATACTATATTTTATATAAAGTTCATAAAAAGAAACAAATATAAATACTTATTCATAAATATTATTTACTAACTAATAAATAAATGATACTTATGAATAATAAAAAAACAAATAAAACTGTAAAAGACAAATATTCCCCAACATTAAACACCATAAAAATGGTAGAGAAAGCTTTAAAGGAAATGCCAGATAGTATGATTAAGGTTTCAGAACTAAAGAGAATATTACCAAAGCAAATTAACCACAACACTTTAAAGAATATATTAGAATATCTTCAAGAAAGCAACAAGATATTTATTGG
>CAZGLB010000040.1:0-5444 GCA_964526365.1 uncultured archaeon
CTTTTGAAACTCCTCAAACTCCTCTGGGTGCTCTTCTGACCATTTTTTTAATATTGCTAGTTCTGATTCAAAAGCATTTAATTCTTCTGAATATTTTTCTGTTATGGTTGTTTGAGCGGTTTGTAGGTTGTTTGAAAATTCTGTATATTTACTAAACAATTCAAGTTCTGCTTCAAAGTATTTGCCTTGCTTTTCTGCACACCTAGCATAGATTGCTGCAGATGGCTCATAACGTATAAAGTCTTTTGGCACAAATTTGATTTTGTTTGTTTCTATATATTCTGTTTTTAATTTTGTTAATGATTCTTCTGCTAGGTTTTTACAATAACTGCAATAATAATCAGAAAAGATATATAATACTACTTTAGAGTCTTTATTACCAAAGTAACTATCTGCTTCGTTGTATAGTTGATCAGTTGTTTGATTTCCATCTATTGCAGTTTCTATTGCTGCTTTTAGATCTGCATAAGAAACATATCCGCCAATTGCTTGACCATTAACAACGACTGATGGCGTGCCTGTTATTCCAATCATTTGCCCAAACTGCGTGTCTAAAAAAATATTTTGCATAATTTCTGCTTTTTCTGCATTAAAGTCTTTGTTGGTTTGGTCATTTGCTTTTAAACAAGCATCTTGCTCTGTTTTATTAAGATTTAGAGTGGTTGTAATTTCTTCAAATACTGGTTTTTGTAGAACATTTAATTCGCTTAGAAATTCTGGTTGTATCTTTAAACTTAAATCTTGGCTTTTTTGCATTAATGCCGTATATCTTACTTTAAATTCTTCAACTGTCACATCTTCGTTTGTATCAAGTATTACAGGAGATGCATTGATGTCTGCTTTTATGTCTTTTATATTTGCGTCTTCTTTTTTAGGATTTTTTATTGCAACAGTTACAAATATTGCTGCAATAATTAAAATTACTAAAATAATTATTCCAATAATTAAAATATTAGATTTTTTTTCTTTTTTTTGCTTTATAATAATCTTCTTTGGTTTTTCTTTTTTTACTTGCTTTTGTTTTTTCAAAATATCACCGTTTATTTTTGCTAATATGCTTAACTATAAAAATAGTAGTATATTATATTATATAGAATAATAAATATTTAAAAATAAGTGGTTTATTTGGTAAAAGAATTGATATCAAAAGAGAAAGTAGAAGATCTAAAACACAAACATTATGGAGTTGTAGGTAAACACTCTGCTATTGAGATTTGTGAATGGAATAAGAAAGCTTTAAGAGACGAAGGCGTTTGCTATAAACAACAATTTTATAATGTTGAATGCCATAGGTGTGCACAGATTACTCCTGCGGTGTTGTGGTGCCATCAAAACTGTATATTCTGCTGGAGGCCTGCAGAGTATATGACTGTTGATAATTTTACTAAGAAAGACTATGATAAACCTAAAATTATAATTGACGGATTATTTGCAGAAAGAAAGAAATTACTTTCTGGTTTTGGTGGTTTTCCTAAAGTATCTAAAGCAAAGCTAAAAGAAGCAGAGATACCAAGCCATGTTGCAATTTCTCTTTCTGGAGAACCAACACTTTACAAAGAGCTTGATAAACTGATTAAAGAACTGAAATCTAGAAAAGAAATTAAAACAATTTTTGTAGTAACAAACGGCATGGAACCACAACTTCTTGAAAAATTAAATAAGAATAAGGCATTACCAACACAGCTTTACCTTTCTTTTGTTGCTCCAAACAAAAAGCTTCACTTGAAAATTAATCGCCCAAAGATAAAAGACTCTTGGGAGAGACTTTCAAAAACGATTTCTCTTTTTCCAAAACTAAAATGCAGAAAAGTTATTAGATTTACTTTGATAAAAGGGATAAATGACGATAAAGAATATATTAAGGACTTTGTAAAAATCTTTGAGAAATCCAAAGCTGATTTTCTGGAAATTAAGGCATATATGTTCTTAGGATATTCTAGAAAGACTTTAAAGATAGAAAATATGCCAAGCTTTGAGGACTGTTTAAAATATGCAAAGGCCTTTGAAAAGCTTTCAAAAGATTATAAGATATCAGACAAATGTAAGCCGTCAAGGATAATATTATTAAAAAATAAAAAATCAAAAGTGGATAATTATATAATTAAAAAAATGGAGAGAAAATAAATGCCAGAATTAAATTTAGAATTAAAAGAGATAGTAAACGCTTTACAAACAGGAAAAACCATTTGCTTATTAGCTCCAAGCTTTCCGGTGGATTTTTCTTTCCCGGACTTAATATTAGATCTTAGAAGAATTGGTTTTTCTAAAATTGTGGAACTAACATATGCAGCTAAATTGATCAACTACAAATACATAAATATTATAAATGAAAATCCCAATAAACAGTTTATTTGTGGTAACTGCCCAACAATAATTAAAGTTATAGAAAATCAATACCCTGATCACAAAGACGATATTCTTGATGTTGCTTCACCAATGGTAGTTATGGCGCGTTTTGTTAAACGAGAATTTGGAGAAGATTATAAAACCATTTTTGTTGGACCTTGCTTTGCAAAAAAAGCAGAAGCTAAAGAAAATGCTGATTGCGTGGATTTTGCTATAACCTTTAAAGAACTAATAGAAATCTATGATTATTGCGAAGAAAAAAAAATATTAAAAAATATAGAAGAAAATAAAACAACAAGAGAATTTGATAAATTTTATAATGATGTTACAAAGATCTATCCTCTTGGTGGTGGCGTTGCAAGCAGCATGATTACAAAAGATATACTAAATCTTGAACAAGTAATTGTATGCGATGGCCCAAAATGTATAGAAAAAGCAATGTTTGATTTTTCTAATAATTCAAAAATTAGATTTTTGGATATTTTGTTTTGTGAAGGCGGCTGCCTTGGAGGGCCAGGCATTGTATGTAAAGACAATCTCGATATTAAGAAACAAAGACTATTTGATTACAAAGATAAATCAAGATATTACGAGCCTAATGAAAACTATGGAAAGTTTGTGCATGCCTTTGGATTAGATATTAAAAGAAAAAAATAAGTTTAGTCTTTAATTACAAATATTGAAAGACTTGCAAGTATCATTGTAAATATTGCAAAAATCCTAAAAGCCAGATTAAAATCTCCAAATCTGCTTAAGAAAAAACCTCCAAGTAATGGCCCTAGAAGAAAACCAATACTTAAAGTCATTTCTATAACTCCTGCATAGTTCCCAATGTGTTTCTTTCCAAATTTATTTTCTGCAATTGTTTCATATAGACATTCGCTTGCTGGTTTAGCTATTGCAAAGAACCCCAGACTTAATAAAAATATTGAAATGGCTGTAATAATTACGTTGTCTGTCATCTGAATTACAAAAATAAAAAAAGAACTTAATAATAAACCATAAACTATAAACCATTTTTTTCCATACTTATCTTCAAGCTTACCAAAGGTTCTTTCAAGAAGTATACTTGGAAGAGTGTAGATTGCTAGAAGTATTCCTCCAATTATTAGTTCATTGATGAAATAACCAGAAAACTTCTTTGCAAAGATTGGTTCAAATACAAAGAAGAAACCATCCCAGGTGTTTATAAAAATCAATATAAAAATTAGAAAAACTCCAATAAATCCTAGATTTTTTAATTCAAAGAAAGTTTCTTTATAGCCTGTTGTTAATGATAATTTCTTGTGGGTTATTTTCTCTTTACCAATCATAAGAACAATAACTAAAAGAAATAAAAGTATCCCTAAACAAAGATAGGCAGCATTATTTAGATTATAGGCTACAATAAAACCAGCAATCAAAGAACCTAATAATAACCCAAGATTATAAAAGGATTCTAAAAAAGAAATATTTCTCGCTTTATCTTTTTTTAAAGAATTATCAAATGCGCCTTTATAGGTGGTTATACTAAATAAATCAAATGCAACACCATAGATATTTGTTGCAAGGAATAACAAAAATATTGAATTTTTTGAAAATAAAAATAATAAAATGTTTATTGCAAACAAAATTATTGAAACAATCAATAATGTTCTTGGGGGGAATCTTCTTTGTAAGTACCCTAAGAAAGGATCTATAAATAATGAAATAAAAGAACTTCCTGCAAGAATTATTCCCATAATCCAATAGTCTATGTTTAAAGAATCTAGATAGAGTGGAGCAAAATACTCAAATATTGCAAAAGCAATTGACCAAATGAGAAATAAGATCGATAATATTAATATCTTATTCTGTTTATCTTTATTGTAATTTCTAAAGAAATGTAATATGTGTCTCATTATTTTTTTCTATTTTAGTTAATAATAATCATATAAAATAAATACATATAAATTTATTGGTTTTACGCGTTTTTTATAGTTGATTCATTTTGAATCAAAAATGAAGCATTTAAATATTGTTTGTTTCTAATTAATATATGAATGTAACAATTACGGGTGTTCCAGAAAAGATATTAAATAAAATGATTAGCGATGGTTATGCATCCACCAAATCAGAAGCAATAAGGCTTGCAATAATTTCCTTTGGTAAAAGCAAACACGATATTGAAATCGAAATGGTAAATAGAAAGATAGATTGGATTGAGGAGCAAGTAAGACTTGGTAAAAGAAAAACATTAACTCCTGAGGAAGCACTTGGTAAATACGCAAAATATATTACTTATCCTTATGCAAATAAAAAATCAAAAAAATGATTTATACCATTTTTCATATTCTTTGTGTTTACCAATAAAATAGAATTTAACTGTTTTAGTATTTTCAAATACAAAATATGTTAATCTATATTGACCAACTTCTGCTACAAAATATTTTGCGGCCCCATCTAAATGTCTTTTGTATGGGGCCAAGACAATATTATCTATCTTTTTTAAAACACGAATTTTAATTACTTCAGGCAATACTAAAAAATACTTATCCCAATCTACATCAAATTCTAAAGCATACATAGTAAGTCGGATAAAAAAGAAAAAAAAGGAATCTAATCTGTGATTCCATTCTCTGTAACTTGATAAACTGCTTCGCCGTCTGGTAGGCTTGGAGAGTCTACAAGTTTTGCAATTCTTTTTGAACCTGAACTTTTTCTTAAATAGATTCTTGTTTTTGATGCGTGCTTAACAATGTTACCGCCGATAGCGTCAGTTGGATCACCAAACAAAACATCTGGTCTTGACATTACTTGGTTTGTTACAAAGACTACGACATTGTAAAGTTCAGCAATCTTTTGTAAGATTCTCATGTGACTATTTAGTTTTTGTTGTCTGTCTGATAACTGCCCTCTTCCTACAAATTCTGAACGGAACTGGCTTGTTAGAGAATCAACAATTACAAGTTTAATATTTTTCTCTTTTAATAGTTCTTGAGCCTTATCTGCTAGAAGCATTTGATGATTACTATTAAATGCTCTTGCAACAAATATATTTTTCATAACTTCTTCAGGGTCAAGTCCTCTAAACTTTGCAATCTGTGCCACTCTTTCTGGTCTAAATGAATTTTCTGTGT
>CAZGLB010000041.1:0-5371 GCA_964526365.1 uncultured archaeon
CTATTACGCACTCTTTAAAGGGTGGCTGCTTCTAAGCCAACCTCCCAATTGTCTTTGGATAAACACTCCCTTCCAGTTAACACTTAGCTAGCACTTACGGACCTTAATCATAGTCTGGGTTTTTCCCCTTTAGGAAGATTAGCTTACCCAACCACCCCAACTCCAGCCTTCAACGATGATAATACATTCGGAGTTTGACAAGAAAGCCGAGAATTTCTTCCCAATACTTTCTAATCAGTATCTCTACCATATTATCTATCTCCAGCTAGGCTATCCTTAGGGATATTTCGATAGGAACCCGCTAGCACCAGATTAGATTACTCTCTCAGTACTATTCCCAAGTCACACGAACAGTTAGACTAGAACCGCTACGGACCTCCAGCAACCAGTTGGCTGCCTTCATCCTGCTCAGGAATTTATCATCTGGTTTCGGGTTATCTCCCTGTGACTAATGGCGCAGTTAACACCACTTCCCTGAATCATAAAGATCTGCGGAAAATTGGTTTCCCTTCGACTCTGTGAGTTATTCACTTAAGTCTTGCCACACAGAAATACTCCCTCGCCCGTGCTTCGTGACGGATAGTGTAACCCTGTTCCAGAAAAACTCGCTTTTGCAGTTACCCACAATCGCTCACGTCTCTCCTTCAACACTTTCAGGCCACACCCGAACTGTAGCTAATTAATTTCAAGTGCTTTTTACCCTCCGTTAGGAGAACTTTTCAACTTTCCCTCACGGTACTCATTCTCTATCGGTCTTGTAGTATATTTAGAATTTGCAGTAAGTGCCTGCAAAGCTTCCTACGCGATATCCGACGCGCAGTACTCGTGATACTCAAAAATCTTCTCGAAATACTTATATCTACGGGACTATCACCCTCTATAGTATAGCTTTCCAGCCAACTTCGATTTTGTTTTCAAGAAGTAAATGAGTCACACAACCCCACATTTCAATTATGTCACCATAAAAGATTCGGTTTGTTCTCTACCGCTTTCGGTCGATCTTATTCACGGTATCACTATTGTTTTCTCTTCCTCTAGGTACTAAGATGCTTCAGTTCCCTAGGTTACCTTCCAAAGCTTACGCCTTGGATAATTCGAGCATCTTGGGATCAAAGATTGCATGCATCTCCCCCAAGCTTATCGCAGCTTGCCACGCTCTTCATCGGTCTACAAGCCAAGTTATCCATTAATTAGCTCTAACAAAAAATCAAATTTTTGTGAAAATTCTTTTCTTTAATATTTGGTCAATATTTTTATAAACTTGACACATGGCACAAATTACCTACTCTCTCATCCCGTAAACATAAAATGCGAAAGATATCCATAGAGAATATTTTTCGTCAAGGTTTGTTCTAAAAAATTTAAAACGGTCGAATTCCTTGCTAAAAGAACTTAGCCGGAATATCTAATATATGTTAGCATAGGTTTATAAATAGATCGTATGTTTTGGCTGATTTGTGCTTTATTTTCAAAATAAAGCCAAATTCTTGCTTATTTTGATTTAAAGCAAGGATGGGCCCCTTTTACTAGAAATAAAACGTTTAAAGGGAATTAGGTGGCAAAAAAAGCAACCAGAATCCTTATTCTGTGATTTTTTAAGTTATATAATTATAGAAAATTTATATTATTTAATAAACATATTGTAACAGATATTATATATTGGATAAATTAATGTGAACTTTTTATGATTATAGGAATTGTTGGAAAACCTAATGTTGGAAAGACTACTTTTTTTAAAGCTCTTACTTTAATGGATGCTGAAGCAGCTAACTATCCTTTTACTACAATTGATCCAAACAAAGGTATTGGGTTTGTTAGAAATCCTTGTGTTGATACTTTCTTTAATACCCAGTGTAATCCAAGACATGGTTATTGTAAGGAACACACAAGATTTCTTAATATTGATATTATTGATGTTGCTGGACTAGTTCCAGGGGCTAGTGAAGGAAGAGGGCTTGGAAATAAATTCTTGACAGATCTTTATCAAGCAGAAGCTTTAATACAAGTAATTGATATTTCTGGTTCCACAGATGAAGAAGGAAAACCTGTTGCTCTTGGCTCTTATGATCCTGCAAACGAGATTGCTTTTCTTTTAACAGAAATTGAAAATTGGCTTTATGGAATCTATAAGAAAAATTTTGAAAAGCTTGGAAGAGAACAGCAACTGCGAAAGACTAAAACTTTTAATACTCTTTTATCATTTATGAGTGGTATGGGAATTTCAGAAAAAATATTAGAATCAATTCTAAAATCCCTTGGGCTCTTTGAAAAAGAAATTATTGCTTGGACAGACGAAGAGCTTTGGAAGTTTACAAGAAAGGTTAGAGAGACCACAAAACCAATTGTTATTGCAGCAAACAAGATCGATATGCCTGGTTCTAAAGAAAGACTTGAAATCTTAAAAAACAAATTCCCGCAATTGATAATTGTTGGCTGTTCTGCTGAATCTGAGTTGGCCCTTAAGAACGCAGATAAAAATAAAATGATTGATTATCTACCAGGAAGTAATACTTTTAAAATTTTAAAAGAAGATATGCCTGAAAAGCAAAAGAAAGGACTAGAGTTTGTTCAAAAAAATATTCTTGATGTTTATGGTTCAACTGGAGTTCAAGAGATTCTAGATAAATGCGCTTTTGATATTTTAAAATATCTTCCAATCTATCCTGGTGGAACAAAGAGTCTAAAGGACAAAAATGGAAATGTTCTTCCGGATTGTTTCTTGATGCCTCCTGGTTCAACAACTCTTGATTTTGCATACAAGTTGCACACAGACTTTGGAGACAACTTCATAAAAGCAATTGATGTTAAGACAAAGATGCTTCTAGGAAAAGACCATGCGCTAAAAAGCAATGATGTTATAGAAATTGTTTCAGGAAAATAGAAAAAAACTATTTAGCAAAAGATCTTCTTACAATTGGCCGTTTATATTTTGCTTTTATCTTTTTTATTTCTGTTTTCTTAAGTTCTTGTTTTGCCTTCAATTCTGCTTTTTTCTTTAGTTTCTCAATTGCTTTACTTTTTAAATCATCTGAAATTAAATCCATTATTTTTTCTATTTCATCTTCAAATAAATCTCTGTGTCTTTGATTATTGGTATCATCAATATCTAATACATTATCTATACTAATAATTCTGCCTAAAAAAGTTCTTAATCTATAAATATCATAAGAATCTAGATCAATAACTATTTTTTCTTTAAAAGGATTATTCTTAAGAATAAATATTGGTTTTTTTGTTCCATAAACAGATAATCTTGTTATTGCCCCATCTTTCTGTTTTATGGCATTAAAAAAAACAGCATAGATGTCTTTAGGGGAATAATTCTTAAAAGATGTTTTTGGCATATTTGTTATTAATTATTTTTTTATTTTTATTCTTTCTTTTATATTCTTTGGTCTAAAATCTCTTTTTACTGGATCAATAGTATATCCAGGCATTGTTAAATATTTAATATTAAAACCAAAAATTTCTTTTAGTGCCTGTTCATAAAATTGTTCCGGATGCTCTGATTTACCAATAAAATTATCAATGAAAGAGTTAAATCTGGTTTCTGATTCATAGGTATAATTTCTTTTGTGGCTTTCCATAGCTGCTTTAGAAACGCCAATAACGGTATAACCCATTAATTTTCCGGTTTTAACGTCTGTAACTGCAATTGCAAATTGATTAATGCCTTGTTTTTTTACTGCAGTAATAATTCCAAGAACACTACTTCTTCTTGGTAAAGAATTTGGAACATTAAGTGCGCGAGGATCTCTTATATTATCTTTAATCTGAATTAGCGTAGAATTACCAAATTTCTTTTTAGCATCGGTTTGTATATCTTTTTTTATATTATCTATCTTTTCAAAATCTGTTTTTGATTTATATCTATTAACATCTTTTGATACTTCAAAATATGCGTCTTTATTTTCCGTAATTTCAGAATATTTTAGTTCTCTTTTTGGAACTCTTAACACAACTTCTGGATTAAGATCTTTATTTTGTTTTTTTTGCTTAACAATTTGTTCTATTATCTTTTTTGCAGATTTTGGTTTAATTCTTGGTTTTAATATTGGCATAATAATTCCCCTTTTTTAGTAATATTATTAATGAACAGTTTTATAAATATTGCTTTACTCAACAAGTATTCCTATCTTTCCTGGAAGGCAGGCCTTTGCTTTTGGATTTTCACAGCCTTCTGCTTTAATTATCTCAACATCACAGCTTAATACTTTTGAAAGGAAATCTCTGGAAAACAGATATACCGAAAATTCCTTGCTTTGACAGTCTGGAACAGAAAGTATACTTGGATTTTTGATTGCTGACGTTATTGTTTTGTTAACAATTTCTTTGTGTGCAGAATATTTGTCCAGGAATTTGTGCATTAGTTCTTTTACATTTCTATTTTGCTTAACTTCTATATCTTCCTTTAATTCTTTAAAGAAACCATATTGCCAATTCTCTGAAATGAATAAAGTAATTTTCTTTGGCTTTTCAATTCCTGCCATCTTTATTACATTTCTAATATCTGAAAGCGTCTTTTCAACTCTTTTTTCTTCTTCAAGGATATTGTTGTTTATTTTCTGTTCATCTACTTTAGGAAAGTTTGTGATAGACACAAGCTCTTTGTTACCAAGCATAAGATTAAGCTCTTCTGACAAGTGTGGAGTGAACAACCCCATAGTTAGTGTCCATTTCTTTAATATACTTTTTAGAAGCTCTTTGTTGCTTCCTCCTCTGTTTCTATACCAGGAGATGTCATTATAAAAATTAAAATAGATGTCGTCTGTTGCTGCTTTAAATTCTATGATATCCATGCTTTCAGTTATTGACTTTAATCTTGTATTCCATATTGCTTCAAGCCAACTATCTAATCTTGTATCTTTATTGTTTTCTTTTTCTTCTAATATTTCTTCAAAAAGATTATAAGTTCTATCCAGTCTTTGCTTATAGTTGATTAGGTCTTCTTTTTCAAAGGAAATATCAACAAATGGATTAGCAATGTTAGCATAGAAAAGCCTCATAGCATCAACTGAATAAGTTTTTGTTTCGTCACTTAGACTTCTTACTCCACCTTTTGATTTTGAAATTTTTCCAAGTTTTGAAACTACCCACCAATTAACAAATATTCCTTTTGGATAATATTTCTCTGGCAGTATTGCAACATGGTTCATTAGAAAAACCGGAAAGTGAACGGTCTGGTGTTCTTTTCCTCCAAGGTTGATATCAAGTGGATACCAGTATTCTACGTCTTTTCTAATTTGTTCTGCAAGAGATTTTTCAATTCCTGTGTCTTCTGCTTTTCCTTTTCCAAGATAAACATAATCAAAGAACTTTTCTGTCAATTGCTCTGTTTTTAATTGTCCAGAATTAACATATTTACTTACAA
>CAZGLB010000042.1:0-5366 GCA_964526365.1 uncultured archaeon
TTAATGCTTCTGATAAAAACGAAGAAGCACCATACTTTGATGTTTTAAGATTTCCATTAGATGAACTTGATGCAGTAATTATTGGTCACGCACATGTTGACCATTGTGGGTTCTTACCATATCTATTCAAAGCAGGCTATAACGGCCCAGTCTATTGTACAGAGCCAACAAGAGATTTAATGGCTTTATTGCAGTTTGATTTGATTGATGTTGCAGTAAAAAGTGGCAGAGAACCGCCATATATTGAAGAGCATGTTAAAGAAGTAATAAAGCACACAATAACTAGAGATTATAGAGAAGTAACAGACATAGCCCCAGGAATTCGACTAACCTTTCACGACGCAGCACACATCTTAGGTTCTGCTTCTGTTCATCTTCATATTGGTGAGGGCAAACAAAATTTAGTTTACACAGGTGATTTCAAGTTTGGCTTTACAAGATTATTCAATAACATGGATATCAATTATCCAAGATTAGAATCAATGATTATGGAAAGCACCTATGGTGGAAAAGACACAACCCCATCAAGAATGAATTCAGAAACTCATTTGATTGATATTATAAATGAAACTACAGAAAAAGGAGGAATAACTTTAATTCCAGTATTCTCTGTTGGAAGAGCACAGGAAGCAATGATTATCCTTGAGGAATATTACAGGCAAGGAAAATTAAAAGTCTCAAAGATTTTAGTAGATGGTATGACTAGACAAGCTTCTGCAATCCACACAGTTTATCCAGAATATCTAAAGAAAAACATTAAAACAAGAGTTCTACAGAATAATTCTCCATTTCTTTCAGATATCTTTGTTACAGTTGATGATGCAAAGGACGGCGAGGAACTAATAACTCCAGGAACTGTAATTCTAGCGTCTTCAGGAATGCTAACCGGCGGTCCGTCTCTTAGATATTTTAATAGATTTGCAAGCGACCCAAACAACACTATGGTGTTTGTAGGTTATCAAGCAAGAAATACTTTAGGTTACAAGATACAAAAAGGCTTAAAGTCAATGCCTGTAGTTACAGAAGAAGGAAAGACTAAGACTCTTGATATTAATATGAGAATAGAAACTGTTGATTCTTTCAGTGGTCATTCTTACAGAGCCGAGTTATTAAATTTCTTAAATGTTCTAAAACCTATGCCAAAAACTATACTGATTAATCACGGCGATTCTTGTCAAGAGTTTGCAAACTATATTGGTAGGAAATATAATGTTGATACAAAAGCAATACAGGATCTTGAAAGTATAAGATTAAGGTAAAGATCAATTATGAAAATATTAATTGCAGGAATTCCTGGTGTTGGTAAATCTGAAATTTCTAAGGCGCTAGGCAAGCAAAAAAAATTAAAAGTAATAAATGATAAAGAATATTCTATAAAGAATGATTTAGGATATTATGAAGTTATTGATGGTTACAAGGAGTATTTTGTTGGTTTAAATGCTTTAAATCTTTCAGTTTTAAAAGAATTAAAATCAAAAGACCACATTATCTTTGAAGGTCATCTATGGTGCGAGTTATCCAAAAGTAATCTAAAGTATTTTGATAAGATTATAGTTCTAACTGCAGACAAGAACACAATTAGAGAAAGACTAGAGAAAAGGAAATATAGGCTTGTTAAGATTGAAGAAAACATCTTTTGCCAAGAGCACAAATATATTCCAAAAGAGTTTGATAAGAAAAACACGAAATATATTATGATAAAAATAAATAACAATTTAAAAGAGAATATAAAAAAAATAAGTGAGAAGATATGGTAAGAGCATTATCCACAGCACAAACACAAAGTGTTAGAGAAATAACAAAAAAAGCAGATATCAAAAAAGTAAATAAAAAGGTTTCTGTAATTATTGTAATTTTCTTTATTTTATTAATTATAGGTTTTATAGCATATCAAGTATATAACTACTATCAAGAAAACAAGTTTGATTTTAAAGAAACAGAGAAAGGTATTACTTTCTATTCTAAGGATATGCCAGTAAGAAATGCACTTATATCTGCAATTGATAACAATACAATAATTGTCTCTGCAGATACTCTTTTAGATCATCCAGAAACCATTGGTGGGATTATAGAGCCAACAGTTCTTTTAACAACCATATTTATTGCAACAGATAAGAATGTAATAAACATAAATAACGTTGTTGATGGGAATGGTAACTTGCTAGGTTGTTCTACAAATTATGGCGATAGAAAAACAGAAGCAACAATTGGCCCAGAAGAGTGCTTAGCAATAATGGATAATACAAAAACAATAGTTGTCCTTTACGTCCCTGATTCTAATTTAAAAGAATCTAGAGTAAATATCTATCCTTTAGAAAAGAGAATAGAGATAATTTCTAAGAATAATTACGATATGTATATGTCTTCTTATCTATTACTAAAATCTAGCCATTCCAATTTTGATGCAATTTTAGAAAGTGTAGAGCACCTAAAAAAGAAAATTTCAGATTTAATTGATAGTAATCAGTTAGTCATAGATAGCAATACCACAGATTCCAATGAAATTGACGCAAATCAAATAGATTTAAATAATTAACTATATAACAATAATTTAGTAATATATTATTTATGAAAAGGTTTATAATTTTTGGATGTGTAGTAATTATTACAGGGGTCATTCTACTAATGGTAGGAATAACTCTTTTAAGCGTACTTTCTAAAGAAACAACGATTTTAGAACTTACAATTACTGATTATACAAGTGATACACCAGAAAATAGTTCAAATTCTTCTATAATAACTGTAAGAGAAGGAAATAGATTTGGTCCGAAAAATTTGTCTGCTCAAATTTCTGATCGCCCATTTAAGTTATTACAAATAAATTCTGACCAGAACACAATTTCTGTTTCAATTATGGAAGAACTAATGTATTCTGGGGAGAATGCAGTAGATACTACAAGATTAATCACTACAGAAAATACTTGTTTTTTGGCATCGTCTTTGGATACCAATAAAGAAATATGTATCAGGGTTATATAATCTGATCAATTTTAATTTCTTTTTTTATATCAAATATCTGTTCAATTTCAGTAGCTGAGATTATTGGTTTCTTAAAACTATTAAAGTCGTCATAAGCAATTCTTGGGCACGCAGTGTTAATATAACAATCAACATCGATTCCAAGAAGATAACTTTCATTAATGTAGTCGCTAACAAAAATGTGTGCGATTTTTCCGTGTTCTTCAAGCTGCTTTTTAACCTTCTTTGCAAGCTTTAGTCTATTCTGTCCAGGCTTACTACTAACAAGTATTGCAAAGGACTTACATTCTAAGGCTCTTGCAATTGCAGCATATCTTTGTCTTAAAAATTTCTCGTCATAGATTACTTTTTCGGTATTCCCAATTAAAGGATTAATAAGATATACGTCTTGTTTTCTGTGATTATAAGAAACATTATTAATATGAAACCAGCCGTCTCCAATAAACACAATTGGATTAATGATGTCTTTAAGATTAGAGCAATCGCAACCTAATATCTGATGTTCTTGTAGCCTCTTTGTTTTTTGTGATTCTAAAACTTTAATGTTTTTCTGTTCTAGTTCTTTTTTTATTTTTGAAATATTTGAAAGATACTGTGCGGTTGTTACAATAGAGAGGGTTTTAAGATTTCTATTTTCAATCTCAGAGACCACATAATCAATTTGTTCTTTTGTAAATTCAAAGTTAAGTGGTACATATATTATTTTTAATTTAGTAGTCTTAAGTGTTGGTAAAGGCCTGTGCCCGAAATGCAAAAGTGTCTTACATTTTAGTTCTTTGGCTTCTATAGCCTTGATATCGCAAGCACCATAACAAGGGTCTGTAAAAAGTATAGGTTCATAGTTTTTCAGTTCTTCAAGAATCACACTAGAGAACTGTTTTAGTCCTTCTGGTATCTGTATAGCAACAGGTGCTATAAGCTCGGATTTAATATTATTAATTTCTGCAATTATTATTTCTTTTAATGACATAATAATTATAAAGCCCATAATTATTAAAAAATGAAGTATTGAGAGTAAGTTTATAATATCTTTGTTATTAATTTAATATGTAAGAAAGAAACAAGGCTGATTTTATGAATGTAGGAATGGACAAATCTAGATTAGATGTATATAAGGAAACAAAAAAGAAGATAATAACTTTAGTTAAACCAACAGACACACAGATATTAAAAGAAAAAGAAATGACAGACAAACTGCTAAAAAAAGCAAAAGGGTTACCTGGAAGGCATCTAGACGTAGTTCTAGCAGGTTCTGTTGCAAGAAACACTAATCTTAAAGAAACAAAAGATTTTGATATATTTGTTCTCTATCCAAAGGACATTTCTAAAGAAGATTTTACAAAAGAAGCTTTAGACTTAGGCCAAAATTTCTTTAAAGGTTATTTTTCTGAGAAAGTTTATTCTGAGCATCCATATGTTAGAGGGATAATTGATGGTTATAAGATTGATTTAGTTCCAGCATATAAGATTGAATCAACAGAAGAGATGATTTCCTCAGTCGATAGGACACCTTTTCATCAAACATACATTCTTAAGAAAATGAAAGAAGCACAAAAAGATGAAGTAAGATTTTTAAAGTATTTTTTAAAATATATAGGCTGTTATGGTGCAGATCCACAATATCAAGGTTTCTCTGGTTATCTTTGTGAATTATTGATTCTTTATTATGGGGATTTTATAAAAACTCTAGAGCACGTTGCAAACTGGCAAACACCAGTAAGATTAGTTTTAGAAAAAGAAGACATTGATAGTCTTTCTCCATTTGATGATGCGTTTGTAGTTATTGATCCGGTTGATAAAAAAAGAAACGTAGCAAGTGCTGTTAGTCTTACGCAGTTATCTAGATTTATTACAGCATCAAGGGCATTTTTAGTAAAACCCACAACTGATTTCTTTTCAAATAATTCTAAGCCTCAGACCTATCATCAACTAGTGACTTGGGTAAATAATGTTCCATTAACTACAATAGAGTTTGATGTTGAAGGTATGCTAAAAGACATTGTTTGGTCAAAGCTTAGAAAGTTTTTAAATAAATTAACAAACCACTTAGAAAATCAGAAATTTACAATCCTAAAGTCAAATATCTACTATGAGGAAAAAGCAAAGTACGCCTATATTATTCTTATGACAGACATGCTTGTTCTTCCAAAGTTTGAAAAATCTCAAGGTCCATTTGTTAGCGATATGGCAAATTCTCAGAAGTTTATAGAAAATTCCAAAGCAATCTATGGTCCGTTTGTTAAGGACGATAGATGGTATTGTATAAAGTCTAGAAGGTTTGTAGAAATTAAAGACGTGATTGAGGATTTTTCCAATAACAACTTTGATATAAAGTGTGAAATCTTTGTTGAGCAAGACATTATTAAACTTTACACAAAGAACACAGA
>CAZGLB010000043.1:0-5335 GCA_964526365.1 uncultured archaeon
AGTTCTTATTGTTCTTAGTTCAACTGCAGAATCTTCAAAAGACGTTATTGATAAATTAAGAAAGGTAGGAAAATCTGTTGGTCTTCTTCGACCAATATTATTTAGACCATTTCTTTATGAAGAATATTCTAAAGCCCTAAAGAAAGCAAAAAAAATAATTGTTCTTGAAAGAACAGAAGGGCCAGGAAGCTATCCCCCACTTTACAAAGATATTTGTTTAAGTGTTATGGATAATCAAAAAAAACCAGAAATTATGTCACTTGTCTTTGGACTTGGTGGAAGAGATATTTATCAAAAGGATATTGAAGAACTTTTAGTTTCTGTAATCTCTGGAAAGAAACTAAAAAGCAGATATATTGGAATTAAGGAATAAAATATGAACTCAAAAGAACTTGCTATTAAATTATTAGAAAATAAAGCCATGGTTTCTGGTTACAGAACTTGTGCTGGCTGCCCCATTGCAATCATTTGTAAGACTGTGATTGCTGCAAGCGACAAACCAGTTGTTGCATCAAGCGCCACATCCTGTGCAGAAGTTACAACTACAGTTTATCCACAAACTGCTTGGAATATTCCTTGGATACATTCTCTTTTTGCAAACTCTGCAGCAACAATCTCTGGAGTTGAATGCGCATATAAGGCACAAACGAAAAAAGGGAAAATAAAAAAAGACATTAATTTTTTAGTAATTGCTGGAGATGGCGGCAGTTTTGATATTGGTCTTCAATCACTTTCTGGAGCACTAGAAAGAGGACATGATTTTGTTTATCTTTGCTATGACAACGAAGGATATATGAATTGCTTAAGTAAAGATTCATTAATTTACACAGAAACAGGACTTAAGAAAATCACAGAAATTAAAGTTGGAGAACTGGTTTATGCCTTTGATCAAAAAACACATAAATTAGTTCTTAAAAAATGTAGTGGTGTGTTTGATAATGGCATTAAAAAAGTTTATGAAATTGAAACCTTTCACCACAACATCAAAGCAACAGGGAATCACCCTTTCTTGGTCGTAAATAAACTTCCAAAAGGAAAACCAAACACATTAATTTGGAAAACCCTTGAAGAATTAAAAAAAGGAGATCAAGTTATAACATTAAAAAAATTAAATGTAGGTAAACCATTTGTTTTTGAAAAAATACAAATTTCAAAAAAAGGAGATTACAAAGTAAATGTAATTAATGATGTAAAAATTCCAGAAAAATCAACAACTGATTTAATGTTATTCTTAGGACTTTATCTTGGCGATGGTTGGATTAGAAACAAAGGAGAAATTGGTTTTGCTTTACCTGAAAAAACAGAAGGCAGAGAAAAATGTATATCTATTTGTAAGAAGATCTTTGGGTTTAAGACAATTACTGCAGATAAAACTTACATCTATATGAATTCAATTAATATTACAAAATTCATTGAATCTCTTGGATTTAATAACGGCGCAAAAAATAAAATAATTCCTTCTTGGATTTATACAATCCCTGATGAACAAAAAGAAGCATTTATTGAAGGGTTGTTGTTATCTGATGGATACATCTATAAAAAGAAAAAAGAGAGCTGCAGATATGTTTCTGCAAGTAAGGAATTAGTCTTAAGATTAAGATTATTATTACAAACACTTAATTACAGAGTTGGGAAAATTACAACTCAGAAGACAGAAAAAGGGACCTTGGTGGTAGGCAAGAAATTACTAAAAGATTCAGAATATTATTATATTTGTTTTAGTAAAAAAGATGATTGGAATATAACTAAATATCCAACTCAATACAAATATCAAAACTTCTTGATTGGAAATGAAAACTTTGATACTGAAATTATTAAAAACATTAAAGAATTTGGTAAAGAACAAACCTATGATTTAAGAGTCGAAGGGGAACATAATTTTATTGCTGATGGTATCGTGGTACATAATACTGGTAACCAGAGAAGCTCAGCAACACCAAAAGGCGCAATAACTTCAACAACGCCTGCAGGAAAGGTTAGTTTTGGTAAAGTTGAATTCTCAAAAGATTTAACAAAGATTGCAGCAGCTCATAACATTCCTTATGTTGCCCAGATTAATTCTCATAACCAGATTGATATGTTTGAAAAAGCAAAGAAGGCCTTTGATGTTTCTGGCCCTGCAGTATTAATTGCATTTGCTGCTTGCCCAACAAATATGAAAGCTGATTCAAAGTACACTCTTAAAATTAGTAAATTAGCAACTGAAACTTGCTTTTGGCCGCTTTATGAAGTGGTTAACGGAAAAGTTATTATCAATTACAAGCCAGCAAACAAACTACCAATTGAAGAATTTTTAAAAACACAAACCAAGTTTAAAGATGTTTTAAGACCAGAAAACAAAAAAGTTTTACAAGAAATACAAGCAGAAATAGACAGAAGATGGGCTGAATTATTGAAACTAGAGAAACTATAAGTTTTCTTTAGTCTCAATTGCTATTTCTAATTCTTCGTTTGTTGGAACAACCATTGCTATTACTTTGCTGTTTTCTGTAGAAATTATTTCGGAATGTTTGGAGTTTGCTTCTTTATCTATTGTTAAAGAAAGATAGGAAAAATTCTCAAGAACTAATTCTCTTAAATATGCAGACTTTTCGCCAATACCACCAGTAAAAACAACAGCATCTATTCCGTTCATTTCTGCGATATAGCTTCCAATAATTGAAACAATTCTTGTCGTAAGAATATCGTTAGCAAGTTTTGCGTTTTTATCTCCGGCCATTGACAGATTTTCTATTTGTCTGTGGTCGCTACTGATCTGGCTTATTCCAAATAGTCCGGATTCTTTGTTTATCATTTTTTTTATTTGCTCTTTAGAATAACCATTCTCTAAAAGGAAAAGAATAATCTCTGGATCAAAACTTCCGCTTCTTGTACCCATTGGCAAGCCATCGACAGGAGTAAAGCCCATAGATGTATCAAAACTTTTGCCATTATTGATTGCACAAATGCTTTGGCCGTTACCCAAGTGGCAAGTTATTATTTTCAGACTATTATAATCTTTGCCTAAAATCTCTGCTGCTTTTTTAGAAACATATTGGTGACTAATTCCATGAAAACCATATTTTCTAATTTTGAATTTCTCATAAAGCTCTTTTGGAAGCCCATAAAGATAAATCTTTTCTGGAATTGTTTGATGAAACGCAGTATCAAAGACTGCAAATTGCCTGGCCTTTGAAAGCTTTTCTTTTAATATTTCTATACACTCGATATTGACCGGATTATGAAGCGGTGCTAAAAAAGAAATCTTTTTTAGATGCAAAAGCATTTGTTCAGTTATTTCTGTAGTTTTAGAATATTCTTCTGCACCATGAACTACACGATGCCCAATAAATCTTATATCAAAAAGATTTTCAATTATTTTCTTTTCTATAAGAATAGAAAGCATATCCTCAATTGCTTGTCTGTGTGTTTTTATTTCTGTTTCTTGTGTGCTCTTTGAGCCGATTGTTAAAACTCTTAGACACGACTTGTCATCTGTCCTGTTTAAACCATCATAAAGCCCTTTTATCAATACTTCTCCAGTATCTGGATTAATGTATTGAAACTTTAGAGAGCTGCTGCCTGCATTAATTACTAGTATGTTCATAATAAATCTCCTTTTAAAAATTAGTATATATTTATAGAAACAAACTAATTATAAAAATAAGCTTTATAAAATCTTTTGTCTTTGTTTTATTAATGAACCAAGAGCAAACAGAACTTAATTTGACCAAAAAAATAATTATAGGTATACAAATGCTGTTTGTAGCATTTGGTGCAACTGTTCTTGTGCCCTTGCTTGTTGGTATTGATCCTGCTGTTGCTCTTTTTACTGCTGGGTGTGGAACACTATTATTCCATTTTATAACAAAAGGAAAAGTTCCAGTATTCTTAGGAAGCTCATTTGTTTTTATTGCACCAATAATTAAAGCCACAGAACTTTATGGCTTTTCTGGAGCACTTGGCGGGCTTATGGCTACCGGTTTTGTATATGTGTTGTTTTCATTTATTGTTAAGAAAAAAGGAATGGAATTTCTTTCAAACTTGTTTCCACCAGTTGTTATTGGACCAGTAATTATGATTATTGGAATGTCACTAGCCGAAACTGGTGTTTCTATGGCAAGCCAAAACTGGCTTCTTGCAGGAATTTCTCTTATTACTGCAATCTTGGTTGTTGTTTTCGGAAAAGGCACATTTAAACTATTACCAGTAATTTTTGGAATTGCTGTTAGTTACATTGTAGCAGTACTTTTAAAACTTGTAGACTTTACAAAAATAATCGATGCGCCTTGGTTTTATGTTCCTACTTTTACTTTACCTACATTTAATATCTATGCAATTTTATTTATGATACCTGTTGCAATTGCTCCAATGATTGAACACATTGGAGACATGTATGCTATATCTAAAGCAACAAATAATGATTTCATTAAAAATCCAGGAATCTCAAGAACCATGTTTGGAGACGGTTGTGCAACAATACTTGCTAGTCTTTTTGGGGGACCACCAAACACCACATACTCTGAAGTAACTGGAGCAATTATTTTAACAAAACTAAAAGATCCAGTAATATTAAGAATTGCTGCAATCACAGCAATTGTTTTTGCATTCCTTGGAAAGATTACTGGTTTTTTAAATACTATCCCTCAAGCAATTCTTGGCGGAACAATGCTTTTGTTATTTGGAATGATAACTATTGTTGGTCTTAAAACCATAATGGAAGCTAGAGTTAATCTTAATCACACAAAGAATATGGTAATTATCGCAATAATGCTAACAATTGGTGTTGGTGGGGCAATTATAAGTTATGGAAATTTTGCTATTGGCGGAATTGCTCTTTCTAGTGTTGTTGGAATAACTTTAAATCAAGTTCTTCCAGATAAAGAAAAAGATCTAAGAAGCATTTAGGCTTCTTAAATTAAATTTAATCAAGTTCTGCTTCTCTTAAATTACTCTTGCCTTTTAGGCCTCTAAGAAGCTGGTCTATTTCTCTTTTGTGTTTTCTATATTCTTCTGCAGTTATTCTTTTTTTCGCATTAGAATCTTTTTTTTGTTCGTGATTTGTCTTTTTGTGAGCATTTCTATTTTTTCCTAGAACACTTCCTGTTGTTGTTAATTTTCCTCTTGGCATATTATTCCTCCAGTTATCTAAAATTTAATAATATTATTTATAAGAAAATTTCTTTTTCAATCTTTTCAGGCAAATACTTTCTTGCAACAAAATCAAGAGACTTGTTAGCAAGAGCCTGTTGTTCTATTCTTATCTTTTTATCAATTGCAAGCTTTAGTTCTGATTGCCACTCTTTAGACTTAAACCAATCATAGTTCATTAATTCCTTTGCTCTCTTTACGTCTC
>CAZGLB010000044.1:0-5264 GCA_964526365.1 uncultured archaeon
TTTAAGCCCATCTGCTTTTCTGATTCTTCTTTTCCACAGGATAGCTTTCTACAAGTTCTTGAATGGAGATGTTCTTTTCTCCTTTCATAATGTGATTCTTTTCGTATTCGCTTGAGACAATAATTGCTTTATCTGGATTGTTTTCTCTAATGTGGTTTAACATAATCCTTTGTTCTTCAAGGTCAAGATTGGGATTGTAAACAAACACTACAAGGTCGCCTATAGTCTTAATTGCTGCAATTGCTTGCTTTTCAATAGCATTCATTTCTTTAAAGTCTAAATGCATAAGCCCAGGAGTATCAATTACCTGGTAGGTTTCTTGTCTTCTTTTAAAGTATCCAATATTTAATGCCTTAGTAGTAAAAGCATAAGTATTAATCTCAGGCGTGGCTTCTGTAATCTTTGTAAGAAACGTGGTCTTTCCAGCATTTGGAAGACCAATTAAAACAATGGTCTTAAGATTAAAATCAGGGCTTGCAATTCTTGCAAATTCTTTTTCTAAGTATTTAAGTTTATCAAAAGTGGAGTCTAGGTTTTTAACAATCGATGCCAGTCTTCCAACATATTCTTTTTTGATTTTAACAAATTTATCTTTATTGTGTTTGCTTCTACTGCTTTCAAGTCTCATCAAGTGCCTTTTATATTGTTCAGATATTTTATTAATAATAGTAATTGCACTAATAATGTGGTTCTTGTATTTATCCATTGTTGTCTTTGGGCAGATATTCTTGAACATCGCCTTATAATATTCGTTATTTATCTCATAGTCTGGTAGCTTATCGTTTATGCTTTTTAGCCTATCAGTTATAGCTATCTGGTAAGCAGAAATATACTTGTGCGCAAGTTCGTTTTTCTGAAAGTCCTTTATTCTTCGCACTTTTGTTATAACATTATCTAATATTTCTTTAGATTTTACAATTCTTGGAAAGTTCATGGTTATTTTCTCTGTTTTTTTAAAATAAATAAAGTATTTAAAGCATTTGGTTACTAATAATATATAATAATATAATATTTTATATATACTTCTAATTTTAAAAAATGGTGTAAAGATCTATGAAATTTATTACAGAAAAGAACTATAAGAAATTAATGATAATTCCTTTGATTATGGCAATTATTTGTCTAATATTAATCTTTGTTTCTCCTAAGCTTGAGAGGGGCATAGACCTAAAGGGCGGAAACCAGTTGATTCTAAGGTTTGATGGTAAGGCTATTGACCACACCAATCTTAAAAGCGCATTAGAAACGAACTATTCTCTTTCTGAAGTAACAATTAGCGAGACAGAAGGGCCAACAAGCACAGGAATAATAATAGAGTATTCCAATAGCCCAGAGATAGAGCAAGCAAAATCTCTAAAAAACAAAATTGATTTTGATAATACTGCTCTTTTAGATATTAAATCCAGAGCAAAAGAGGCATTTACGCCATTATTAACAAAAAATTATATTTCTCAAAAGGAACTAGATGATATTGATTCTTTCAATAACAAAGATGATCTAAAAGTCTATCTTAACGAAACCTTAATTCTTGCAAACAACAACTTTAATAACTCCATAATCAATTTTGTTAAATCAGAATTACAATTAGGAGATACTGCAAGAATACAGACAAGAGAAGTTTCTGCAACTCTTGGTTCTGATTTTGTTAGGGCTTCAATAAAAGTTGGAATGATTGCTTTCTTGTTATTGTCTTTTGTTATATTTTTATTTTTTAGAGAACTAATTCCTTCAGGATTAATTATCTTTGCTTCAATTTTTGATATCCTTGCAGGTCTTGCAGGTATGGCTCTTCTAGGCCTGCCATTAAGTCTTGCAACTATTCCAACGCTATTAATGCTTGTTGGTTATTCAGTTGACACAGATATTTTACTAAGTACAAAGTTATTAAAAAACAGAACAGACGATGTGTTTGTTGCAACAAACAAGTCTATGACTACAGGCATGACAATGACAGTAACTACTCTTGTAACTGTTGCAGTCATGGCCGTAATTTCATATTTCATGCAAATGACAGTAATTCTAGAGATTGCTTCAATTCTGTTATTTGGTTTAGTTGGAGATATTATTTCAACATGGTTTTTCAATGCACCAGCATTAATAACTTATGTTCAAAAAAAAAATAAAAATAAAAATTAAAATGGTGTTTTTAGAATGAAAAGCTTGATTAAAAAACCAATAGTAATAGTTTGGGCAATTATATTAATAATTTCAATAATATTACTAGCAACAAAAGGTCTACAATATGGCGTGGATTTCTCAGGAGGTACTTCTTTTTCAATAGTTCTTGAAAATCAAGTTGATCCAAACGATATGCCAAGAGTAGTTTCAGTAATCTCTAGCAGACTAGACTGGGCAGGCTTAAAGGATGCAAAAGTCACGTCTTCAGGAAACCAGTATATTACAGCGCAACTTGCAGAGTCTAATCCTGACGAGATTGCAAGACTAAAAAACACACTTTTAAAGCAAGGAAAATTTGAAGCAGTATTAAACGGCGAAGTATTGTTTGTTGGCGAAGACCTAAAAACAATCTATAAAGATCCTGCAAAAGGTTATGGTATACAGACAATAGATGAATCTGGTGCAAGCCAGTGGGTCTTACCATTCATGTTATCTCCAGATGCTGCAAGAAAATTTGCAGAAATGACTTTCCATAAATGTACAGCGTCTGGCTATGAGAATAAGAAAGTAATTTATGATTGTGAAAAGACTTATTTCTTTATAGACAGGCCAACTGATGCAATAATTATTGTTGATGGTTCAACCTACCTTGAAGAAAAACAAGTGTCTTCTTCTCCAGAGGTTGCAACAAGTGATATGATTTCTTTTGATGAATTGATTTCTCAATTAAATACTAATTATTATATTGCTGATGATAATCTTTCAGCAGAACAACTAACAAAGATACAGACAGATTTTACAAAGCACAAAAAAGCAATAGTTTCTTCTAATGTTTCTGAAAATATAAGAGTTCAATTAAAAGATATTGGCTATAAAGTTGTAATTGTAAATAAACCAGAAAATCAGCCTTGGGTTTGGGAAGCAATCGGTTTAAAATCCGTTATTTCTTTAACAGAAGGCGTTGCAAACATGAGTGCTCCAACAACCACCTCTGGTAGTTTTGAAACATTTAATAATCTTACAATTACAGGTACTGCGCAAAGTAAAGACGCTGCAAAAACAAGGCTTGATGATCTTTTAGTAATTCTTGAGTCTGGCTCTTTACCAATACCAATAGAAAGCATAAGCACAGAATCTATCTCTCCATTTCTTGGTAGCGAATTTTTAAGAAACTCAGTATGGATTGGATTATTTGCTTTACTTACAGTTGCTTTAGTTTTGTTTTTTAGATACAAAATATTTTCTCTAATTATTCCAATGCTAATTTCTGATGTTTCTGAATTAATTATAACTCTTGGTTTTTTATCCTTGATACAATTCAGAATTGATCTAGCAACTGTTGCTGGAATCATTGCAGCAATTGGTACCGGTGTTGATCACGAAATAATAATTACTGATGAATTATTAAAAGGCAAAGGAAAGGATGAAGTTGATTCTGGTCTAAGCCTTACAGCAAAGATAAAGAATGCGTTCTTTATAATCTTTGCAGCAGTTGCAACAGTGTTTGCTACAATGCTACCAATAATCTTCTTTAATGTTGGTTTAAGTAAGCTTGTAGGTTTTGCAATAACAGTTTTATTCGGCGCAGTTCTTGGTGCCTTTGTTACAAGACCAAACTATGCAGAGATTGCTAAAGTTGTGGTTGCAAAGCACGAGTTAAAGAGAAGTAAGAAGGAATAAATATGCTTCCGCAATTAACCCAAATGCTAGAGTATGGTTTTCCTGGCATTTCGGGGGCATTAGTTGGGGGATTATTGATTGCTCTTATCTTTCTTTTAATTTTGTGTTTATTATTTATAATAGGTATTTATGTTTATGTTTGCTTTGCATTGTATGCGTTAGCAAAGAAACTAAAATACAAGAAAGCGTGGCTTTCCTGGATTCCATTTGCAAATCTTTTTTTGCTACCGATCTTAGCAAAATGGAAATGGGGCTATGGTTTTTTTCTATTTATTCCAATAGTTAATCTTGTGTTTGCAATTATCTGGTGTTGGGAGATATATAAGAAAAGAAAACTTCCTGGCGCTTTAAGTCTTATAAAGATTGGGTATTTGATACCTCCACTCTTTGGAATTGCTTTAGCTGCAGATTTAATAGTTTTAGGCATTGCTGCCTGGGAGAAATAAAATATGTCAAGACAATCTAATTTACAAAGCAGAGGAGATAAAACTCTAAACGTTTCTGGAAAACAGCGTCACACAAAGAAGCAGAGTAAAAAGAAATAAAAGGAGGAAAGAAATATGTCACCACAAGGAAGAGGAGTAAGCGCTTCAGGAAAGCAGCATAAAGTCAAGCAAAAGAAAGATAAGAAGAAGTAATTCTATTTATTGCTGATTTTAATTGCCCAAACAACAACTGCGCCCATCAAAAACCAAGAAAGCACGTGTGTGCTTCTTTCAAGTCCTATCTTTTCTGATAGCATAACTATAATAATTCTTAGCAGATTAATAACCCAAAGAAGAATAATGCTTGCAATCACTACTTTAAGCTCAGGTTTTATTCTAACAACCAAAAATCCAAAGATTACCCCTAGATATGCAGAGATTGAAACAATTCCTGAGCAATACACCACAAAGTCAAAGGCCCCATAGTTAACAGAATTACCAAGAAGCAAATATATTATTTTTTCTTCTATTCCAAGAAGTAAGTTTCCAAACACAAATATTCCAAGTATAAGTAGCAAAGAATAAAATACAGCAAAACTTATAACAAAAATAATCTTATCTTTCTTTTTCATTTGAAATAATAATTAAACGAACTGTTATTAAAAGTATTGCTATTAAAAAGATATATTGAGGTAACATTTATGAAAAAAACAAATAGTCTTTTACTTATAGCAATAATTGTTATTATGTTATTATTGGTTTTTTCGGTGTTTCTTTTTAAACAAAAAGAAATTAACACTACCACCAATACAAACACTTGGAAGACAATTACTGAAGATCCAGAAACAAATGTTCAAGTTACTGGTGTTTGTGAGAAATCTGATAATTGTTGTTCAGTTGATTCTGATTGTGAATATATCTGGTTTACTGGCGGCTGTAATACTCCAGAGTATGTAGATAAAGTTTTAGCTGCAGCAAGTGCAAATGGAACTCATCTAGGGGAAGCCAGACAAAGAGAAGGCGTTACTTGTAGTTGTGAAA
>CAZGLB010000045.1:0-4957 GCA_964526365.1 uncultured archaeon
CTGATGAGGTTGTAGCAATGGGTGCAGCAATTCAAGGCGCTGTTCTTCAAGGCGAGATAAAGGATGTTTTACTTCTTGATGTTACTCCTCTGTCTCTTGGTATAGAAACCCTAGGTGGAGTCTTTACAAAACTTCTTGAAAGAAACACCACGATACCAACAAAGAAGTCTCAGATTTTTTCTACAGCTTCTGATTCTCAAACTGCAGTTGATATTCATGTGCTTCAAGGTGAAAGACCTTTAGCTAAAGACAATCTAACTCTTGGAAGATTTCAGTTAGTTGGTATTCCTCCTGCACCAAGGGGGGTTCCACAAATTGAAGTTACTTTTGATATTGATGCTAACGGCATAATTAATGTTTCAGCAAAAGACCTAGGTACTGGTAAAATTCAAGCAATAAAAATTACTTCTTCAACATCATTAAGTAAAGAAGAGATTGAAAGATTAAAAAAAGAAGCAGAAGAGCATGCAGAAGAAGATAAGAAGACTCAAGAAAGAATTGAAGTAAGGCACAAAGCAGAGACTCTTATCTATTCTGTGGATTCTGTTCTTGAGGAAGCAAAAGAAAAATTATCTCCAGAAGACATTGAGGAAATAAAAAAACTAAAAACAGATCTTTCGTCTTCCATTGAAAACGATTCTTCAGACTTAGAGGAAAAAACAAATGCTCTTCAAACAAAGCTCTATGATGTTTCAAAAAAGCTTTATCAAAACGCAGGGCAGAATGCTTCTCAAGAAGAATCCAAAGGCGATGATGATAAAAAAGATTCAGGTAAAACAGTAGACGCAGAATATACAACTGATGACAAGTGATGAATTTTGGCAAAAGATCTTTATGAAATATTAGGTGTTAAGAAAAGTTCTTCTCAAGAGGAATTAAAACAAGCATATAAGTTGCTTGTAAAAAAATATCATCCAGATATTTCTAAAGAGCCAAATGCTGAAGAGAAATTAAAAGAAATAACTCACGCCTATTCCATTCTAAGTGATGAGAACAAAAGAAAGCAATATGACATGGTTGGCGAAAGTTCTTATAACGGCACTGGCGGCTATAGTTATTCTGATTTCTCAGAAGAGGATTTTGATTTTGATCTTTCTGATATCTTTACAAGATTTGGTTTTTCAAGAGAAGATATTTTTGGGAATTTCTCTGGCTTTAGAAACATGCGAGGGCAAGGAAAAAGGCAAGAGTGGGCAGAGCTTGATTTAAAAACGCGAATAAGTATTGATTTTGTAACCGCAGCTAAAGGCGGTAAGCAAGAAATAAAACTAGAGAAAGACATCATTTGTGAAACTTGTGACGGCACAGGCTCAAAATCCAAGTCTCGAAAAACTTGTGAAAACTGTGGCGGCAGAGGCAGAACAATGTTAAGACGCCAGACACCTTTTGGTCTTTTTGCAATTGAGCAGCTTTGTTCTAAATGTCAAGGTCATGGCACAGTAATTTCTGATCCCTGTAAGTCTTGTGGTGGTAAAGGGCATGTAAAAAAAACAACAGACCTTACTCTTGATGTTCCAGCAGGCGTTAACAATAGCGACGTCATAAGATTAAGAGGTGCAGGAAATGTACATGGTGGTCAAGCAGGTGATTTATTTATTCAAGTGTTTGTTAAAGAGCATGATTTTTTCAAAAGACTTGGTTATGATTTATATTGTGAGATTCCAATAATCTATAGTGATTTAGTTCTTGGAACAAAGATTAAGATTAAAGGAATTCAAGATACTCTTAATCTAACAATACCAGCAGGCACAAGACCAGAAACTACTTTTAAAATTTCAGGTAAAGGAGTTCCTGATCCAAACAAGAGAGGAGTTCATGGTTCTTTGTTTGTTAAAGTTATACTTGCAGAACCAATTGATGTTAACAGGGAATACAAGCAGCTTCTTGAAAAGCTTGCAGTAATCGACAGCAAGACAAAAAAGAAAATTCAAGATAAATTTAAAAGTTATATTGAATTTTAATTCTTTTTTCTGTTTTAAAAACTTTTTTTAAATTATTGTGCAAAAGCCTAGAGAAATTGGCTTCCGCACTGGACAGCTACCCCCAGAAGGCTTATATATTTCTTATTTCATAATTATCTTTGTAAGAATTAGATATATTTAAAAACACCTATATCACATTATGTTATATATTGACATAATATGTGATAAAATGAAAACAACCATAATTATAGAAAAATTAAATTTATTAAATAAAAAATATATTACAAGAGACGAGCTTAAAGTTTATTGTAAAAACCTAAATAAGGATTATTATAATACTATAATCTACCTTACAAGAAATAAATACTTAATAAGAATACTAAGAGGCATATTTTATGTTCCTTCTTTAGAGGAAAGGAAATATAATAAAATAAATATATCCCTTTATGAAATAATAACAGAAGCCCTGAAAATAAAAGGAATAAATAATTGGTATTTCGGTTTGGATTCAGCAATTAAGTTAAATAATATAACTCACGAAACAACAGCCACAGAATATGTAGTTAATGATAAAATATTTAGACCAAGACCAATACTGATCCTTGGCAAAAAAATTAAATTCATTAAACTTAAAAAAGAGCTATTAACCTTTGGAATAACTAAAGAAAAAACATCAGATTTAGAAAAAACAATCTTGGATATAATTTACTTGGCGAAATACAATAAAGAAAAAGACAAAGAAATACTAAACAAAATAATTGATTTATTAGAAATATGCAATAAGCCTAAAATAAAGAAATACAGCAAATATTATCCAAAAACAATAACCAAAATAATAGATGAGCATTTAAAATGAAAGAACTAATAGATTATTTAGCAAATAAATTAAATATAGAAAATAAAGAACTACTAGAGAAAGATATATTATTACATGGATTATTGCAAAAGCTAGAAAAAACAAATACTTTAAAGAAAATTACGTCTTTAAAGGGGGTACTTGTTTAATCAAGTGCCATCTAGGATATTATAGATTTTCAGAAGATTTAGATTTTAGTTATGGTTTTTATGAGAAATTAAAAGATTCTACAGAAAACCAAATACGAAAAGAACTATCCCTAATAATTGACGATCTATCTAAACTATTACTAGATATCTCAAAAGAATTAAACTTCGATTTTTCAAAAGACAAATCCAATTCTAAATATTACGAATTTGGTGCAAATAATAAATTTATGACTTTCAAAGTATGGTATAATTCCCAAATAACTAACAAACAACAATTTATTAAAATACAAATAAATTTTATTGAAAAATTTTATTATAAATTTAAAACAAAGCGCGCAAATAGTCTAATAAAAGACATTAATAAATCAGAATTTGTATTTCTCTTCAAAGAATATAAAGAACTGCTAGAATGTCCAAAGATTAAAACCTATGATATTAGAGAGATATTATTAGAAAAATATAGAGCGATCTTAACCAGAAAGGCCCTAAAAGCAAGGGATTTTATTGATGTATTTTTAATTTTAAATTGCCTTAAACAAGAAAATAAAAAATATAAAAACCAAATACTAGAAAAAACCAAATTTATGTTAAATAAATATCAAAAATATAAAGATAATCTTAAAATTAGAAAGCAACTAGGATTTAAATATATAATGGGAGAAGAAGCAAAGTTGATGATAACAGATATAAATTTATCCCAAATATCCAAATTTAATGATAATCAAATTGCTTTCTTAGATGAACTAATAAAAGAACTATAGTCCAACAACTTGTTGGACTATTTCGAGTAATAATTGAAAATTTCATAACTAAATGAAAGCAACAATAAATCTCAAAAACAGAAAATATAAAAAATAAAACACAAGCTTTAAATTTAGTTTCTTTCTATTTATTTCTGTGAAAAAAGCATTAACGCCAATAATGTCAGCGATATTATTATTGATAGTTGCAGTTATACTTATAACTATGATTCTTTCTTGGGGTAAAGGCTTTACAAACGAAGGCCTAAATAAAGCAAAAGAGTTTGGTACTCTTTCTGCTTCTGATGCTACAATGTTTGTGTATTCTAAGTCTTACAAAGACGGAGTTGTTAGATTTACTTATTCTGAGCCAGATTATCTTAAAGACGAAGACATAATTATTACGCACTATCGTGTGTTACAGATTCCAGAGATGGTTTCAGTTGAGTTTCCAGATCCTTTACCATTAAGGCAAGGAGACAATATTATTCCTTTGCCATGTTTATATGAATATAGTTTGTCATCTTCTTCAGAGTTAACAATACAATTAATCACAACAGAAAATAAATATATAGATATTAAGCAAAGAGATCAAGGAATGGTTTGTACTTCTGGCGGCACAGGAACAGTTGCAGATCCAATAATTGTTTGTAATGCAGAAGATTTAAATGGCATCAGAACAGATCTTGATGCAAACTATTCTTTAGGAAAAGACATAGATCTTCAATGCTTTTCAAGACAAGATGTGAATGGTTGGGAACCAATTGGTGCAAGTGCAACACCATTTACTGGTTCTTTTGATGGCCAAAATCACAAAATAAGTAATTTATATATTAATAGGCCTGCAACACAATCTGTTGGTTTGTTTGGGGGAATACAATATTCTGAAATAAAAAATGTTGGTTTAGAAGATGTAAATGTTATTGGGACAGCTGATGTTGGGGGTTTAGTGGGTTATATGTTTGATAGCAATATAGAGGGTAGTTATTCTACAGGAAATGTTTATGCGTTTAGTAGTTATACAGGTGGTTTAATTGGTGGTGGCGGTGGTAATATTACTAATAGTTACTCTACAACAAATGTTTATGCGTTTAGTAGTTATACAGGTGGTTTAATTGGAGGGTTTGGAGAAGAAGTACCCGATAGTAATATGTTAAATTGTTATTCCACAGGTGCGATTTCTGGGGATGGTTTTTTTGGCGGTTTAATTAGTGAAAATTGGGGTAACATAGCAAATTCTTTTTATGATACAAACACTTCTGGTCAATCAGATACAGGTAAAGGAGTACC
>CAZGLB010000046.1:0-4946 GCA_964526365.1 uncultured archaeon
CTAAAACCATTTCTATGCTGTCCTCAATTCTTGATAAAGAGCTGCCAGAGCTTGTGGAGCAAATCTTTATAATAACTCATGACCAGAAGTTACTAGAAACCACAAATGCCAGTAAGTATATTATAGAAAGAGATAAAGAAAACGACGGAGTTTCATTTATAAAAGAGGAATAGTTCTTATTCCTTTAAAATACTTATTTTCTATATTATATATATGGCAAGTACTGAAATTTCTCAATTTACTGTTTCTTACTTAAGAGATCTTTTCAGAAGTCATTATTTACATAATCCAGTAACAAGCACCCTTGCTCTTGAAACCAGAGAAGTTGGTATTGGTGATTTTGGAAAAAAGATAAGTGCAAGGCATCTTTCCTTTTCAAATAACACAGAACTAAATAAGTTTCTGGTTGATAAAACTCCTTTCTATATTTCTTATTCTACAGCCTATTATAAGTACCCAGAAAGAAGGCCAATGGAGAATAAGATACTTGAAGGCTCAGACATTGTCTATGAGTTTGATGCTGATGATTTTAATCTTCCATGTAAAGACGAGCACGATGTTTGGTATTGCCAAAATTGTGGAGCAAACGGCAGAGGACATAAAGATGCTTGCCCAGAATGTCAAGGAAAGACAGAAGTGATTGAGTGGGTTTGCGAGAAATGTCTGGGGCATGCAAAATCTGAAACTTTAAGATTAATGGATTTTCTAGAAACCGAGTTTAAGCTTGATGCGTCTAGTTTTATTATAAGTTTCTCTGGCTCAAAAGGCTATCATCTAAGAGTAACAGATAAAACCATAATTCCGTTATCCAAGTCTTCTCGCCTTCAGATGATGAACTATATCCAAGGCAAAGACATAAGCTTAGAAAAACTGGGCTTTGATTTTAAAAACAAGCAATGGCATTGTCCAAATCCCAATATCAAGAACGGATGGGCAGGCAAATTAATTGTCTTTTTAAAAGATTATATTACAAACATGTCAGAAGCGCAATTAAAAAAAGACTTTGGTTTTTCAAAAATACGTGCTTTTAAAGTTCTGGAGCAGAGGGAAGTTATTTTAAATAAGATGTATAATAATATATTATGGCATAACTTTACAAGCGATTCAAAACAAGATGCCAAATTTTGGGAGGATTTATTAGCTTTAGCAATTTCTAAGCTTGGTTTTAGAATAGACCCCATGTCTTCAAGCGACATCTACAAGATCATGAGAATGCCTGATACCATTCATGGCGGAACAGGGCTTTTATCTACTAAAATCAAAGACAGAGATGCTTTAAAAAACTTCGATCCATTCTTTGATACTGTTCTTTTTAGACCAGACAAATTCAGGCTTGGAGAAGTGACAAGACCGATTCCAAAATTTAAGCTACTAGATACCGAGTTTGGGCCATATAGCGTTCTTGAGAAAATTGAGCTTTTCGAGTATGCAAGCGTTTATTTATTATTAAAAGGGGTATTAAAATGATGGATTACAAAGTGGATTATGATGAATTATCTAGAATTTATAGGCTTGAAACAAAGTCTCCAAAATTAGTTAAACTTGAACCATCATTTTACAAAGAATTAAAAAAATATTTAATAGTTGAAAAAACAAAATACCTAGCAGCTCTTGAGAATCTTTCTCCAGTGGATTTAAAAAAATTTGAAATGTTAAAGCAGACAGTAATTAAGATTAGAGAGATAAGACTAAAGAAATGCTTAAATTTATGTTTAACTTATAGCAGAACAAAAGATTTTACTGAAGATAATCTAATTGATTTTGAAATTGATTTTGTTAAAGACATACTTAAACTTCTTGACAAGCAAGCAGAATATACAGAAGGAATGTTTGGCACAAAATCCAGTAAATCAGAAAAGCAAGTGCCATTAGTAAAAGTTACTGCTCTTTCAAGCATTCCATCATTTATTGGCTCAGACATGAAAGAATACGGGCCATTTGATAAGGATAGTGTTTGTGAGATTCCAGAGAATATTTTTTCAATATTATTATCAAAAAACATTGTACAAAAATTAGAATAGAAGTGAAAATAAATGACAGAGTATCCAAAAATTTCAGATATAGCAATTTGTAAGATTACAAAGATAACAGACTATGGCGCATTTGTAGAATTATTAGAGTATGATAACCTTGAAGGGTTTATTCATGTTTCTCAAGTTTCTTCAACCTGGGTAAAAAACATACATAATCATGTTAAGCAAAATCAGATAAGAGCAGGAAAGGTTTTACATATAGACACTCACAAAAACCAAATTGATCTTTCCTTTAATAGAGTAACTTCAGCCGAAGAGAAAAGAAAGATTGCAGATTATCGTTTATTTAAAAGAGCACAAAGTCTATTATCTGCAGTAGCTAAAGAACTAAAAGTTAGTGATGAAGAAATTTGGTCAGGTGTTGCTGAGCCAATCTTAGAGAAAGAAACAAGTCTATATAACGGCTTTATACATCTTCTAAAAAACGGAATAGAAACATTTCCAGAAATTGATAAGAAATATACAACAAAGCTAGTTGAAGTATTAAGTAAAAGTATAACTATTAAAGACAAAAAGATTATTGGTATTTTAGAAATATCTAATGCTTCAGAAAACGGAATAGAGATTATAAAAAAGGCGTTATCAAAAGTACTATCAGAACATAAATCAGCAATTATAAATTATATTTCTGCAGGAAGATATGAATTAAGTGTTACAGCAAAAGACTATAAGACTGCTTCTAAGAAGTTTTCAGAGATTACAGCAACTTTAGAAAAGCAACTAAAAGGTTCAAATCTTAAAGTTATTCCTCAGGAAAAATCAAAAACAAATTAATATTAAAAAGAGAAAGACATGTCTACAAAAATTGATGTAATAAAATCACAGAAATTAAGAAATCCAGTAATGCTTGTGGGCCTCCCAGGTATTGGTTTAGTTGGTAAGATTGCAATTGATTATTTGATTTCTGAACTAAAACCAAAAGCAACTCTTTATGCAACAATTGTTTCAGATACCTTTCCTCCAGCAGTTCATGCTAAGTCTTCAACCCTAGAACTTATTTGTGACAATATTTATCTTTATAAAGGAAAATCAAAAGACTTTTTATTTGTAGCAGGACCAGTTCAACCAAATCTATCTAATGCAACTAATAGCCAAGAGCACTATGAGTTTTCTGAAAAGATTGCTGAGTTTTCAAAAAAGCAAGGAGTTAAAGAAATCTATACTTTTGCAGGCCTAAATATTGGAGACAAAAGACTTAACCAAAAACCAAGAGTTCTAGCAGTCTCAAGCGATAAAGACACAAAAGAAAGACTAAAGAAAAAGAAGATAGAAAATGTAATATTTGATGATACGCAAGGCGATACTTTGATTTCTGGTGTTGCGGGATTATTGATAGGCGTTGCATATTATAATCACAAGATTTCTGGCTGTTGCTTTATGGGAGAAACAGATCAAAAGCTAATCTTTGGCGATCAAGGCTCTGCAAGAAGCATTGTTAGTGTTATTTGTGATTTTTTTGATTTCAAAGTTGATATGAAAAGAATAGACACTCAAGCAAAGAAGATTGAAAACTCCTTTACAGAGATTCAAGATAAGATAAAAGAATTACAAAAGAAAAAAGAAGAACCAGTAAGCTATATCAGGTGATTTATTTAATGATAACAGAAGAAAAAGGAATTGTAATTTCCACACTTGATGGCCCATCCACAACTAAGTTATCTTTTGTTTGTACAAAGAATGATGTTTATAAAGGGGAATATATTCAGATTGATTATTCTCAAGGTTCTCTTATTGGTATTGTTACAGACGTAATAAAAAGAAATAGATATTTTGAAAATTCTGATTCTGTTAAAGATTTTGAAAATAACGACATAGATATAAAAAGATTATTCCCAAGCGACGAGTGGGAGTTTCTTGAAGCTGTGGTTAAGCCTCTTGGAGTTTATTCTGTAGCAAACGGCTTTACAAGAACAAACCTTCCTGTTTCTCCTGGTCAAAAGGTTTATCTTGCTGACCCCGTAGTTCTTTCGAAGTTTTTACATTTTGATAAGTCTGGAGTATTCCTTGGTGCAATTGAACACCCTAACTTAGATGTTACTCTTAATGTTGACCGGTTGCTACAAAAACATCTAGCAATACTTGCTCAATCAGGTGCAGGAAAAAGTTATCTAACTTCAGTAATGATTGAAGAGCTTTTAGCCAGAACAAAAGAACAAGGAAGAATAGCAGTAGTGTTATTTGACACTCACGGAGAATATTCTTCTTTTGCTCAAAAGCCAACAGATAAAGATAAAATTGATTATTCTTCTAAAGTAACTTTAATAGATTCAAAGGACGTTAAGATTGGTTGTACTGGTCTTTCTGCAGGTTTTTATTCCACATTAATTCCTGAACTAACTGCTCCACAAAAGATCAGGCTTTCAAAAGTTATAACTAAATTAAACGAAGATAAGAAACACGGCGCAGGACCTTATTCTCTTTCAACAATAGTTAAAGAAATAGAAAACTCTGGAGAAGATGATAAGACTTTAAAGAATCTAAGAGACAGGCTTTTAGATCTTGAGCATTATCGTTTGTTTGATAAAATTGATTATCCTTCAATTAACGATATTGTTTCTCCAGGAAAACTAACAATCATTGATCTCTCAAGAGAAATAGACAAAAAGAAAAAGCAAATTATTCTTTATTATTTTGCAAACAAATTATTTAGAGCAAGAATGGAATACAACAGCGTGCCACCATTTACGCTAATTGTAGAAGAAGCACACCAGTATGCTCCAGAGATGGCAAGTAGAGAAAATGCTCTTGCAAAAACCATACTAGAAACAATTGCAAGAGAGGGCCGTAAGTTTGGTGCAAGTGTTTGGTTAATCTCTCAAAGACCAGTTAAGCTTTCAACCACAATTCTTTCTCAAGCAAACACGCACATAATTCTAAGAATTACAAACCCTTATGATTTAAAGCACATAGGAG
>CAZGLB010000047.1:0-4929 GCA_964526365.1 uncultured archaeon
ATCTGCTTTCTGCAACCGTTTCTTATTGTGTTGGAATTGTTGTGGGGTATATCGGACAAAAGACAATTACCTTTAAAGACCAGAACAAACAGATTGCTAAACAATTTGGATTGTTTGCTTTTATCTCCTTTATCGGATTACTTATTAATCTTGGAGTTCTAAAGATTTGTGTAGATGTTCTTGGACTGCATTATATGATTGGAAAAGTTATAGCTATTGGTATTGGGTTCTTTTGGAATTATACTGCAAACAGAAAAATCACTTTTAAGAAATAAATTTGTGTTAATTACACTTAACGTAGATTCGAATCTGTGTTAATTACGATTAACATAGATTTTTATTAAATAAAGACAAATATCTATAAATAGAAAAATCACTTTTAAGAAATGAATAAAATGGAAACTCAAGAAATTAAAAAACTCTATTTAGTTCTTGAAAAAGGACTAAATAATTATCCTTTGCCTTTTGCAGAGAATGTTTGCTTAGAGTATAAGAAACCATTTTTTGTGTTGATTGCAACAATCCTTTCAGCAAGAACTCTTGATAAAACTACTGCTGTTGTTTGTAGGCGGCTTTTTTTAAAAGTAAAAAACTTTGAAGATTTAGAAAAGATTTCCCAAAAGGAACTTGAGAAATTACTTTATCCTGTTGGGTTTTATAAGACTAAGGCTAAGCACCTAAAGCTGCTTCCAAAAGTTGTTAAAGACAACTTTGGGGGGAAGGTGCCTGAAGAAATTGAGGAATTGCTAATGCTACCAGGAGTTGGAAGAAAAACTGCAAATTTGGTAGTTTCTGTAGCTTTTGGTAAACCTGGAATTTGTGTTGACACTCATGTTCATAGAATTACTAATATCTTAGGGATTGTTAAAACTAAAAACCCTTTAGAAACAGAAATGAAATTAAGAGCCATTTTGCCAAAAGAGTTATGGAATAAAACTAATTATCTTTTTGTGACACTTGGACAAAATATTTGTTTTTCAAGAAAACCTAACTGCGCTGCTTGTCCAATCAGAAAGCACTGCCCTATGGGGGAAAAAATTAAGTGATTTGCTTTTTCTTTTTTTCTGCTAAAAGCTGCTTTGCATTTTTTGAAGAAATTACTGTTTTACCTAATTGATTCTCGATTTCTTTTCTGGTGTTACCTGCAATCTTTCCTCCTCTTTTTGCAACATTTTCGCTTGGAAGAAAACCTTTCGGGTCTTCGTTTTTTGAAATCTCTGTTGTTGTGGCTTCTGCTAAGAGATTTAGAACTAGTTCGATGTTTGTCATATTGTCTCTTAAGTTTTCTTTTTTTAGATTTTTTAAATCCTTATATTCTCTTACTGTTCTGTCTGACCAAGCTTTAGTTAGAGTGTTTGTTAAGGAAGCAAACTCTGTTGGCTTTTCTATTCCACTTCTTTGCCATTCATCTGTTAGCTCTTTTCTAACTTCTATTGCTTTTAGCCTTTGATTTATCCATTCTATTGAATAGCCTTTTTTAAGATATGTGTTTAGTGCTCTATTGATTGCAAGTTCAGGATCGTAGTTTTCCTCAATTCTTTGATAGCCGACTTTAGCTAGCCACAACTTAAAAGGTTCTGCTTTAGGAGAAGGAATTGATTGGATTATTCTAAATATTCCTTCTAGATTTGCACAATCTGTTTCTCTAAATTTGCCATCTTCTGCTATTTGTTTCAACTGTCGACAAATTGTCGATAGTTCAAATCCATCATCTGTTTTCACTCTTATTTTCATTTTATACCAATAATCTTTAGGATCTAAACTATCAGTCAATGCTCCAACCACATCAACTACAGAAAACCACCAGTCTTCTTCGTGCCATAATCTCCTTATTTTTTTACTTTCAAAAATTGCAATTTCATTTTTTTCTTCCATTTAATAATCACCAATAATATATGGTAATCAAAAGAAGGGGTGTTTTTGGGGGGGTAGCTGTCCAGTGCAACCGGTTGCGCTCGGTTGACGCGTAGCCAAATGACAAGAAATCTATATATCACAGACACTCGTTTGTATATTTGAAATGCCGATGCGAGAAATTTCAAAATTACAAAAAAATAAGAAAAAGGAGAAAAGAAGTTAATATTGGCGCGAGCAATCGCAGATAACTGCGAAATGAATTGCGCGCGAGCCGAAGCGTTACAGGCTCTAGTTTATGCTAACTTCTGTTTTGTCTTCTGTTCCAAAGTTATAAGTTACTATTTGCGTTCCTGAAATTGTGTATAACTCATCGCCAATGTAAAGAGATCTTAAAATCTCGCTATACCAATTTGTTGAAGCACTGTCGTGAGAAATAACTTCTTTTTCTTTTATGTCGTCTTTTGTTAACTCAAGAACATAGAAATTTGTACCTGGACCTCTTGTATTGTAATATTCTGTTACTGGTATAACAATTAAGTTTTCTTTTTCTATGTATAGGAAAGCCTTATGGTCGTTTTGTATCGGTGTGTAGGAGTTGTCTGTGTCAACAACATAGGTTGCTACTTCTTTTGGATCCTCATAATCTGAGACATCAAATAATGAGACCTTTACACCTGTTTGAGAAACTCCACCCCACTGTGTGGCTTTTGTGTTTTGACCGACGCCAAGTATTAAAGTATCGCTTATTGGATGTAAGTAACTACTGTATCCTGGAATCTTTAGATAACCTAATACTTCAGGATTTTTTCTGTCGCTTAAGTCTATAACAAAGAAAGGATCCATTTGTCTAAAGGTTACTAAGAACACTTTATCTCCCATAAACCTTACACTATAGATTCTTTCATCCTCTGCAAGACCATCAAGAGTTGAATATTCTTTTAGAGAAGAATCAAGAATAACTATTCCGTTCTCGTTTTTGTAATTTTCATTTCTATAAGTTATTGCTACTCTTAAATAACCATCTTTGTCTTCATCTAAAGAAAATTGATTTAGAAGATCTCCTTGAACAGAACCTGTAATTACATCTCCTAGCTTACCATTTGATTTTAATTCTATTCTGTTAATATATGTCTTTTGTCTTTCTCTTTGTTTATCTTCGTAGTATTTATTTGCTCTATCTTGAATGTCATTATATAGTTCTTCTTTTTCTTTTTCATCTAATGTTTCATAATATTTATTTAGAATTTCTAATATTTTTTCAGAATCATCTATATTCTCTTTTATCTCGTTTTCTACAGAACTTGGATAGACGTCTTTGTAGATTTCTTTAAAGACTTCCATATTGTTATTATAGAAACCATACCATCTCCAACCCCAGTATTGGTTTTCTTTGTGAGCAATGTAAAGATTGTCTTCACTCATGTAGATTGTGCTAGAATAATCTAGTAAAAGATCTAAAGAATCAATTACAGAATCAGATGCTTCTGAATACTTTAATGTAGTAACTGTGTACATGTTTGTGTTTTCAGGAGTTCCGTCTTTTGGCATAATTATTGTTCTATCAAGACTTGAAACTTTTCCTGCTTTTGTTTCTATAATTGGGTTGATTATTACGTCATCTAGAACTATTGGATTTGAATAATAGAACTGAGAAGTATTTGTAATTAAATAAACATACCCGTCCTTTAATCTTGACTGGTAGTATGTTCCATCCATTTCTATTTTACTTAATTCTTCTAGACTATTTTGTTTTATTTTGTAAGTTGTTACTACTGTTGTTGGAATGGAAATTATTTGAGGGTAAAGTAAAGAATTATCAAACTTTGACTCTGTGTGATATTTGGTGGTTACTAGGTATAATAAATCTTCATCTAGTAATATTGTTTGAATTGTTTCTTCTGGGCCTGTATAATATGAATAATGGCTTGTATTATTTGGTTCTTCTGAAATTTTCAAATCATATATGTCATCTAGTGGAGGGGTAATATTGTTTATTACTATTAGTTTGTTTGGTTTACCAATAAATATTTTTTCTCCATTGGTTTTAACAATATCTCCTTCATCAATGCCTTGTACTTGAACATTTGTTGTTGAGTAATCTGAATCATTTGAAGAAGACTCATTTGCTGTGCCTTCAGCCATTGGTGCAGCTGCATTTGTTGCAATATCTACTGCAGAAAGAGATTTCATTCCTGAACTTCTGCCAGAATCAGTTGAGCCTTGCAGTAAAAGGGTTAATAAGTTTTCTTTTGTTAGAACTATAAAATCAGAATCTTTAAAAGACGCAGGTTGTGTTTGGGTTGTGTTTTGATTAGTTGTTGTGTTTGGGTTTGTATAAATATTTGTATTTGGATCATTTGTTACAGGAATTTGTTTATTGGTATTTGCGCCAATAAAGAAAGCTGCAAATATTCCTACAACTAATATTCCCATTATTACATATAATATTGAAGATTTATTTTTCATTTTTTCCACCATTTAAATTTTATAATAAATATTAGAAACAAATTAATTATAAATAGGTTTTATTAGTTAGGTTTTTTCCTTAAGAAAAAAAAGAAAAGAAATTGCTCTTTTAGAATTTTATGTGAGCAATCTTAACAATTACAAAGATAGAAACAATTAGTGCTGCTGGACCAACAAAACTTGCAAAGTTAGTTACTAGGTTTTGTAGAAAACCACCAATTGCTGGTAGATCTCCAACAGGTGTTGCACTTGTTGCAATCAGAACTATTGAAGCAAGCAAGAACTGATTAGTGTCTTTGTCTTTAATGTTTAATAGACCAACAATAATACCAAGCAATAGTAAGGTTATTGTTATCCATGTCGCATAATCAGAAATTAATGCAAAAACAAAACAAAGAAATAAACCTATTAGAAAGGCAATTCCTCCAAGTCTTTGAATACTCATTTTTTAAAACCCCCAAAATATTTAATATAAATATTAATATATGAAATAAAAATGTTTTTAAATAAGTTTTATTTTAAAAAATAGGCAGAAAAGAGAAAAGAATCGAAAATCTCTTTCTCTTTTGTTTTTTATAACTATTACTTTAGGCAGAAAAAAGGAAG
>CAZGLB010000048.1:0-4265 GCA_964526365.1 uncultured archaeon
GTTCCTCCTGAAGTAAATATCAGTTTGTGGTTCTTGCTATTTACTTTTTTAGAAATGTGTTCTCTTGCTTTATCAAGTTCAACTTTAGCCTCTCTTCCAACAGAATGAAGACTAGAAGAATTACCAAAGTATTTTTCTTCTGCCTCAGCCATAGCTTTCTTAACAGATGGATGCATCTTTGTAGTTGCTGCATTATCAAGATATATTGCTTTCATTTCTTTTCCTCTTTCTTACAGCATTTAGTTTTACAGAAATCTTTTGTGTGCTGATTAACTGCCTTTACAAGTGGTCTAATGGTCTTTTTATTAAGAGAATAGATTATGTTTTTGCCCTGCCTTTTAGAAAAAACAATATTACAATCAAGAAGAGTCTTTAAGGCATGGCTAACTTTAGACTGTTCTTCTTCAAGAGCAACGCACAATTCAGAGACTGTCATCTCTGACTTATACAGTTTTTTAACAATCTTCCAACGCAGTTGATTTCCAATAACTGAAAAAAAGTTATATGATAAGCATTTCATATATAATTATATGAGCAAATAAGTATATATAGGTTTTGCTTATCATTTTAATTCGCAAATAATTTATTATACCCTTTGTCTATATAATGATCTAAATAATGCGTGGCCCAAACCGGTTCGTAAGAATTTCTGTTAGGAATAATATATGCGGGGATATTTGATTTGCCTCCATAATGGGTTGTTAAAACATAGGCGCCATATTCGTGGCGTATTTCTCTTAAAAAATGATTTGGGTCATTATAAACTGATCTTTCTATTTCTATAACTGGCATATCTGGGCTATCTAAGTTAAGTGTTGCATAATTTCCTGACCCGTGCCCTCTTTGTACTGCAAAATCATCAACTACTTTTATAGTTATATTTCTTTTACTTAGTTCAGGAATTATATCGTCATAAATATTTGTGGGTGTATTAGCCAAAGTTAATCTAGAATTAATTGTTAATAATAGCCCGTCATTTTGATATATCTGTTTTATTTTATTATTTTGTAATTTCATAAGTTCTTCAATATCTGAGGTGTTAAATCTATATTTTTTAGTTAAAAATTCAGAAATAAATTCGCCATATCCACTTTTTCTAAAAGTATCAGTAATTACATTTTGGATTGGAGCGGTTCTATTATTGTAATTAAAACTGGATTCAAAATTAGATTTAGGCAAAGTACTATTTTTTGGTTTATATAGCGGCACAGAACTATCCGGCACATATCTGGAGGCATTTACAGTCCCCACCCAGTCTTTGCTTTTCATCGCGGTGTCTACTATAAGATTGTGGCCGTTTGAAAATTCTTTAGGAATATTAGATACTTCTACCCAAACATGTCTTGTTGGATCTCCTCTAAAACCTAGTTTTGCTTGTTCAACAGTATCAAAAAAGTTTCCACGAACTAATTTAGAGTCTAATCCCATTTCATCTAAAGTCAATTTTAATAATAATGCGTGATGTCTACAAACTCCTAATTTATTTTTTATAAAATAACCAAGAGGGACTACTTGTCCATCTGCATTTAATCCATCTAAAATTACGTGTGCGTTATCGTAGAATTCTGTGCCTATAGTGCGACTAGTAATGAATGTTTCATTAACTAATTTATATGCAGCTAAAATCTTCTCATTTGGATTAAGGTTCTTTCCAATTTCTTTGGCATTTTCTAAATAATTAGAAAGTACTGGGTCGTTAATTTTATTTACGTAAATTATTTCTCTATCTGCCCAGCCAGTAGTGCTTATAAATAAAACTTCGGAAGGCAATTTTTCTGTAGAGCTAACAAAGGATTCTACAGAATCTTTCGTAATTTTGCGTGTATCTAAATTCTCTAAATTAGAGTTGAGTTTTCTAGAATTAATAACAGTCCCTGCATCTGTGTATCTAATATCGCCGTTTGGTAATTTGTAAGTTATTCTGCCATTTGATTCTATGTTTGTTACTTTTCCTGGCCCAGTAGCAAAATCCACAAATATTAAATCGTTTTTATTGATTGGAGTATATACTTCGGTTGCAACATCACATGGTCTAGTCATCCAATTTCCATTTTCAAAGAATCTTGCTTCTATTTTTGTGCCATCTTCAGAAATACTAGTGATTGTTGCCAAAGTAATTGTCCCGTCAGATCTTTGAATTGGTATTAATTCATTATTTTTCCAGTAATTGTTTAATCTTGCTGTAGATAATCCAAAGTTGGTATTAAATAATAGCTTATCTGAAGTTGTATAGTTCTTTAGATTTCTAATGGTAAGTATGTCTGCATTATAAATTTCAGAAGTAGCAACGCCTTTTAGATTTACAGAATCCGCAATTTTTCTAAAACCCACGGGGTCTACAATTGTAAAGTCTAGTCCATCATATGTTTCTCTAAGTATTATATTGTTTGGATTGATATCTCCGTGAGCAAATCCTTGTTTATGTAATTTATCAACAGAGTCTTCAATTCTTTTGTAGAAAGAATCATCAAGCACACCTCCCCCGTCAATATAGTCTGCAAGAGTTACCCCAGAAACTCTTTCCATCTCATAACCTAATGGATTGCCATAATCATCATAAATAATCTTTGTTGGTTTAACAAAATGTTCTGGATCAATTTCATTAAATCTTTTTAAATCTTCAAATTCATCAACAATGCTTGTAAATTTAATTCCATATCTTTCAGGATTTGTTCTATCTGTTACTAATTTCACAAATTTATTAGATGTGGCATCTGCATTTGCAGTAGCAATACTTTTAAGTTGTATTTCTTTTTTCGATTTTAAAAACTTAGTAACTGCTGTTGCTCTAGTTGTAAGATATAAATTGTTGTTTCCTAGACTTTTTCTAATTACGTCTTCAGAAACAGATATTTTTTGAGCTAATAGATTTTTTTGAATGGATTTTACTAAATCATCATCTACCGCTCCGTCTACAATTTTCGGTATCTTCCTAAAAAACGCATCTGTTGCTGAACCACCATTTCGTAAATTTAGTAATTGATGAGTGGTATCTTGATAATCTAAATTTAGTGCGTTTTTTATTGCATTTTGAACTTTTAAGTTATCTGCATTTTTTAATCCTGCATTAGTTATAATGTCTGTTGTCATTCCCCTTGCAACATTATCAATATTACTTAATGGCCTATTAAAATTACCAACTATTATTCCTAGTACGATACAAGTCATAAATGGGTGTTTGCCAGCAATTTCTGGGTGTGTAAATGCAAGTGCACCATAAGCACCATCAATTACCACATTTTCTCCTAATTCATATAGCACCCTTGCACTTACAGTGCTAGCCATACTACCGGCAGTAGATGCCCCCAATTTAGCACTAAATCCACTAGCAATTCTAGTAAAAAATCTGCCAGTCCCTGTTGCGAGTCCGTGTCCTATTCCGACAGTAGCAATAGTAATAACAACCGTCACTGGATTAATTCCAGAATCAATAAATCTTAAAATGCTGCCAACTACGCCTGGTTTTAATTTCGCTACAGAGTTTTCTAATTCTCTTTCTGTACTATTTAATTGAATCGATTGATCTATATCTAAATTATATTGTAATTTTGTATTGTAGTGTGGCGTTAAATAACTAGAAATTGATTTTTTTTCTTTTGTATCATTAAGAATAATAGAAACGTCTTTACCATATTCTTTAGAATGATATAAATAAGATATATCTGACTTACAGCCAGTGCTTCCATCCGCTGGTCGTATACCAGTACAAGGGCCAAAACTACTTGTCCACGTTACGTTATCTTTCTTTGCTGATTTATTTGAAGAATACGGACTATATGTAGATTTAAGTTCGTCAATGCTCCAATTTTTAATTCCATAAGAGTTATCAGATTCAATTTCTCCAAGTCTTTGTACTATACAGCAAGCACCATTTAATAATTGATTATATTTTGCTCTGTCTCTGGTTTCTAATTTTTTAGCTTCCACTTTAATTTTTGATGGCCCAAAAAATTTACTGCCAATGTTTTCAATCCAGCCACCAGTAATTAACAACTTTCCAGAGTCCTTATCTGATAGTGCCACAAAAAGAATTGGATTTGAATATTTTAATGTAGTTAATAAGATATTAAATTCTTTATTGTTTGATTTTACAGGTTCTCTTTCTAGGCTTATATTATCTAAATATTTATCAGCATCACTTTGGCCTATTGCTTCATAGGTGTCCAATCTTAGAGCCCTGTCTGCAGAAATTGTACTTCTTAAATTAACAGTTGCTTGGTAGGTTAATACATTAATAATATTATCAATTTGTTTTCCTATGTTGT
>CAZGLB010000049.1:0-4223 GCA_964526365.1 uncultured archaeon
TTTTTTGAAAACTCAATAATCTATAAAGAGCAAAAAGTCTTTGAGAAATTTCTTGAAAATCTAGGAAAGAATAATCACAAAGTAGCTTATGCGTTTTTGGAAGTATCAAAAGCCCTAGAGCTTGGCGCTTGTGAAGAAATTTTGGTGTCTGAAGAGCTCTGGAAAAGCGATATTAATAAAATACAAGAATTAATTAAAAAAGCAGAAATACAAAACACGAAAGTGCATGTAGTTGATAATGAGCATGAGATTTCTAAGTCTTTAAAGTCTTTTGGTGGAATTATATCTAATCTTAGATATTCTTTAGAAATTTAAAAATAAGAAAAAGAAAAAAATAACACTAGTGTGTTATATTTGTATTCTGTGGTCTTCTTGTAGGAATGGTGTTTGGATCAACCTTAATCTTTAATGCTTCTTGTTCCTTCTTTTCTTTCTTAACGCTTCTTGTGATATAAGCAGACATTAAGTTAATTGTTAATTTAGATAATGGAAGGCTCATAGTTTTTATAAATTCTTTATTTGCTTTAAATTCTGTTCCAAAGTCTTCTTTAAATTCGTTATAGATTATTTTTGCTTTTGCTTTAATCTTATTTGACATTGCTTTACCCATGGTTAATAACTCTCCTTAATTTACTGTAATAACAACTTTATTATTATTAATATTTCTAATTACTGCTAGTGGCATAGACTTACTATCAAATTCTTCTTTTGCAATAAGGTATGCTGTGCTATTCTTATGTACCTTTACAAGGGCTGGTGCTCCGCATGAAATCTGTTGTGCTCTAGCAGAGATTAGTCTAGTAATCTCATATTTGGTTAGTTTTTCTGGCATATTAAATCTTTGGTTTAAGTATAATAGAACTAAAATAAGGCCCTAGGTCTATATAATATATATAAGAGATAAGGTTTAAATATTATTCTTTTTAGATTACTAGTAAGTATATCCAAAAACCAACCAATAATAGCCTGATTGCTATAACTTTATCAAACAGCTTAAAAAGCATCAAGACAATTATTAACCCAAAGAAAAAAGGAGAGAAAATCACCTTTAACAATAACCACCACCATTTCTGTTTCTTAGTATAGGTTCTTTTGATTGCAGACAGGGAGTTATCTGTATCTTGATCGCTTGGCACGCAAAAGAAAAGAGAACCCACACCAATCCATATTAATAAAAATATATGGAATGGATTTTCTGTTAGCCTTATAAGGCTTGCACAAACTATAGAAATAAAGATATTAAAAATAAATGGAAACAAAGAGATAACAATAATCTTATAGTCCTTAGAGTCCTCATGAACCACATAGCCTCCAGACTTATCAATAAACTTAATTTTCTTTATCTTTACGCCAAGTAACAGGCAAGCAATAGCGTGTGCAGACTCGTGTAGCATAATTCCAGGAAAAAACAGAATATGCATAATCTCATTAAGTTCCATAAATAATATCTTAATCAATTAATATTTAAAGTATTATTCTGTTTTGTTAAAGTTAGTTTTTGGTTTCTAGAAATTTCTAAAACCCCTAAAGATACAGAAAGAGAGGTTCTGATCTCACAGGTCTTTTCTAAATTATTAATCTTTAAACCGTTTCCAATTTTTGCTATTCCCCACGCCTCAAGATTATTACTTTCAATTTCAATCTTTCCTTCAGGCATAATCTCAAACAACTCAATTCTGGTTTTTAGGTCTTTACAGAAATCAGAAAATCTAGAGTTATCAATAGCAGAGATATTTCTGTTGTAAAGAGACACAATTCCAAACACCACACTACCAAGTATGGTTATCACGCTTGCTAGTAACAGCACATACTCTAAAGTAACAAATCCTTTCATGACTATTCAATATCTGAAATCTTGTCAAATATCTTGTCTGAGGTCTTTTCAACAGTGGTGTTTGCTTTTGCTGTGGTCTTTTGTAATTGAGTGATAATGACAAGAACTATAGCAACAATTGCAGCTAAGAGAATAATCATTTCTGCAGAGATTTGTCCTTTACTATCTTTTATTAGTTCTTTCATAAATACCTTTCTTTTTTTTTATTTATAAAACCCAATCTTTAAAATTTTTGTGAATTTGAAGGATAAGGTATTTAAAACAAAAGATACACAAATAATATAATGCTAAAATCAATTTATTTAGAAAACTGGAAAACACACCAGAACACACATGTCCTTTTTGAGAAAGGCACAAACATACTTGTAGGAAAGATTGGCGCTGGTAAGTCAAGCATTATTGATGCAATCTGTTATTCCTTGTTTGGCAATTTTCCAAGTCTTCAAAATCGAAAAATCAGTCTAGCTGAAACCATAATGTTTAAACCAATTAGACGAAAAGAAGCAAAGCTAAAGTTAGAGTTTGATTTTGATTCTAAAAGCTATAGAGTAGAAAGAGAGATATTTTCTGAGAAAACCAATACTGCTAAACTTTATCAAGATGAGAAATTGATTGCTGGGCCAAGGCAAACAGATGTCACTGACAAGGTCTCAAAGATTATAGGTATAGACTATGATTTGTTTGTAAAGATTGTCTATAGTGAGCAAAACGAAATTGATTATTTTTTAAAGATTGCACCAAGCAAACGAAAAGAGCAGTTTGATACTCTTTTTGGAATCAATAATCTTGAAAAAATAAAAATTAATTCCAGGCAGCTAAAATCGTATATTGATACAGAGCTTGATACCACTCAAAGGCTAATTATACAATTACAAGAGCAATTAAAAAACTACAATCTAAAAGACACAAAAAACAGTATTTTAATAAACCAAGAAGCAATAACAAAATTAAAAATTTCAATAGAAGAATTAAAGCTAGAAAAAGAAAAGCTAAAAAAAGAGCTAGATATTCAAGGCTCTCAAAAAAAGCAATTTGATAGCTTTAAAGAAGAGCTTACAATTCTTAATTTTAGATTTTCTCAAGTAACAAAAGACCTAGAAGTCTTAGATGCACAAAAAACAGAATACTTTTCTTTTTCTAAAGATTTTCTAGAAACTGAAAAGCAAAATATTCAAAAGAAATTAAAGGAAAATCAGGAGCTAGAGATTAAGATTAAGACTCTAAATTCTCAAAAAGCATTTTATTTCTCACAACTAGAAAGTCTACAAAAGCAGATAGGCGTTATCGTAGATTTTTCAAAGATTTTAAAAGACAAAGAAGAATTGTTAGAAAAAATAAATCTTACAATTCAGGAAAAATCTAGATTATTTTCTCAAAACCAAGAGACACAAAAATCCATATCAGAACTAGAGAAAGGTTTTTCTTATTGTCCAGTTTGTGATTCTCAATTATCGCCTTTACAAGTTTTAGAGAAACTAAAAATAAAGAAAGAATTGCAACTTAGAATGTCTTTAGAATTAAAAGAGCTTGAAAAAAATCTAGAAAATTTTAAGATCTCTTTAACCCAATTACAAGCACAAGAAAAAAAGGCTAGTGAGCAACAATTACTAAAAGAAAGAATTGCAAAAATTCAAGAAGAGCAATTAATTCTTGAAAGTCAAGAAAAGTCTCTAGTAAAGCCAATTGATTCCTTGCTTCTTGAACGCAACGCAGAAAAGATTTCTCTTGCTCTAGATTACAATAATAAACAAAAAACCAAATCAGAGATTCTTGAAAGCAAGAACCAGTTATTAGAGAAATTAAAAACTCTAACATATGATGAAAACATCTATCTTTCTCTTTTAACAAACTATAAGGCGCAAGAAGAAAGAGAGAAAAGCAATGCTTCTCAAATTCTTAGTATTCAAGAACGATTAAAAGATTTAGAAAAAATCGTTTTACAATATGATGATTTATTTAATAAATTAAAAGATAAAGAAAATTCTAAAGAAAAACTAGAAACAAAACAAAAAGACTTGAATTATTTTGGATTAGCTCTTGAAAACAGCCAAGAGCATCTTCGTAAAGTGCTAGTTGATAATATTAATCAAACTCTAGAAGTGATTTGGCCAAAAGTCTATCCTTATGGTGATTATTTGTCAGCTAGATTAAGATCAGAAAACGATTATGTTCTAGAGGTGCAAACAAAAGATTCTTCCTGGATAAGAGTTGAAGGTCTTCTTAGTGGTGGAGAAAGGACCTGTGCAGCATTAAGCATAAGAGTTGCAATTGCTTTATCTTTAACAAAAAGACTAGGTCTTTTAATTCTTGATGAACCAACCCATAATCTTGATACTAAAACCATTTCTATGCTGTCCTCAATTCTTGATAAAGAGCTGCCAGAGCTTGT
>CAZGLB010000050.1:0-4043 GCA_964526365.1 uncultured archaeon
TACTTTCTTTACATTTATATTCTTCATTTATTTCTCCTCCATTTTAGTTTCTTTTATATTAAAGAAACTTTGTTTCTATGAAGATTGAACCTGTGTGTATAACTGACTGGTTTAGAAAAAAAATTTCCAGTACAAAACAGATTCCTTATTCCTAATAATGACTAGGAATATAGAACTTAAAGAGGAGTAATGTTTAAAAACAGTTAGTTTTTTTGGCTATACGGCAGGTTGGCTGTAAAGTGTGTAAATATATGGCATTTCAGGGAAACCCAAATTATTTTTATGTATAATCGCTTGCCTTTCTAACGGATTTTAGAAAAAATCAAAATTAGAAATTTATTAAGGGAGCTTTACTATATATTTTGCAGTTATAAATTACAGTTTACAATTATGGAAATCAAAAAAAATTACCTTTGTTGTCTTTTGAAAATGCGCTGCAAAATAGAAATTAAATCGCGCCTTTTAAATGGATTTTACTAAAAATGCGATTTTTATATTTATTAAATTGCCAAAGGTATTAGAGAATTGATCTTAAGACAAAACTGGGGTTTTTTGATCATATAAACAAGAGATTACAAAGATAATAAAAAAAACATCAAAAGATATCAAAAATGATATCTTTTTAGTTTTTTCGCGCCCCTCTCTTTTGCTATTAAATTATACTGTTTTGTATAGTTTATATTGTAAAAGGGGTTATAAATGTTTTTGTGCATATATTACTTATGGATTTATCAAAATTTACTAAACTTCCTTTATTTAGAAACAAAGATATAAAACTACATTACGGAATTAAATATCCTGAAATCTATATCTGCAGAAATATTAAAAAAATAAAAACTATAGAAAAAGGGAAATATACGATTTATGAGGACCCATTAATTTATGCAACGCAAATCATTAATCCTTCGTATCTTTCGTTTTTATCTGCACTTAATTTTTATGGTTATACTACTCAAATGCCCTTAAAGTTAACTGTCGCTATAACTAAACAGAAAAAAGAACTAGACCAAATTAAATTTATAAAAATAAATAAAAAATGTTTCTTTGGATATCAAAAGATAAAATACGGAGATTTTGAAATATTTGTTGCAGAAAAAGAAAAGCTGCTATTAGATTGTTTACTCTATCAAAAATATGTAAGTATATCTGAATTAAAAAAATTAATAACAGATAACCTTGATAAAGATAAAATCATCAACTACTTAAATAGAATAAATAATAATAATCTTATCAGAAGAGTTGGGTATATACTGGAAAAACACGAAATAAGCATATACGAGGAATATGAAAAAAGAATTAAAAAAATTAAAAAATATGTTTTATTAAATAGAAATCTTAAAAACTCAAAAACAAATAACTCTAGGTGGAAGATAAATGTAAACGAGGAAATTAATTATGATAACTATTGAGGAATTAAAAATTTATAAACACAAATTAAATTTTAATCTAGGGCAAGTAGAAAAAAACTACTTACACATTGCAATACTTTTTGCAATATCTAAATTGGCTCCAGACAAATTAATGTTCAAGGGAGGAACTGCTCTAATGCTTTGTCATGGACTAGACAGATTTTCTGAAGATCTGGATTTCAATATTGTTGATGAAAATTTAGACGTTGGTGAAATATTAGAAAAAACAAAGGCATTACTTACAGATTATAATATTTTAATAGACTATAAAATAGAAGAAAATAAATTTCAAGACACTTATATTTACTTTTACGGCCCACTATACAAAAACACAAACAACACCAGATGTAAAATGACTATTGATTTTTCTAGAAGAAACGATTATATTTCCAAAGGCACCATTTCTAAAGTAAACCACATATATAACGAATTCCCGGTTTTTTACATTAATACGTTAGACATTAAAGAAATATTAGCAGAAAAAGTAAGAGCAATAATTACTAGAAAAAAAGCAAGAGACATTTTTGATTTATATTTTTTAATATCAAAAAAAACAGAAATTGATCTTGAAATAATAAATAAAAAACTTGCGTTATATAATGAAACTTTTAATTTAAAAAAATTCATAGAAGCAATAGAAGAAAGAGAAAAACTCTGGGAAAATGAACTGCCACAATTGATTCTTCATGTGCCAGACTTTAAAGAAGCAACTGGCGAAATCATTTCTGCTTTTAAAAAATCATTTTCTTAATTTTGCAAGCTCTGAATTTTCCTTTCTTAACTTAAATATCATCTGGGCATAGCCGTGTGTCATGTCAGTTATTGTAAATGCTGCTTGCTGAAGATCAGAGATTGTTACTGTAAATTTGTCAGGTTTTATTACTTCAACAGAGGTTGCACCATAAAAATAAATTAATCTAAATAATGAGGTTATGGAATTACAAGACAGATTAGCAGAAATATATGTAGAAAATAGATCATCATGAACTACTATGTCTGCAAGACTAATATCATATATCAAATACTGATCATCAATCTTTAAGGAATCCATTATTTGTTCCATGCCTTTCCTTAAATCAGACTTGTCATTAGATTTTGTCTCTATCATTAGAGCGACCTTTAATAGATTTTTATCATTTTCAGAAATCTTCTTTTTCTCAATTAACTTATCTTTAACTCCTGGAGCTAGAGAATAGGTTACTGGAAAGCCCTCTTTTGTGATTATTTTTAAAAATAACATATTTTTTAAAGCTTGAACTATTTGCTCATACTTTGCATTAGGAATAAGCTTTATCAAATCATCTTCTGTCTTTGGAGATATTGAAAGAGCTTTACCTATTATTGTTTGTAATTCTTGTAACTCTAGATTTTCTTTTAGTTTTTGTGACTCGTAGTCTAGTTGTTTTTCTGCAGTCATGGTTAATCTTTTTTTTAAGTATATATAATTTATAATTAAAAAAGTATATAAAAGGTTATAATCTTCTAGAATATATGGATTATCTAATACTTGCTGTTGGGATTGCGCTTATTGGAATAACTGTGTTGTTGCTTGGACTATTAAAAAATATAATATTAAATAGTATTTTTGGAGCACTTGGTTTTCTTTTGTGCTATTTTGTGTTTGGAATTAAACTGCCAATTGCTATTACGCTAATAATTTCGGCTTTGTTTGGCCCAGCAGGACTTGGAGTAATGATAATATTGTGGCTATTTAAGGTTATTTAAATATTAAAAATAAAGTTTATACCATCTTTCATATTGTGTATGATTCCCAACAAATGCAATAGTTCTAATTTTGGTTTTTTTGTTTTCAAAAAAGGCGATTCTATACTGATTGACTTCTAAAACAAAAAAATTAACTTTGTGGAAATGTCTCGCGTTTATATCAAATTGTAATTTATTTATTTTTTTAAAAATTTGAGATTGTATCGTTCTGTCTAACGTATTAAAATAGACGTCCCAGTCTTCTTTATATTCTATAATCCACAAACACATACAGATAGAAATAGATTAAGGAGTATAATAAACCGCATTCTCAAAAATTTTGTGAATTTGAAGAAAATCAATCCTTTTTTAACAAATAACCATATTTTTTCAGGACTTCGTCGTGAGTTATGTTTTTCTTGCCCTTTGCTTTCATTTCTTTCTCTTTTCTTTTAAAGGCAGAAATTAGCTTTGGATCATTTATTTCTTTTATATTATCAACAAGTTGGAATTTATCATTCATTATTAGAATACTAATCTTTAAAGCATCTGTTTTAGATCTGGCGATACCAGTAGATACTGCTTTCTCTAATACTAATTCGGGAAACCCTCTAATCTCAATTGTTGTTCTCATGTTTTTTTCCTATGCATCAATTCACTATCTATTTTATGCATAGAAATATTTAAAAAAAGATCTTAAATATTTCCAAGATAAACATTAACTAATCCCTTTTCTTTTGCTAACTTTTCTGCAAGCTTTAGAGTTTCTAGCTTTGTTGGAATAATCTTATTTAAACGATAATGGGGAAAAGCTCTAGAAAAGTGCAAAGGAATATCTTTAGAAACAGAAAATACAAAATCAATGATTTCTTTAATATCTGAAATATTTGTATTGTAGCCCTCTATCAGTAAGTTTGTTATTTCTATGTG
>CAZGLB010000051.1:0-4011 GCA_964526365.1 uncultured archaeon
GATTTATGTTCTGTAGTAATCATAATATCTTCAAATAAAGTTATGGCTTAAAAGTCTTTAAATATACATACTTTTAACATAGAATCTACTTTACTTAATGATCCTTTATGGAAATAACAATATATTTAAACATATCATCTATTCTATTTTGTATAATAAATAAATTTTGGAGCGTGATATAGTGGGACTATTTAATGATATTAAAAATGCAGTAGTCGGAGGAGTAAAAGACGAAATTACTTATGGAACTAGAGATGCTGTGACCAGCGGAATAAATAAAGGAGTAAATAAAGTTAAAGAAGGTAAGGGTGCAGTTAAAACTTTAGTTAAATGCCCAAAATGTAAAGCAAAATTAGAACCTGGCACTAAGTTCTGCCAAGGTTGCGGATATAAACTATTTGTTAATTGTAAGGCCTGTAATATAGACTACCCTGTCGGCACAAAGTTTTGTAAACAATGCGGCGGAAAATTAGTATAATTTGGTGAGAGCTTATGGAATTTATAGAAAAAGCCGGCTCAATTAATTTTATAGTAACAGGACAAAACGCCTTTATAAAAAGAAAAAACGGAACAAAAGTAAATATGCCGTCTGTTGAAATAAGAACAAAACTATTAACAGAATTCCAAAAAACAAAAGACAATAGTAAACTACTTAAATTTGAAAAAGATTACCCTAAGTTAATGGATGGAGATACCTTAATTTCAGGAAAAGGCACAACAATTCAATTAGATGTAAATTATAAAAATAAATTATATAAAGACTATAGATCAAATGCATCTAAAAGTATTTTTGCAGGACCAAATAGCGAATTTAAAGTATCTGGCGGACAAACTTTTAAAAATATAGAACTAATTAAAGGTTTTTTTAATGTAAACTATTCACATTGCGAAGAAGGAATTACAACACCTGTTGCAGAAATAAAATTTAATCTAAGTGGTGGTGCATTTATTGATGTTTATAACGATAAAATCTATAGTTTGCCAATTAAATCCACAAGCATTGGAGCAAAAGGAATAGACTATAAAAACAAATTAACAAAGAAAGTATTTTCTGCAAAATCAGATACTTATGAAGAAATAATTGTAACTAAAGATTCTATTTATAGAAAAGGATTAACAAATTTAGATGAAATCTTTCAAAACCCTATGGGATTACTAATGGTTAAACAAAAAGCAATTACTGCAACCATACCAGACATAGATCCGGCAGACTTTTCAGAAAACCTGAAAAATGTGGGGAATAACTTTGAACAAGCATTTGCTTCTCTTGAAATGTTTAAAAATATGTCTCCTGATGATATAGAAAGATTAGTGAAAACTGCAGATCCTAAGATGACGCCAGAACAAAAGAAACAAATGACTCCAGAAATGATAAAACAAATGAAAAATCTACCAGATATGTTAAAAAAAATGGAAAAAAGAGGAGATCTTGAACAAATGAAAAAAGCAACAGCTACACTGAAAGGAATGAGTGCTGGTTATGGAGAAAAAGGCATTGAAAACATGTCAAAGGCCACGACTAAAGGCATGAAGAAATTAAAAGAAACAGATTTAACAAAAACAGAAAGCGGGAAAGACTACAATAAACTTATAGAACAACCAAGAAAATATAATCCATTAACAAAAGACTTTGGTTGTGTAAAAGTTGGATAAAGATAAATTATGGCTAAAAAAGCAGAATCAGATACTGAATTTCTATTGCGTATAAATAAAATGAAAGAAGATAGTCTTAAAAAAATTAAAAACGCGTCTCAAGAATACTCAAAAGAATATGAAGATGCTAAACAACAAGGCCAAGAAGTTAGTAAAATCTTTACAGAAATAGAAGAATGCGAAAAGATTGCTGAAGAATTTAAAAAAAATCCACCAATTGTTATTTCTAAACATATAAATGGAATTTCTGTAGAATATGTTTATGAAGACAAATACAAAGAGAAAGTAGAAAATTTAAAAAAACATCATTTTCTTTTTAAATCCGCAGTAAAAGAAGTTTCTATATTTGCCCCAACCTTTAAAACCATAGGCAATGTTTACATTAAAAGAGCAGGAAAAAAATTAGTATTGCCACAAAGCTCTTTGCCACCAGTTTCTAAAGGACCAGGAATGGGCAGTAGATCTTTAGATCCTAATAATCATGGTTTTGTTTTAGAAGACAAAGACTTAGTTATTACAGAAAATAACTCTTATTTCAATCTTTCTGACATAACTACTACAGATAAACACGCACGGGGTGTTTTTATGTATCCTAATTCCCAATTAGAAGTAAAAATTACAAAAAAAGAATCAAATCGTGAAATACAATCAATGGGCAATACTAAAATACCAGAGGTTATTAAAAAAAATAGTTCTTCTAAATTAATAGAATATAATTATATTTCAACAAAATTAATTTCTGGCATATTTCATATAGGTATTTTAGAAATAAAAAAAGATGCTAATCAATATTTAGAAATTGCATCAGGATACCCTAAGCTTGAATTTATGGGAGCACAATATATGATGAATAATATTGCAAGCAAAGAAATTGACAAAATGCCAGCAGCATTTAAAGCAGCATATTTAGCAAAAACAAAATTAAATTTAAGAGAGAAAAAACTTTGTGAAGGACTAGATTCTTATATAGAATTATGTAAAGACAATTCAATTGTCTTATTTGGAACAGGGCAAGGTATAAAAAACAAAAAAAGTGGAAAAATAGCAAGTGTCGAAATTCCCACATCTGCTACGCCAGATATCTTTGATTTACTTGCAGGTAAAATTATTGTTAAAGGCAGTGATGTCTTCTCTGCTAGTCCTGATTCCAGAACAAAAGCTATAATGAAGAACAAAGACGCTGTTTTACAATATAATACAATCTCTGAAACAATAAAAGAGTATGAACTACAATTAAAAAAAATAAGAAAATCTGAAAAAACAAAAAAACCAGAATCTAAAGAATCAATAAAAGAAAGAGAGAAAAGAACTGCAGAATTAAAAGAACAACTAGCATATTATAAGAAAGTTAGTGATAATGATATGGTTATGGCAACACAAATGCAGTTAGATGAACTTGACCCTAATAAAAAAACACAATCCTATCAATTAGATGAAGGGCAAATACTTAAAATGATAGAACAGTATAATAAATTATTAGCTGATTTAAAACCACACCTTAATTCTAATTTCCCAAGCTATAGTAGATAGATTGTTACTATCAATCAAAAGGCCAATTAGTTATTTAATTAACCCAAATAAATCTTCTTGAGTATATGTGTAAAAGATGTTACCAACAATATTTCCTTGAGAATCAAGATTTACTTTATATTCGCCTCTACAGGTGTCTATTCCTTCATAAGCTCCTCTTTCATTTGGTTCTGTTAAAAATAATAAATAAGTACTTCCTTCTTCTAATTTAGTTCCTGAGAATAGAACACAACTATTTGTTCTTAAATTACAACCACCAGGAGTTTTAACAACAATATCTTCATTTTCATAGTTTCCTTTAATAACATTATTAATATTTACTATTGTATGCGTCTCAATACCAGTTTTTGTGTGTAAACCCCCAACTGATTGATTAGTAGCTAAATCAAATATATCAGAACCTTGATAAGTATAACGTACCCAATTAGAATCTTGTGCAGTTCCTATAAGAATAATTTCAGAATCTGCAACTAAATCATTTAAATCAGAAAGAATACAATCTGTATGTATATTTGTCACCTTACCAAAAGGAAACAAAACAAATTCATTTACTATTAAAATTCCTATAATTAAAACTATAGCAATAAATATTCCAAAAATTAATTTTTATTCATTTTTTAACACCATTTATATGTTTATAAGAGGTGTTAGGTTTTTAAATAAATTAGATTTTGTTAGGGATAATGCTAACTGCTTATAATCTCTACTATCTTAGAAACTATTTCTTTTGTTTTTTCTGTATTTAGCTTGCCTACAGAATTAAGTATTATGCTTTTGTCTAAAGTAAATATCTTATCACAATTAACAAAAGAATCAATTATTAATTTG
>CAZGLB010000052.1:0-3929 GCA_964526365.1 uncultured archaeon
CTTTCTTTGTTAGACCTGAAGCCTCTGCCATCTCGTTTAATGTTCTTGGAACATTGTATGTTCTACATACAGAATAAAGAACTGCAGCAACTACTGCTTCGATTAGTCTTCCTCTTATTAAACCTTTTTCAACTGTCTTTCTGTAAAGTAAAGCAGCTGTTTCAATTAATGATTCTGGGATATTTAAATATGAACCCATTCTTCGTAACTCTGTTAAAGCAATAGAAAGATTTCTTTGCATGGAGTTTGAGATTGATGATCTCTTATGCCACTTGATTAATCTATACATTTGTGCTCTTGATTTTGAGGATAGTTTATTTCCTCTAAGATCTCTACCTGATCTTTCAATCATGGTTTCAAGACCTTTGTTAATCTTAACATATTTCATTGGTGAACCAGATCTTGCTTGTTCTGAGCCTGGAGACTGATCGAAGTTTCTCCATTCCTTTCCCATATCCACCATATCTTCACTTATAATTGTATGACAATTCTTACAAACTAACTCTCCTGTTCTTGGATCTTTATAGACCTTCTCTTTGCCACACTCTGGACACTTCATTGCCATTTATATCACTCCTTTTGCATTCTTAACTTTTTTCTTTGCATAATTTTAAAAATAGAGCTTGCACGAATAAATAATCTTAAAAAATCAAACTAAAGCAAACCTATATAAATATTATTCTTTTTTCTAGTATATATAGCTTTCGGTTTTAGACGGTTTTGAAACAAAAATCACAAAAATCAGATGGTCTTCTTAAACAACAACCTATCTACACCTTTGTAGTTTTTATAGAGTTTTTGTTTCTGGTAGCCGTTTTTTATTATATTGTTTAAAGAATATTTATTTTTTGGATGTGTTGCAGTAAATAAATATTTATAACCTTTATCTTTCATATAATTTTCTCTAAATTTAAGAAAATAATCTTGAATACCATATCCTCTAAACTTTGAAATAACACCTACACCATCAATTTCGCAAACTTTTGTTAATTCTTTTTTATTTATGCCATAATGCTTTACTAATCCGTTTATATTTTTAGAATCTGCTTTTCTAAACGAAATTCTGCCATATGCAACGGGATTTTTATCAGAATACATTACAAAAATCAAATCGTTTCCTAATTTTATGTCTTCTTTATATCTTGAATAATTATATGGCGAATCAAATTCGCTAGGAACATCTTTTATAATTTCTAAATGCAGTTTTTTAAAAATCGGAACTTCAAATTGATTTATTCTATATATCTTGAATTTTTTGTTTTTCAGAATTACAGAATCTACGTATTTCATATTAATCTTATAAACTATACAATAACTTCTTCCTTTTTTATCTCTATGTTGCTACTGGTTAGAGTTGGACGTAATAGAAGCCTTAATGGGTCTTTGTCTGGATAACGTATAACTACGTCATTTTCAGAAACCACTTCAATTCTTACCTTTGCAACGTCTTTGTCTATAAAATCAGCAATATTGTCTGCACCTAAACAATAATTTATTTTTGGATTTTCTCTAAGAATTGTCAATAATTCATTTCCTATTAACGCATTATTCAATATGTCATTTGCTTCAGGAATAATTACCAAAATGTCTTCTTTAATATCTTGAGAAATCTTTTTTATAATACCATAAATATAATAAACATAAAGTGGATTGTTTTTATCAATCAAAAAAACCTTACTTGAACCAATATTCTTATAGGTGCTTTCAAAGATTATAGAAATATCTGTTTCTTCAAAATAATTTTTATAGATATCATTAATAATATTTAATTTAGAAATTATTCTCCATTTTTCAAACTCTGTAATCTCGTCTGTGATTTTTAGATTAATTATGTTATCTATTAATTCGTCTATATTTTTTATTTTATCTGTATATGTTTCTGCAATAATATTCTCGGAAATACCTGCAAATTTAAAAATATTAATAAACGCTCTTTTTGGAATCATAAATAGTGGCAACTTTATTTTAAAGAAATCAATGGTGTTGATTGGAAAACCAAAAGGCGAAACCTTCATATCAAAGGCAGTCAATAGCTCTTCTTTTTGTTGAGGATAAGATAGTGTTTTAAAAATTCCGGTGTTATCGAAAACAACTACTTTCTTTGAAGACAAGAGATAGTTTTCTGCAATTACTTTCATGGAAAATATTCTGTCTTCTTCTTTGCCGCCAGTAACTACAATTGATCTTAGATTTTCAAGACTTGCATTTATTGTTACTCCGTTCTTTCTTCCAACAAGCAATTTATCAACAGAAGTAATCTCTGGAACAAAATCCAAATTGTTTGGAGAATTGGAAAGAACTTTAACAACAAATGGATCAGAAAAGAAATAATTCTTAACTTCTACTGGTAGCATCTTTAAGGACAATAATTTTATGTTATAGGATTTAATTATTGAGATTATAGAACTGGTTATCTTATTTAGCTTTAACATTTTTTTCTCAATGTGTTCATTGAGATTTATTGTGTCTATTATCTCTGTGTCTGTGTTTAAGATAAAGAACTTATAGGTGTTCTTATCTCCTATATCAAAATGCTTCTCATAGACAATACATTGATTTGGTAAGGTTTCTGCAAATAACTCAATATCTCCATCAACAGCAAAGACCTTATAAACTTGTACAAGAACAGACGATGGATCTTTTGAACGAAGTAAAGACACAAAATAGTCATCATTAAACAATATTGCTAATTCTTTTTGCCCATACATTCCTTCAAAAAGGGAACTCCAGGAAGTTACTTGTATCATATTTTATTACAATTATTGTTATAACCTATTCATATTTTAAATCAAAACATTTATATAAATAATATATTATATATCTTTACTAGATATTACTATTTAAATGGATACAAAATGGTAGATGTTACATTAATTAAAGACACCATAAATGAATTGCTTGAAGCAAACGTAGATAAAGAGACTATTTATCAGACATTAAAGGATATAGGAGTCGATGATGCAGATATTGATAAATATTATAAAGAAGCAATTTCTGAGAAGGGGGCTAGTTCTAAACCAGCTAAAGAAGAATCAAAACCAGCGGCTGTTGAACGCGAATCAAACATGACAGATTCTGAAATACCAAGAAAGGAAAAAGTACCAAGAGCTAAGCCAAAAACCACAACAGAAGACTTAGAAAAAGCAACAGAAGATATCTCTGATTCTGAAACATTTAAAGAATTTGAAAAAGAAGAACCAGTTGTAATAACTAAAACTATTAAAATTGATAATACTAATTCAGAGCTAAAAAAACAAATATCTGATCTTGAAACGCAATTAAGCGATATCAAAGCACAGATTAATGGTTTAACAAAAATCATGAAAGATATTCTTGAAGAAAACAGAAATATACTTAACAGATTAAAATAATTTATTGATTACCAAGCATCTTTAAAAGATCCTCGTAATTTCCACCATCTTCTTTTTGTGCACTCTTTTTGCCAAAAATTCCAGATATGATTATTACTGCACACAAAACTCCTATTATTATCCACCATAGCGAAATTATCTCTCCAGTTGTAAAAAATAATACGCCTATTAGAAAAATTACAAGAATAAGATTTGAAATTCCTGGAAAGAAAAGAGAATACAATAGGACTATAAGCGGTGCAAAAAAAGAATAATTATATTGAAAGGATAAGATAATTAATAAGCCAATTACAAAATAATTAAGAAAGTCAAACATATTATTTTTTTACCCCTAAACTAAAGGCATTTTTTATTCCGGTTTTTAAATCACTTCCAAATATCCAATAGATTGCAACACCAATTGCAACTAACCAAATAAGGTTTGGATATCTGTAGAATAATAAAAATACTAAAAAACCAGTTATTAAAATAGAAATTAACTCATTACCAATTTGCTTCTTTGTCCAAACATAAATAGAAATAGAAAAAACAATGAATAATATTATCCAAATAGAATCT
>CAZGLB010000053.1:0-3889 GCA_964526365.1 uncultured archaeon
GTTTTTAGATCCCATTTTTGTATAATTGCCAAAATTAAAGTAATAACATTTACTAAAATTAAAGAAATTACTGATAAATCTAATTTAAAGTGTTTAATTACATCTTTTATTAGTGTATCTAGACTCATTTTATTTCTTTATTTTCATTAATTTCTTATTTGCTGGAAAGACTATGTGGTGCGCTGCAAAAACAACTCCTTTTTCTTGTGCATATTTTTCAATCAAATAGACCTTGAATAGTTCTGTGTAAGCATCTTTAACTTCTTTCTTGTCCATGCCTTCTGGAATAAATTCTTTGATTATCTTTTTTGTGTTATTGGAATTAACTTCGTCTATAAATTTTCCAGGTTCAAGAGCCATCAAGGACTTTGTCTTTTCTTCAAATTTCTTTGTGTCGCAAAGCTTTCCAAGATAGTCTTTAATCTTTTGAGAAGTTGAAAATTCTACGCTTGTTAAAAACTCAATGACTTCTTTTGGCCCAACATCCTTATCTATTGTTAGTTTTTTAATAGAAACAAATTTATCAAAATTTGCAATAAACTGTACTGATTCATCCATATTTTATCTTTTCTCCTTTATTTTATTTTATATCTTTATGTATGAATTGTTTATAAATATAAGTATTATATCTTTTCAAATTCATTTGACTTTTCATTATATTTATATCCTGGCATTCCTTTAAATTGCATATTCATCTTAAGCACCTTTTCATAATAATATCTTGTTGCTTTTAAATGTAATCTATATTTTTGATCTTCAGTTAATTGAATATTTTTTCTGTGCTTTTCTAATATTGATTTTCTAGTTAATTGCTGAATGTCCCATGCAATTTTATTTTCAATTTGTTCTTTTGTACTTAGACTCATCATTAAGAAATATTCTTTTAATTGATTTACTGCTTCTATAGATAGGTGCACATGAATTCTGCCGTTTTCTTTACCATTTTTATCAATAATCGAGATTACTTCTGATTTTGCAGTTTTAAGGTCTTCTTTATTTACAGAATTAAAAATGGTTTTGTTTTTTTCTATAAGGTGATTATTAAAAAAATCCATAAAGAATACAGCAATATCAGCTGGACTTGGCATATGCCTTGTTCCTGGCCCGTGTGTATGTATTCTTATAATGTGTTTTCCTTTATATTTTAATTCAAAAGCATTATATTTTTCTAAATCTGGACCAACAGCTCTTTCTTCTCTGTTTTTTGATATTTCTTTAATTTCTTTTTCGGATTTAATAAAAAATGCTTCTTTATTAGTTATATCTGGAGTATTTTCAATAATCTTATTAGGTTGTCCCCATCTTTTTTTTAATTTTGGTTTGATTGGCATAATTTATCAGTTTTATTTTTTAAAACAATCCTTACATCTTGCTTGGTATTTTTCTTGTCCACCAACAACCACTGTTTCGGTGTCTGTTCCGGTCCTATAGGTCTTTGTGGCTTTCTTTCCACAAACATTACATACTGCATCAAGGGAGATTATCTGATCGCTTATTGCCATCAAGTAGCCAATATCTTTTTTTCCATCTTTAAACGGAAAGGGATCTCCTTTGAATGTCTGGTTAAGACCGCAAGTATAAACGTCTATTCCTAAGTCAATAATTTTATTTACTATTTCTATAATCTCAGAATCAAAGAACTGAATTTCGTCAATAAAAACGTTTTCTATTGCTTTTTGTTTGTTTAGTTCTAGGGTTTTGTCCAAGATGTTGTGAGAGTTACTTGCAATAATTGCTTTTCTTCCAATTCCGTTGTGGTTAAGCACGTCTTCTTTCGAATATCTATTGTCAATTTGGGGTTTAAAAAGAATGCAATTTCTTTTAGCAATCAATTCTCTATCCATTAGTCTAAGTAATTCTGTAGTTTTTCCAGAAAACATTGGCCCGACAATTGTAATTATTATTCCAGTCATCATTATACTAAATAAAGAAAGCAAATATAAATATAATTGTTATTCATAATAATAGAATAAACTATGGAAAGAGATATTATATTAATTATTGAAGGCGGAGCCATGAGTGGGGTATTTGCCGCAGGAGTGCTTACTTCTTTTTATAAGAAAGATTTATACCCTAGAATTCATAGCATCTATGCTGTTTCTGCTGGAGCACATGGTGCTGCTTATTTCTTATCTAAACAAGTTACTATGGGTTCAGAAGTATATACAAAAACATTAGTTTCAAAAAGAACAAAATTTCTAACCATGGATGCTTTTGAGATGTTAAAGAAAGTTACAAATCTTTTATTATATAAAAAAAGCCTACAATTGATTGATTTAGAAGTTCTTAAAGATATTGAAACTATTAAACATAAACTAGATGTAGATGAAATAAAAAGAAGCAAGATTAATTTCTATGTTAAAGTCTATGATACTAAACATCTTAGACCAAGACTATTAGATGCTAAAAAGAACACAATAGACGTTATTGAGGTTTCTTCATTTCTTGCACCATATATCTATCTTAAAACCAATTATGATAATCTTTATGATGGCGAAGAAATACCAAACGATTATTTTATAAAAATAGTAAAAGAAAACCCAGACAAAAAGATTATCTGGATAATGAATGAAAAGAAGACAAAGCTACGTAAAGTTCTTAATAGCCCATTTACTCTAATTAACCTCTTTACTAAGTCCTTCTATTTTGGGGTTAAGTTTTTTGTACATAATAGTTATCATCTTTTTGAAGAACCATGTATTGACGAAATACAGGCCTATTCAAATGTTACTGTTATTTACCCTGAAGGCAATGTTAGAAGAATATTAAAATATTCCTCAAATAAAAAGCATCTTTCTGAATTATATCAAGAAGGCGTAAAAAAAGGAAAGCTTGCGATTTAAATAAAATAGTAGTTGGCTATAAGCCACTTTCTGTACTAATTTGGCGTATCTGTCTAAGCGGAAGTAAACTTCCTTGCACTAGAATTATTTTCTGCAGTTTTTCAGCTTCTCTTAATTGTCCATCAGTTTTACACATCATCTGTTTAGTAACAATAAGCCGTGTTATTTTCTATTCAGAAACTAATTTTAACCTAGTGAGTGGACTTTCCTTTTTGAGACTAAAGTCCCAAATGCCAAAACACCAACTACTAATATATAATTAAAGAGAAAAAGAGAATAAAAAGCTTTACTTTTTATCCACAAGATAGTCTGATATTAAAGAATAGTGTGCGCTTGTAATTATGTACATTATAACTATTGCTAAGAAATTAACAATAATCATTGCGATGGTGTCAGTAAATATACTTAATAATAAATAGATTATGCTTACGGCAATTATTGTTATTATTGCATAGCCTACAACAAAGAAAACAATTGTAAAATAATCTTTTGTAAATATTGCTTTAAAGTGTTTTTTAATTTTAAAGATGTCTTTAAATTTATTAGTTTTAAAGTATTTTACTATCCCCATAGTTTTTATTAATTCTAAAATCAATATTAAGAAACCAAATACTAAAAATATTAATATCATTAAAACTAATGTACTAGAAGGCATAGAATATATTAGTTCTTCAATAGAAGTTATACTTGTTAACGAGCTTGTTGAAACTAATAAAGAAATTAATAATACTCCAATAATTACTAATGCGATTTGAGCTATAAAAAAGATAATAGATACAACAGTATAGATTCCCATGTTCTTTAATAATGATTTCCAGGATAGTTTAATAGTTTTTAATTTCCCTGAAATCTTTGTGCCAATCAATCCTCCAAATCCTATTATAAAGAATAGAAATAAAGAAACTAAATATACTGTTGTTAATTCATAGGCATCAGTTATTGCATAAGTTATTGCTAAAATTAATAATAAAACAAAATAGCACCATTTGATATTAGTATATCCATAAAAGAATGATTTTTTAAAATCCATCATGTTTTTCACATTA
>CAZGLB010000054.1:0-3673 GCA_964526365.1 uncultured archaeon
TTGTAAAGCTCTGAGTGGTTTAACCAGAATTTTATTCCGTTTCTTATATGCTGATTAATAAAACCTGTTGCGTCTTCTAGGGTTTCAAAAACTAAAGGTTCTTTTGTTAATGCCTCTTTAACAGTCTCTCTTATCACCCAAACTCCTTTTGAGTGATACTCAGGAGAGATGTCTCTAAAAACAATTACTGATGCTTGCCTTTTTCTTTTTGAAAGATATCTTGCAACTTCAATTCTAGAAGCATAGTAACCTCCAGTAACGCTACTTGCATATTTCTTTCTTGGCCCATTAATTTCAAAGTCTTTACAGATTGCTTCTCCTTGAATTTCAATTTGTTCAAAGCCCCAAATTCTTGGGACAAACAAAACATAAAAGATATTTTGATAAAACATAAAAGAGAACACTTCGTATTTATCAATAGTTGCATAATCTAGAAGAGTATTTTCAATCAAATCCTTAGAAATGATATCATCAGTTGAAGTTATTGCCCATCTGGTTGGTACAAGTATTCTGTTTTTAGTTACTCCAAGAAGCCCCAGAGATAATATTTGTTCAATCTTATATACGTCTTCAAGTTTCTCATTTAGTCTTAATATTCCTTCTTTAGCTTTAAGGTCGCCGTCGCTAACAACCTTATCAATACTTTGTGGAATCTTAATATTATCAATAATTTTAAGATCTTCAAGGCCGTAAGAAAAGTTATTTACTCCAGAGTAATTTTCTCTAACAAGTTTGCTTTTCTTTTCCTCTAAGCCTATCTCAATTTCTGTGGTTTTTTCTGCTTGAGATAGAAGCTGTATCTCTGTAAGGTTTTTATCAAATCTGTTAGCATCTGTTTTTCTAAAACTTTTGAAAGTAAAGATTTGTTTAGCTCTTTCTTTTTCAATCTCTTCTGGTTTTTGTTTAACCCAGGTTTTAGGATCAGAAGAAGTTGCAAGATTTTGTTCTGTAAAAAATCCAGGTCCTACAAGTAGATCAGGGTAGTTATTTTCATAAACTAGATTAAAGGGTTTAGAAAACACTTGTTTTTTTGTAGCCATTAATAGAATATAGTATTCTAAAAATATTTAAATGCTTTTGAACTGCTTTCATAACATTTAAATATCCTTTTATCTAAATATATTTAGGTAATTTATTTAAAATTGGTGAAAAAATGCCAGCAAAAGAAAAATCAGAATCAAACCTTCATGAGGCCTATAAATCTAAAAGAGGACCAAAAGCAATAATCGATTATTTCTTTTATAAGATAACTATTACTGAAAGCATAATAATTGTGTTACTTGCAGTAATCTTTAATATTTTGATCTATTGGTTGTTAAAAGGGCAAGATTTGGGTAATTATGTGCTTAGCCAGATATTTTCTGGAATATTAATCAATTGGTTGTTATTAGGATTACTAGTATACTTAATAATGTATTTTATAAGAGGCAAAAATGCGCTACCAAAAAAGCCATTTGAAAAGGTTTTATCAACTCTTTCAGCATTCAGGTTAACAGCAATAATATATGTTGTGTTATGTGCAATAATTGCTGTAGTGTTCTTTCCTGCATTAATATCTTTAATACAAGCAACTGCCTTAAGTCCAAGCCTAATCAACAGCACAACGTTATTTCCTGAATTTACTACCGCAAATGTCATAGGTTTCTTGCTGTTGTTAATCTTAACCTTGTTTATGCTAATCTATTGGTTAATAATGCTTTATCAAGTTACAGAAATTGTCTTTGATATAAAAAATGTTTTACAAAAGATTGGTTTAACAGCATTATTGTTTATAGTAGTGATTTTAATCAATCTACTATAGTTTTCCTTTTTTTATTTTAATTGTTTTTAATTATGTTTAATATCTTTAAGAAATCACCAGAAAAAGAATCAAAAAAAATACAAAAAGCAACACTTCTTGATATTTTCTATAAAGATAAAACTCTTTTTGCGACTTTAAAAACAGAAGAAAAGAAAGAAATGTTTGCAATCGATTATTATCCCTATTTCTATCTAGCCTTAAACTGCCCTCTTGAAACCACAGACATTGAAAATCTAAAGAACACGCAAAATGTTAAAGGCATAGTTCTAAAAGAAAGTAATATCTATAAACTGATTTTTGAAAATATAGAAGACCTAGTAAAAGCAAGAACTCATTTCTTTGAAACTGATGTTTTTCCAAACAAGAAATACAAGCTTTATGAATATGATATCCCTTTTGTTTATAGATTTTTATTAGACAAAAATCTAAGTTATCTTAAAGACGTAGAATACACTCTAGATTCAGAAAACAAAATAACAGAAATAATACCAAAAGAAAGCACTAATCTTTCTAAACTTAATATTTGTTCGTTTGATATAGAAGTTTTAGTTCCAGAAAGTCTGTCTTTTCCTAAACCAGGAAATGATAAAATAATTTCAATAGCTTATACTGACAATAACAAACAAAAAGCAATATTCTTTCTAATAGATAAAACAGACAATCTAGAAGAAAGAAAAGAAGAACTACAAAAGCACTATCAGTTTCTAGATCTTCATCTTTTTACTGACCAGACTCAGATGATTGAAGAGTTTGTAAATTTTATTGCTTCAAAGAATATAGATATAGTTTACACATACAACGGAATCTTTGACTTTGAATATCTAGAAAAAACCTATAAGGCACACACAGGGAAATCTTTAAGTTTTTCAAATAGTCGCCTTATCTTTTCTAAATCCCAGACTAGAAAAGTAAATCTAGAAGGCACAATACATATTGATGTATATGCCTTAATGAGATTACTAAGATATCTACAGGTATTTAATTATCCAAAGCTAGACCTTAATTCTCTATATTCAAAACTAACAGGAAACCCAAAGCTTACTCTCCCACCAAAAGAGATGAGAGAGCTTTATCTTTCAAAGGATTATTATAAGATTATTGATTACAATCTAGATGACACAATTGCTACAATAGAACTAGCAAACAACTATATGCCAATAGCTTTTGAGATTTCTGATTTTATTAACTTTCCAGTTAATGATATTGTTTTTTCTTCTGCTGGCGCAATGGTTGAAAGATTATTCTTCAAATATTATTTTAAGAAAAACAAAATTATTCCAAACAAGCCAAGAGCAGAAGAGATTTCAGAAAGGCAGAAATTCACATTTAGTGGAGCGTTTGTTAAGTCTCCAATTCCTGGGCTTCACAAGAATATCGCGGTTCTGGATTTTAGAAGTTATCATATCTCTATAATGATCTCTTATAATATTTCTCCAGAGACTGTTGATTGTTCATGCTGTGATAAATCCGCTTTAGAAAATATTACAGGACATTATATTTGTAAAAATAAGAAAGGTTTTGTTCCAGAAGTTCTTGAGGAATTATTGACATTAAGATCAGACTATAAAGAACGCGCAAAGCTTTTAGAAAAAGACACACAAGATCAAAGAAACATGCATGCTAAGCAGTATGCCTTAAAGATTTTCTTAGCTTCAACCTATGGGTATATGGGCTTTTCTGGGGCTCGCTGGTATTCAAGGTCTAGTCTAGAGATAATGTATTATCTTGTAAGATCAAAGATACAAGATATGATTAGACTTCTTGAAAGCAAAGGCTATCTAGTAATCTATGGCGACACGGATTCTTGTTTTGTAGAATTTAGAAGTATTGATAAACTAAAAGAAGATCTTAGAGAAATAAATAATAATCTTC
>CAZGLB010000055.1:0-3475 GCA_964526365.1 uncultured archaeon
TGTTTATTTAGTTTTTCTAAAACTTCTTTTTTATTTAAACTAGCTGTTGCTTTCTTAATAGTTTTCATAATTTTACTCTTTCTTTTTTTATTAACTAAATCCGGTTATTTGTTATATATATTATGTATGAAAAGCTTTATAATCTTTGAGTAAAAGAAAGCTTTATATACTGTTTTTTTCATAGATATATAAACGGCCTTGTAAAAGGTTTAATCGTTTTCTTTTAATAAAAAAACCAAATTAAGGGGGTAAAAAAATGGCTAAGAAAACAAGTTTACATGCAAAGTTAGGTGCATGGGCATTTATAATAGGAATTATAGTTGCTTTAATAATCGGATTAATTTCGCAATTACTTAATCCTGGTGTAGTATCTATTCTATTTTCAGTATTAGTACTACTTGGATTAATTGTTGGGTTTTTAAATGTTACAGACCACGAAGTAAAAGACTATTTATTAACAGCAGTAAGTCTTGTAATTGTTTCAACTTTAGGGGGTTCAGTAATAGGATATATTACAGGTATTGGACCTTATTTAGCAGGAGTATTACAAGCAATAACAACATTTGTTGTTCCAACAACAATAATAGTTGCTTTAAAAGAAATATTTAGCTTAGCAAAGAACTAAGTCTATCTCCCAAGAAAAATTTTTTAATTTTCCTGGGCCCAGAAAACTTTAGTTTTCTTGGGTTTCTTTTTCTTTTTTTTATTTATTTTTCAATTTTCTTTCTTGACTTCTGTTTGGATTTATCTATAGTATATTTAATTTTGTTTCTCTTTATTTGATCAGACAATATTTGTAATAGATGCTTTTCTGATTTGTCTAAATGCGCTTTTATTTCTGGAGAATATGGCTTTAATTGAACTCCTCTTTGAGCAAGTAATTCCATAAACTCTCCTATATACATGTCTGTAATTGCTGCAGCTTCTGAATATGATATCTTTTCATCTACAAATTGTTTTATGGCAATATCTATAGAAACTTTATTTAATCCAATATCTAATGCTTGTCTTGCTATTATTGATTTATCTAGATTTTCTAATTTAGATAATAATTCTAATTTATCTGTTGTTTTTTCGTCTAATCTAATGCATAAGCTTTTTGATTTAGTCATTTTATTGTGCCTCCCAAACCTTTTTTGTTTCATTTAACTCATAATCAGTATATCTGCCAAATTTTTTCAAGAAATAAAAATATTCTTCTGCATTTTGTTTTGTAATCAATTTAGATTGAAAAAATATTTTTAATAAAGATAATGCAGTATATACTTCTATTCCTAATAAATTGCAAATTCTTATTCCTTTTTTATCGTCCATAAATATCACTCTGTTTTTATTTTCTAAACATAATGCCACAGCATATAGTTCTCCCTTTACAAGTTTAAACTGATTACTTATTTGCAATATCGTTTCTTTAGATGGCTCTTTAATTTTAATTTTACCAATATTAACTAAATCTTCAACAACATATGCATCAATATATCCTTTTTCTTTGCCTTTTTGTGTTTCTGCATATACAATTGATGGGATTATTAATTCAAAATGTTGAATTATATTATTAATTAATTTTGATTTAGTTAATAAGATCAAAGTTGATGAATCACTAATTACTATTTCCATATATATTTTAGCGATTAGGAAGTATATAAATGTATTACATTGTAATTTTTGTAATACACTGAAAAAGAAGGTTCTTAATTGCAAATATACAAAATTATTCAACAGTTACTGATTTTGCTAGATTTCTTGGTTGATCTATAGCACAACCTTTTAGGTCTGCTATATAATAGGCAAGAAGCTGAAGTGGTACAACATTAACAAAAGGAGTAAGGGTTGTACAGGTCTCTGGTACAAATATTACGTGATTACATATTTTTTCTATCTCTGTATCTCCTTGTGTGGCTATTGCAATTATTCTTGCACCTCTAGTCTTTGCTTCGTGAATATTTGAAAGAACTTTATCGTAATTTAAATCATTATTTGCAATAACAACAACTGGTAAATCCTTATCAATCAAAGCAATTGGCCCGTGTTTCATCTCTGCTGCAGGGTAACCTTCTGCATGGATATAAGAGATTTCTTTAAGTTTTAGGGCGCCTTCAAGGGCGATTGGGTAGTTTATACCTCGTCCAAGATATAGTGCGTTTTTACAAGTATAATATTCTTTTGCGATTTCTTGTATTTTTCTTTCCTGGCCTTTTGAAAGTTCTGTTCTAATTATTTGTGGTAACTCTAAAAGGTTATTAATTAGTTTTTTTGCAGAGTGTTCATCTATCCTTTCTTGTATTCTTCCAAGATAAAGGGTTAAAAGATTTAAACAAACAAGCTGGCTAGTAAAGGCTTTTGTTGAAGCAACGCCAATTTCTGGTCCTGCCCTAATATATACTCCACCGTCACACTCTCTTGCAATAGTTGAACCAACAACATTAACAATCCCAAGCACCTTTGCTCCTTTTCCTTTAGCTTCTCTGACTGCTGCAAGAGTGTCTGCAGTTTCTCCTGATTGGCTAATAGCAATAACTAGGGTTTGAGAATCAATTATTGGATCTCTATATCTGAACTCTGAAGCATAATCTACTTCTACTGGAATTCTCAAGAATCTTTCCATAGAAAACTTAATAACCAGTCCACAATGCCAGGATGTTCCGCAAGCAACAATAATTATTCTTTTGATATTTCTTATTTCTTCTTTTGTAAGATTGATACCGCCAAGTTTTGCAGTATTATTCTCAAAATCAATTCTTCCTAAGATTGCTTGTTTAAGAGTTTCTGGTTGTTCGTGTATTTCTTTTAGCATAAAATGTTTATAGCCTTGCTTTTCTATTTCTTCTAGATTCATGTCTACTGCGATGGTTTCTTTATCTAAAGTGATGTTATCAAGAGAAGTGATGTCACAACCACCATTAATACAAGCCATTTCGTTGTCTTCAAGATAGATTACTTTATTTGTGTGTTCGATTATTGCAGAAACGTCGCTTGCCACAAAGTATTCGCAATCTCCAACGCCAATAACAATTGGCGAACCACGTCTTGCAACAATGAGTTCTTTTCCTGATTTATCCATTACAACTAAACCAAAAGTACCAATTACTTTTTTTAAGGCCTTTTGTGTTGCTTTTTTTAAATCTCCAGAATAAAATTTTTCAATTAAATGCGCTAGAATTTCGGTGTCTGTTTCTGATTTAAAAATGTGGCCTTCTGCTTCTAGAAATTTTTTTAACGTTTCAAAGTTTTCTATAATGCCGTTATGTGCAATAACAATATTTTCTTTACAATCAGTGTGTGGGTGGGCATTTATTATTGTTGGCTCTCCATGTGTTGCCCATCTGGTGTGTGCTATTCCAATATTTGCATGTAAATTATTTTCTTTCTTTACTTCTGTCTCTAGATTACTTATTTTTCCTTTTGCTTTAATTACTTTTAGTTCTTTAGTATTATTATCAACAACTGCAATACCACAAGAATCATAGCCTCTATA
>CAZGLB010000056.1:0-3390 GCA_964526365.1 uncultured archaeon
GCTACTGGTAAATCTGTCATAAAATAACCCCCGTATTTAATTTAAATGAATTTTAACGTTTTTTATAATAAAATGGTACTTCAAAAGCTTTTTAAATAAAACCTCTAAAATATATATAATATGACATTATTAGATTCAATTCTTTTGCAGATTAATCAAAAGAAGACAAGCTTTAATGAGCTACTTACAAGAATTATTCCTAATTATTCAAGTACAGAATCTGCTAGAGCAGCTCTTTCAAGAGTTATAAAAAACCTGGTGGCCTTTGAGTTTATACAAAAAACAGAAGACTTCTATGAGATAACAGAGAAAGGAAAAAAGATAGTAGAGTCAAAGCTTCAAAATAAGATGCTAAATAATATTAATAGTATTAATGACCTTTTACAGAAATCCCAGCCAGCAAAATCTTTACAATACCTTGATGATATTGTTAAAAACCTACAGATATTCTTGGAAAGATCAAAAGAAGATACAACGCTTCTAAAGATTGGTAAGACCAGTGCAACATTTTATATTTCTGATCTAGAGGAGATTAAGAAAAATATAGAAACAAGGCTTGTTAATTTTGAGCAGTCTTTGGATAGGCAGATAATGGCTCTTAAGGATCTTAATTTTGAGGATCAGTTTATTATTAATCTTGATAACAACGCCTTTGAACTAATTAAAGAACTCTCAAACACCAACAACATCTCTGAAATAATAATTGATTGTGATAAAACAGACATAAACTCAGGAATGCTTTTTGAAACGCATAGTGAGTTTACAAAAAAACCAGATAATGTTTTTCTTCTTAAGCTTTCAGATATTGAGATTTTAAAAAAACTTTTGCTTTCAAGGCTAGAAAACATAATGCAAACAAGATTTAAGATTTATATTAAAGAAATTGTAATATATCTAAAGATTGGGAGATTATATTTTACTGGGCCATATAACCAGATAGCCACCATTAAGGACAACTATACAAAGATGGTCCAAGCACAAGAAAAGAAATAAATATGAGGCTAGAATATATAGGACATTCCTGTTTTGTTTTAGAAACACAGGATATTCAAATTTTAATTGATCCATTTATCTCTAAAAACCCGTTAATTAAAGCAAATCTTGATTACTTTACTCCAAATTTGATTCTTGTAAGCCACGATCATTTTGATCATCTTGGAGATACTGAAAGTATTGCAAAAGCCAACAATAGCACAGTTATCTGCGAGAATGCCCTTGGAGAAAAGCTAAAAGCAAAAGGCCTATGGGTTCTTTTCGGAACTGTTGGTGATACTATCAATTACAAAGGGCTAGAAATAACTTTTGTTAAAGCAGTGCATCGTTCAGACAGTGGTGTAGCTACAGGCTTAATTATAAAAACCCTTGAGCACACAATATATTTTGCAGGGGACACAGATTATTTTCTGGAAATAAAAGAAATTGCAGAAAAATACAAGCCAGACATTGCAATACTTCCAATTGGCGGAGTATATACAATTGATCCAAAAGGCGCAATTGATTTTTTAAAAGAATTAAAGCCAAAGATTGTAATTCCAATGCATTATAGAACTTTTATGAATCTTTATGGAACTCCTGAGCAATTACAAGAGCTAATAGAAAAAGAAAATTTAGAAGTTAAGCAGGTAACTTTAAATTTTGGCCAAAGTATAGAAATTTAAAAAATAATTAACTCAGCACAATACACAAACAGGCTGCGTGCGAGCTGAGCGCAACCAGCTCAAGCAACTATAGTCTAGTGGTAGGATGCAAGCTTCCCAAGCTTGTGACTCGGGTTCGAATCCCGGTAGTTGCAATAAGGAATAAACCAAAATAAAAAAACAAGTATATAAATCTAAGTTAATATAATATATATAAAATTTGGGGGAAACAATTATGTCATTTAAAGAACAATTAGAAAAAATTAAGGACAATTGGTTTTTGATTTTGTTAGTATTTGTTGTAATAATTATTTTTTTATTTTCTACAACTATAGGTAGGGGATTATCATCTAGATCATATGCGCAATCTGCAGCTTATGAGTCTTTGGGTTACGAATATTCGGATATAGCAAGTAGTTATAATTCTGCATATTATCCAGGAGCGCCCGGGACTTCAACTTTTGCTCCAGAAGAAATCTACAGGCAAGTAATAAAGAATGCAAGTATGGGTATAGAAATAAAAACCGGCAAATTTGAAGAGACTGCTGCAAAAGTAAAAGAAATAGTAAATAGCAAAGGCGGATTTATTCTAAAAGAGAACATTAATACAAATATTGCAAACATCAAATACATCTACAACGGAACTTATACCATAAAAGTAAAAGCAACAGAATTTGATTCTACAATTGCTCAACTAAAGACTATAGGAAAAGTTACTAGCCTCAATGAAGGAGCAGACGATGTTACAGGTAAATATACAAATAACAAGATCGAACTAGAAACTGAAAAACAAAGACTTTTAAGATATCAAGAAATGTATTCTCAAGCCACAAACATAAACGACAAAATCAATCTTAATGACAGAATATTTAATCAAGAAAGAGTAATCGGTTATCTTGAAGACTCCTTAAAAAGTATAGAAGAAAGAGTTGACTATTCTACAATTACTTTAACAGTAAGAGAAAAATCAAATTATATTGGAATTGTGTTTGTTAGATTTTCAGAGCTTGTAAGATCTTTTGTAAATAGCACAAATTCATTATTGCAATTTATTGCATCGATACTTCCATGGGCTGCATTTGGTTTATTAGTTTATTTTGTAATAAAACTAATTAAAAAAACAAATAAACCAAAAGAAACAACGCAAACGACTCTAAAGAAGAAATAATTTTTCTTCTTTTAGAAATTTGAGCATTATGCCACCAATAAAAAGACCAGCAGGATATATGAAATATCGTCAAAGCAGAAAACAAAATATTGATAATCTTAGAAGTCTTTTTAAAGCTCATGGCGCAAACTACAAGTTATTTAGAGAAAAAGGCTTTAGTGCCTCTGAAGTTTCAGGAATAGAATACAACTACTTGACAAAAAAAGAGATAATTGAGCTTTTCAGAAACAAAAACCCAAAAGCAACAGCAAAGCAAAAAAAAGAATCGCAATTGACTTATGAGCAATTAGAGCATATTAGAAGATTTAAAATCCCTGCAAAGAAACTTCTTGAGGCAGGCTATACTCCTTTAGAGCTACTTTCTGCAAGATATTCTTATTCTGATTTAAGAGCCGCAGGAGTTGATGTTATTTCTCTAAAAAAGAAAGTTGATGTTTTAAAAGCTCAAGTAAAAGAAATCTCAGAAAAAAAGAAAGCAAATAAATAATTTCTTTTATAAAAAAACACACCTATAAATCTATTGTTCTTTTTCTTTTATAAATTATAATTAAATTTTTAAAAAACGGAGGAAACCAAAATGGCAAA
>CAZGLB010000057.1:0-3226 GCA_964526365.1 uncultured archaeon
TGTGGCACTGGTTTTTCTTTAGAGTTTTTAAAAGCAAATGGCTATAAGAACTTGATTGGGACCGAACCAGCAAAAGAAATGTTAAAGATAGCAAAAGCAAAAAAGCTAAATTGCTTTCTTGGTGGTTTTTTAGATTTTCCAAAAGAAATTACAAACCAAAAATTTGATTTAATTATTTCAGTTTCTGTACTCCAGTGGATTCTAACAAACAAGCAAGAAATGGAAATTAAAAACTGCATAAAAAAAGTTGGTAAAGACTTAAAAGACAGATTAACAGAAAATGGCAGAATAATAATTCAGTATTATCCACCAACACCAAACACCTCAGAAACCCTAATTTCTTGTTTTGAAAGAGCAGGCCTAAACGCAGAAGAATATCTGTACAATAAAGGCAATAAAAAGAAAGAGAAGCACATACTTATTCTTAAACACAAACCATAAACCAATGGTTTTCTATCTTTCTTAAAAGTAAGCTTTAAATATCTAATTATAATATATAATATTAGATTTAATAACTTAAAAACCGAAAAAATATGAAAAAAATAATATTTACAATCATGGCTTTAATTTTAATCACAGGGCTAGTCTTTGCAGAAGACTATGTGACTCTAAAAACAGATAATTATAATGTTAATATAGAATCTCCATTATCTATGAATCTATTAAGCGATTATAAGGTCAATCCAGAATCAATAAAGATCAGAACAAGCGACAGCATAAGCATTATTGGCGGGCAATCCATAATTTCAAAATACGATTTTACAAATAAACTAGATTATTCTGTAATTGGAAGATATGAACTGAATACTGGAATAACAGACAAAGAACAATTAAAGAAAATAGGAATTTATGTTGCAGATGCTTTACCAGAGATTGATTGTGTTTCAGAATCTGGAGAAATACTAGTATATAATGCAAAAAGAATAAGCATTACTAATAATAAAGCAGAAGAAACAGACAAAGAACAACAATATTTATGTTATATTCTTAAGACTACAGGCTATACTTTTGATTCAGGAAAATTAATATTAGATATGGAACTAAAATCCGGAGTTAATGAGAAATATATATTGTTTGTAACAACACCTACACTTTCTTTAGAAAATTCAAATTTGAAATTTCAAGACTCTATTAAGATTAAAGAAACAAATGAACTTCAAGAGATACCAGTAACAACAGCAAACACCGAAAACTCAAAAGACCTTAAAGATATAGACTCATATAATAAGCAAATAACCTATACCAAAGCAAACACAAACTATAACACTGTAGACGTAGTAACAGGAGAGAAGACTATAAACTCTCAAGACAATAAAACACAAAACAATCTTTCAGAAAAGGCAAGTACCCTAAAAAGTAAAGCAACAGCACTACTAACCTTTACTCCAAAAAACCTAATGATTATTGGCGCAGGAATTTTAGCAATTATAGTGCTAGCAATTATAATATATAATAGAAAAAACAAAGATCTTTCAGATGTACATTAAAAATTAAAATTCTAGTTTAAACAATTTCTTTTTATACATTTATATTCTATAATATTATATTATATTTTAGTGTGATTATAAATGAGTACTTATAACTTCTCAGAAACAGAAAAGAAATGGCAAAGAGAATGGGAAAGCGCAGGTATTGGCGCAGTTGAAGCAATCTCTAATAAGCCAAAATACTTTATTATTTGGGCATACCTTACAGTTTCTGGTTTTCATCATGTAGGACACATGCGCGGTTTTTCCTATGCTGATGCAATTGCAAGATATAAAAGAATGCAAGGATTTAATGTGCTTCTTCCAGCAGGAGGGCATGCTTCAGGAAACTCTGCAGTTGCTAAAGCTAAAAAGATAGCAGAGAAAGACAAAGACACAATTGAGTATTACAAGGAAGCAGGACTAACAAAAGCTGATATAAAAACAATCTCAACTCCTGAAGGCTTTGTAAACTTTTTTTCAAAAAGATATGTAGAGGACTACAAAGAGTTTGGTTTTATTGGAGACTGGCAAAGGTTTACAGTAACTACAAATCCAGATTATAATAAATTTATTGAATGGCAATTTAAGAAACTAAAAGAACTTAATCTTTTAATACAAGCACCATACTATGCAACAGTTTGTGTTAATGATGGACCAGTTGCAGTTGATCCTTCTGAGATGGATTTATCAAAAGGTGGAAATGCAGAGAAAAACGAATATACAATTATTAAATTACAGTATGAAAAACCTGGACAATTTATTATTGTAGCAACTCTTAGGCCAGAAACAATGTTTGGACAAACTAATGTTTGGTTAGATCCCAAAATTGATTATGTTAAGATTCAAGTTGGTAAAGAAATCTGGATTGCAAGCAAGGAATTTGCAGATAAATTACAATACCAGAAAGACGAAAACACATCAATTCTTGGACACGTGAGCGGAAAAGAACTACTTGGGAAATATTGTTTAGCACCTTATGTCAATAGAGAAATAATTATACTTCCCTCAAAGTTCTGCGACCCAAATGTCGGAACAGGAATTGTAACTTCTGTGCCATCTGATTCTCCTGCAGATTATATTGGTCTTTGCGATCTTCAAGCTTCAGAAAGCGAATGTAAAAAATACAATCTTGATTCTAACAAGATAAAAGAAATAAAATTAATACCAATAATAAAATCAAAAGACTTTGGAGAATTTGCAGCAAAGGAGATTTGTGAAAAGTTTGGAATCAAGTCTCAAGAGGATACAGAAAAACTAGAACTTGCAAAAAAAGAAGTCTACAAGAAAGGCTTTCATACAGGCGTTCTTCTAGATTCTTGCGGGGAATTTGCAGGAATGAAAGTAGAAGACGCAAAAAACAAAATGAAAGAAGATCTGATAGCCAAAAACCAAGCAGATATCTTCTATGACTTATCAGAAGAAGTAATCTGTAGATGTGGAGGAAAAGTTGTAATCAAAAAAGTCCCTGACCAGTGGTTTATAGATTATTCAAATAAAGAATTAACAGAAAAAACCAAAAAACATATAGGAAAGATGACACTTCTTCCAGAACAATTTCAACAAAACCTCCCAGGCATTCTTGATTGGTTTGGGCCAAGAGCTTGTGCTAGACAAGGAAGATGGCTTGGAACAAAGTTACCATTTGATGAGAGCTACACAATTGAACCAATAGCAGACAGCACACTTTATCCGATTTATTATCTTGTAAGTAAATATGTTAATTCTGGACAATTAAAAACAGAGCAATTGACAGAAAA
>CAZGLB010000058.1:0-3202 GCA_964526365.1 uncultured archaeon
ATTTTGTTTCTTGCAAGGTATATCGTACAAACAACGCAAGCTGTTAGTACTCCTGAGAATTCCAAGATATCCAAAAGCATCATATCTACCACCAATTTCCTATTATTTATATGTTTCAGTAGTTGTGTGTGTAGATTGTGTTAATAAAAGAATGTATTTGTTTTTTATAAAATTGGGACTTTAAAAGTTAATAAAGTAAACTTAGAACACTCTAGACTCCCTTCTTGGCAGCCTAAAGCCATAACTTCTAGTTTTCTCTAGAATCTTATTTGTAATTAAGTCAATTTCTTGAATCGTAAGTCTGCTTCTGATGTCTGCCTCTATTAAAACTGAAGGGTAGGTATACTTTGGATTGAAAGAAGAGAGGTTAGCTATCATTTTAACTAGGGCGTCTGTATAGTCTTTTAAACTTAGATTAAAATCCTTATAATAAACAAACTCTAGCCTTAGAGGATAATCATTATCTGAAAGTTTTAGATAACAACAATAGAGATTGTCTCTGATTTCTTCAGGAAAGTCAGAAAGTATTGGGTGAGATTTAGGATCTTTGGAATATTTGAAGACTCCTGTTCTTTGGTTCTTTTCTAGAAGAGAAAAAACCACAAAGGAATCAAACAATTCAAAGTCTAGGTTCTGGTCAGCAAAGATCTCATCTTTAAGTATTGAAAAGAAACGATTGGCTCTACAATCTTCTATACAGCCTGCTAAGAATATTTTTTTGTCTTTAGCTTGTTTGTAAAGACTTTGAAATTTTGAAATTAGATTTTTGTATTTCTTCTTCTGTGGGCAATCCTTTGTTGGCTTGTTAATGTATTGAGGGATTATTGAACCATCAAGAAGAAGTAATTGTGGGCTAGTCTGTCCAAGAATTAGTGTGGCAACATCTAGTTCTTTTTCCAAACGAGAAATTGAAGTATTCCACATGATTTCTTCTAACTCTAAAGAAGAACTAGAAAGATAAGGCTTTGGAAGATTATAGATTTTTGGGAAATACTTATAGTCTTTTAATTGCCCCTCTTGATAATCAAAAAACACTCCACATTCTTTAATGATTGTAATGTTTGCAAAATTAAGTTGCTTAGACACAAACCCTGAATCCACGCCTGCGGTTTTAAGCGAAAAATCTTTATCTATAGAAAAAGCCGTAATTAATTTCTCTTCAGGATTGTAAGGATTATTAATATCTGAAATATTTAAAGTCTTTAATCTAGAAATAAATACTTGGTTCTTATTATACCCGACAACCATCTGTTCAACAATATCTGTTATTTCTTGAGACATAATTATTCTAATTTTAATTCTTTCATTAATTGTTCGTGTGTAATCAGTTTTTCTTTTTTTAATTTATTTCTTATTTTCTTACAATATTCTATATCTTCTTGTGTTTGATAGTCTTCTAGTTTTTCTTGAATAAATTTTAGGAATTTTTTATTATTTGTATCTTTTCCTGCAGTAATATAATATAATTTCATATCTGGAGATTTTAAAGCGTTTGTAAATTCATAATTTTTATCAGGATTAAAACAAGAATATATTTTTTTTCTATGTCCAACAGTAAGAATATATATTTTATCTGATTTTATTTCATAAATAACTCGATATTGTCCTATATGCAAACTTCTACAGCCACTAAATTCATTTTGTAAGGGCTTTCCTAAATTGAGGTTTTCAGTTAATTGCTCTATCTTCTTTAAGATTTGCTCTAAAATTTTTTTATCTAAAGAACTTATTTGTTTTTTTATATCTAAAGCATATCTTATTTCTATAATCATTTTAATCCCAATTCTTTTTTAAGATCTGCATGAGTAATATATTTTCCTTCTGAAATTTGTTTTCTTGCTTTTTTTACTTTTTCTAAATCTTCTAATAATTCAATTTTAGCAATTTGCTCTGCAAATGCTTTCCTTGCAACTTCACTCCATCTTATTTCAGAGTAATTCTTTATCTTATCATACATTTCTTGAGAAACACTAAAAGTCATATTTGGCATAGTTTATCACCAAATATATTATTAATAAAACATTTTATAAATGTGTGTAATCACACAACTCACATATTTTATATTTGCTTACAAATATATTATATAATTTGTAGTTTATATTCTTTTTGGGGGTAGTTGTCCGATGCGAAACATAAAAACTATTCTATAATTTCTTTTAATTCCTTTTTTGTTGGAAGATATAATTTATATTTTGAAACAAATAAATTGTTGGTTATTCCACCTAATGCAAATTCTACAAGCAAATCGTTTTTATCTGCTGAAAGGATTATGCCTATTGGAGAGTTGTCTTCTTTACTATTTTCTTCTTTCTTAAAGTAATTAAGATACATATTCATTTGTCCTATGTCTGTGTGATTTGCTTTATCCATCTTTAGGTCAATTAATATAAAGCATTTAAGAATTCTGTGATAGAATACTAAATCAATGTAATAATCAGTATTGTCTAGAGTAATTCTATATTGCCTTTTTACAAAAGTAAATCCTTTTCCTAGTTCTAATAAAAAAGATTGTAGTTTATTAATTAGTTTTGTTTCAAGTTCTTTCTCTGAATATTTATAATTTTCTGGAATTTTTAAAAATTCTAGAATATATGGGTCTTTGATTATATCTTTTGGTTTTTCTATTATCTGCCCTTTTTTAGATAATTCAATTAATCCTTTTTTATCTTTACTTAATAGTAATCTTGTATATAATGCAGAAGCAATTTGTCTTTGTAATTCTCTTGTTGACCAATTTTCAGAGATACATTGTTTCTCGTAGAAAGATCTTGCATTATCATCAGATACGCTTAATAAACTGACAAAGTGAGTCCATGTCAATTGGTCAGGCAGTGCCTGACTTATTTGGGACTTTTTGGATTTTCCAGGCAGTGCCTGGAAAATTGGATATTTGATAAATAATAATCTCATATAGATTATATTACTTCTACTAAACCCTTTTCCATATCTAAATCTAAGATCTTTTGAAAGTCTTTCTAACAACTTAGAACCATATTCTGCTTTTTCTTTCCCTTTTTGTTCATACTCTACAATTTCTCTTCCTATTTGCCAATAGGTTCTTAGAAGAACAGTATTAACAGAAGTAATAACTTGTTTTCTTCCTTGCTCTAAGATGCCCCCTATATTTGTTATTAACCCAGAATATAAATTTGTAGTCATAAATATATTATGACTTTAGAAATGGGGGTGTTTTCGGGGGGGT
>CAZGLB010000059.1:0-3194 GCA_964526365.1 uncultured archaeon
TGGTCGATTAATATATTTAGGATTAAAAATATATATAAAGCTATATTTTAGGAAGTTTTTATGGATTTATATATATTTCTGTACAATAATATATATTACTAGTATACTTGCGATTTTTTACATTGGTTGAATAACTATGGCTTTAAAAGAAAAAAATGTTGTAGAACTAAAAAACGTCTATAAGATTTATTGTATGGGTTCTGAATCTTGCGTTAATGCCTTAAATGGTGTTGATCTAAAAATTAAACCAGGAGAGTTTGTAGCAATTATGGGACCTAGCGGTTCTGGTAAATCCACAATGATGCATATTATTGGAGCCCTAGATTTAGTTTCTAAAGGACAAGTATTTCTTGATGGAACAGATGTTTCTAATCTTTCAGAAGACGATCTTGCAAAGATTAGAGGACAAACTATTGGTTTTGTATTCCAAGATTTTAATCTTATACCAACATTAACTGCTTTAGAAAATGTAATGCTTCCTATGCTTTTTCAAGAAAATAATAAATCTTTAGAAATACAAGAAAAACATTGTAAAGGCTTACTAACGCTTGTGGGTTTAGGAGAAAGAATTACACACAGACCAACTGAACTTTCTGGAGGACAACAACAAAGAGTGGCTATAGCTAGAGCACTTGCTAATGATCCTGAAATTATACTTGCTGATGAACCAACTGGAGCTCTAGACTCTAAAGCAAGCGAAGAAATTATGGATCTTTTAAAAGACTTAAACAAGAAAGGAAAAACAATAATATTAATTACACACGACAGAACTGTTGCACATGTTGCAAGAAGGCAAATACATCTTAAAGATGGAAAAATCATAGAAGATAAAATTACGCATTAAAATGATTGGAATACTTAATTTCGTAATTAGAAATATTCGAAGAAGAAAACTAAGAAATTGGTTAACTATACTTGGAATTGTAGTTGGAGTAATTGCTATTGTATCTTTAATTTCTCTTTCAGAAGGACTTAAAAATGCAATAAGTGACGAATTTAATAGCCTTGGAGCTAATAAAATAACAGTTACTTCTAAGTATGCTGGTTTTGCAGGAAGTAGCAGCGGGAACGGACTAACTGATGAAGATATTAAAACTATAAACAAGATTAGTGATATTGAATTTAGTAGTGGCTCTCTAAACGGATATATTGAAACAAAATATGCTCAAGAAACTATAATGGTTTCCTATACTTCTTATGATGCAAAGCATTTTCAAGAAATGTTAGAACAAAATAATCTAGAGGTTGAAAAAGGAGAATACATTACTGATGAAAAAATCAAAGCTGCAGTTATTGGTTATAACTATACAGATACAGAAAAATCAAAAGACCTTTTTGGAAAAACCATAGATATTGGAAAAAAAATAAAAATTGCAGAATCAGACTACACAGTCATTGGAATACTTAAAAAAACAGGAGATTCAAGAAAAGATAATTTAATGTATCTTTCAAATGATAATTTAAAAGAAATAACAGAATCAGAAACCTATGACACAATCTTTGCAATTGTTAAACCAGGAAAAAACATAGACAATGCAGCAAACAGAATTAAAATAAAACTAGAAAAAGCAAGAGACGCTAAAGACGTTACAGTAACTTCTCCAATACAAGAAGCAAAAAATCGAGAAGAAACTCTTGGAATCGTTACAATTGTTGTGGTTGGTATTGCTTGTATTTCTCTTTTAGTTGGAGGAATTGGCATACTTAACTCCATGTACACTTCTGTATTTGAAAGAAAAAAAGAAATTGGAGTTTTAAAGGCGATTGGTGCAAAAAAAAGAGATATCTTAATGATATTTCTCTTAGAATCAGGAATCATTGGTTTACTTGGAGGAACCATTGGTGTTATTTTAGGATTTAGCTTAGCAGGACTAGTAAAATTGGTTGCTTATCAAGTAGGAATAACAATAAGTATTTCAATAACTGCAAGCATAATTATATTAGCACTTAGCTTTTCCTTTATGATTGGAGTAATATCTGGAATGATACCAGCATATCTTGCTTCAAACCAAGAGCCTGTTGATGCTCTTCGTGAAGAATAATAGTAAAAAAACAAAATGGTGAGATAAAAAATGAAAACAAAATATATAATGACTCTGCTGTTTTCCATTATACTTATTAATGGAATATATGCAGAAACAACCAATTATGATTCCATAAATTTGGTTGCAGACACATACAATTATAGTCCAGTTCCGGTTTCTCCTGGAGACGAATTTGAACTATGGATACAATTAACAAATAACAGCAATGTTCTTGCAGAAAATATAGTATATATGCTTGACTTAGAATATCCTTTCTCTGTTGCAGACTTTAATAATACAGAAAAAACGATATCAAAGTTAGCTCCATACCAAACAACAATTATCAAGTATAATTTAACGACAGACATTAAAGCACAAGATAAAATATATGAAATAGAATTTAAATATAAACATGGACAAAGCCAAGTATATAACCTAAAAAACTATTCAATAGATGTTTCTTCAGGCTCTACTGTTCTTGAAATTACAAACACAAAACTATCTGAAATGTCTATAGGGTCAGATGGCGAACTAGAATTAACTATTAAAAATTTAGGAGCAAAGACAGTTAGAGATGTTTTTGTAACTTTAGAAGACTCTACAGGAGATTATATTTCTGTTCTTAATCTAAAAACACAATATTTTGAAAATGTTGGTGCAGGACAAGAAATTAAAGCAAAATATAAATTGAATGTTGCAAAAACAATTACACAAAATAGCTATCCTTTGCCTTTAACTCTTAGATTTACTGGACAATCAGGAGAAGAAACAATAATAAGAGACATTGGAGTCAAAATAAACGATAATCCTAAACTTGTTTTAAATATTGTGGGTATTGGGGCAAATAACAATAACAAGATCTATACAGGAAATAAAGAAAAGATTGACTTAGAGATATATAATGTTGGTAACATTGATGCAGAATCAGTTTATGCAGAAATGACAAGCACAATAACCTCTGAAACCCCAAAATACTTTGTAGGGTCTATTGAGAAAGACAATTATGATTCTGTAACTTTAGAATTTAATACAAAAACAGACCTTAAACCAGGAAGCTATCCTGTAGAAATTACAATACATTATAAAGACGCAGCCCTTAAAGAACAAGAAATAAAAAAAGGCATAACTGTTGAAATTACAAAAAATCTAAAAACAAAATCGGTTTTTTCT
>CAZGLB010000060.1:0-3047 GCA_964526365.1 uncultured archaeon
AGCACTAAATAAAAAGATAAAAGAACTAAATAATAATAACTATATAGAATTAGAAAATATTAAATTTAAATTAAACGATTTTAAACTCATAGAATTACATTTGGCAAGACCATCAATACTAGACTCTAGATTAAATCCTGCCGTAGACCCAGTAATTGATGAAACATTAATTGCAGAGTATCAAGACAACATATTTAAAATAAATTTACAACCAATAGATGAAAGAAATAGCAATACTAAAGATATAATAAGCAGACTAAAGATTGATTTAAATAATTCCGTACCCAAAGAATTACAAAAGTTAACAATAATGAGAATAGATTTTAATAGCTCTAAGAAACAAGAATATTTACTTAAAACAAAAGAACTGCTAAATAACGAATCAGATATTTATGTAATAGATATAGAAAATAAAACTTATATATCTTTTACAGCAAACAATTTCTTAAGTTCTACAAAACCAAATAAAGAAACAATCTTACCTGATGACATGGAATATATGTTAGAATTTTTAAGTAGTCTCGATATATATTACGGAGTTGCTTTAAATCCGTCCCTTGTAAATCTTAAACCTTTTGGAGATTTAACAGGAGAAACAAATGAGATATTAACCGAAATATACTTTTTAAGTGACAGAGAAGATTATACTTACAATATAGACAACACTTCAGAAATAAAAAATATAGATAAACCAAATGTTTATTTATTATATCTAGATAATATTGATAGTTCTATAAAAACAGCAAATTATAAATTATCTAAGTTATCTAATACATCTGAATCAAAAATAAATATTTACGAAAATCGCCCAGAATATATGGATAATTTATTCTTTACAACAAACATTAATGCCAGATATAACGATTATGGAGAAACTCCATTTGATTTAAGTATCACACAACACGCAAAAATAAAATCAAGCAACATAAAAGTATATTCTGATTATTCTGATTTATTAAATATTCAAGAGGGATATATCTATGAATTAAAGACAACTCAAAACGGGCAAATACAAGACTCCCAATTTGCAGACATCATTCCACTTCAAATAACCTCTAAAGACATAACAGGAAATGCGTTTTCAATAGAAGTATACGATGATTCTGTAAGGGGGGATTATAAAAAATCAAATATTGCTTTAAAAAGTCTTATTCCAACAAGCGATTCCACTCCACAGATAATTACGACTCATCTATCGTCTGATAATACTTATAATTTTACTACACCAATAAAAACCAGCGTATTTGTATTTAATAACTTTAAAGACAGTGGCAACAAAGCACAGATGCGCATAGAATCAGAAAAAGAATTATATTTTAATTTATTAGATTCAAATTCAAGAAATGAAATAAGGAATAATAAAATATTGTATTCTTTGCCTTCAAAATTAGAAACGCTGAAAAAGTATCAAGCACAAATAAACGCGAGTGGATTTAATTATATGATTTATGGAGCAACAGATAATCCATTAGTTGGTGGCATAAGATATCCCTCAATTTTGAATAATCATATTTGTTTCAGATTTGAAAATACAAATAATGAAAAAAGCTTTTATTTATGGTCAAATCCAGCAATATTATCTGGGAAAACAAATAACAATCCAAATATTTTTATTATAAAAACCGATTCTGGAGAATATTATATAGATTTTAGTGCTGGGCAAGGCGGCTATTATATTGCTGAAAAGAAGGATTAATATGAATAGAAGACAAAGTAGAAATCAAAGAACAACCCTAATAAAAATAAAAAACAAACCAAAGCACTCTGTTTTTTGGTTTATTTTATTAATTATTGTGTTATTTTTATTTGTTTTCTTAATGTACAATCAATATGCCGTAAAAGACCCTAATACCGAAATTAATAGAAGTCCACAATTTCTAAATAAAGACTTAGTCAATAGAAATTATGATTCTGAAATAATTGTGCGAAACACTCCTTTAAACATTTATGAAAATATTAATGTAGATAATAATTAACTGGTGTAAAATATGATAAAAAATAAAAAAATTCAGTTGTTAATAATTTTTATATCTTTAATTGTTTTTTCTTCTAGTGTTTATTCAGCAGTAACAATTTCAGGAGAAAATTATGAAGTAAAATCTCTGTCAGCAAATAGCAGAATATTACAAGAAACACACATTTCTAAATCTGGTTCTGCCAATACAGAAATAGGAGAAAATACCCAAATTGGAATTAGTTTAAAATACAATCCTATTTGGTTAGAAAATAATTTAAAAAAAGATGTTATTTTTATATTTTCTAAGACAGAAAACGATTCTGAAATTTATGAATTAGCATATGATTTTTACTCTCAAAACAGTAAGACATTAGTTTCAGATTATTGTAACAATCCCCAAACCACGAATACAATTTGTTCTTCTATTGTGATTAATCAAAAAACCAATATTGGAAATGATGGTGTTGTTCTTTTTGGAGCGCAACCCCTAAAAACAGCAGAGCTTTCACAATATACTGTGGCATATACTGTAATTTATTCTTATGAAAATTTTGGAGAAAACCTTGAAAATTTAGCAAATTCCGATTTTACAGAAGTTATTAAAATTAAATTTAGTAATAGCCTTTCTGATTTTGTAGATTCAGTAAATACAAACACCACAAAATCAGCATTGACTTTAGAAAAATCAAATCTAACTGTAGGAAATAATTTTGCTATAGATGGTTTAGATTCTCAAATTAATAATATTGAAAAAGTAGATAGTCAAATAAATTGGGTTATAGATGACACAAATTTACAAATTAATATTACGCTTCCGGCACGTTTTGATGAGTTTTTTGTTTATCCCTATGCCTTAATTACTGAAGATAATAAAGATACAATAAAACAATCAATAGAAAATTTGTTTGTAGATTTAGTTTCTGAAGATCCCCTAAATCTGGATAAAAGAAACGGCCCAAATTATTCTTTTGATTTAGAGGCAACAACATCTGGTGTTTATTATGTATTATTATTTAAAAAAGAAAGAGACGGCACAATAATTTATACAGATCACTATATAAATGTAATTTTAGATTCTACTTTACCAGAA
>CAZGLB010000061.1:0-2938 GCA_964526365.1 uncultured archaeon
ACTTGTAATGGCAACAATCACAAATGAAAGCGCTAAAAGCACATCTATAAAATAATTTATTTTAACTTTATCCATATTAATCACTAAAAACAACAAACTATAATATATATAAGTTACGAAACAATTATAATAGTTTATAAACTTTTTGTAGCTTAAATATTAGTGTCAGTTGCTAGTTAGTTCGTTTGGTAACCAACCCAAAAGGGCGACCTAGGGTTGCAATATCCTGGTGATATTCCCTGACATTTTTATTCTATTAAATATTTCTCTATATCTATTAATTCTATTTTGACATAGTTCTTTAATTGATTTTTTGTGTCTTTTCGCATAAGATAAGAATAGTTGTGTGCATTTGAGGTTTTAGATAATTTTCCGAAATAAATATCTTCTAAATTTAATTTTAAACCTAATTTTTTTATTAAAAAATATTCTAAATTCATTCGAATTTCATTTTCTTTACCATCAAAATCTTTACAAAGGGTTAGTGTTATTTCTTTATTTTTTAGTTTCTCGCGAATATCTAAAAATAAATAATATAGTACTATACAATAAATTCTAACTTTTAAATTGGCCTTGCCCTTATCTGATTTTTGATATTTATAAATCCCTTGTCCATATCTTGAATTTATTATATTAATAATTTTAGAATTAAATTTAAAACCTTTAATTATCGATTCAGAATTTGCAATACAGATGGTATAGTCTGTACTAAGTAAATTCTCTCCACTTACATCAATTTCAAAAATCATAGTGGTCTTTTTAAAAATTAATATCTAATGAACTGAATTTCCTTCTTTTACTTTTTCTGTTGGGTGTAGTAATGCTTCGACTTCGCCATCTCCAATTGCAAGAATCATGCCTTGACTAACAAGTCCTGCCATCTTTCGAGGAGCAAGATTTACAACTACTGGTATTTGTTTTCCCAAAAGATCTTCAGGAGAATACTTGGTTGCAATGCCTGCAAGTACTTGCCTTTTAAAATCTCCAAAATCAATTACTAATCTTATTAACTTTATACTGTTTGGAACCTTTTCTGCTTCTATAATTGTTCCAACTCTAATATCGAGCTTTGAGAACTCATCAAAAGTTATTATTGATTTTTCTTCTGACATAAATTATCTTCTATGATTCTTTTGAATAGTTTGTGTTTCTTTCCGAATGAAATCGCTTTCTTTACAAAGAAAGGGATTCGCAGAGGACGAGATTTGAACTCGCGTAGTCTTTCGACTCCAGCTCTCAAGGCTGGCGCGTTTGGCCACTCCGCCACCTCTGCCTGAATCGGTTTCGCGCCATCAAAAAAACACATTTGTGTTTTTAGAACCCTAAAAAGCTTTTGCTTTTTTTGGAGTTCACTGGCGTTCTTTTTATGGTTATTATTAACCTATTTAAAAACCCAGTAATTTTGGCCGCAAATATATATTTAAGGAGCAAAAATGTATATAAATCTGGCGATTGACAAAAAGAAATATAAACTGTTTATAGTATAATTTTCTAAACTAATTGTAAAGTGAATATTTATGAACTATAAAGATATCAGTGGTATTTATGATTTAGCAAAAGAGAAGAACTTAAAGTTTGTAATTATTACTGGTGGTGTGCTTTCTGGTCTTGGTAAAGGCGTTTCTGCTTCTAGTATTGCTCTTCTTTTAGATAATAATCTTAAAAAAATACCAATCAAGTGCGATGGTTATCTTAATTTTGATCCTGGAACTATGAACCCTATCGAACACGGAGAGGTCTTTGTTCTGGATGACGGAACAGAAGTGGATATGGATTTTGGGCATTATGAAAGGTATCTAGATATCTCTTGTAATGGTACTCAAAACCTAACAATGGGCAAAATCTATAAAGAAATAATTGATCTTGAAAGAAGCGGAATGTTTCTTGGCAGAACCGTAAAATTGATACCTGAAGTTACAGACTATATACAATATAGAATTCTTAAAACTGCACTTGATAATGATGCAGAACTTGTTCTTCTGGAGATTGGAGGAACTGTTGGAGATTTAGAAAACGAATTGTATATTGCTGCTTGTAAAGGCATTAGAATAAAACTAGGAAAAGAAAATGTGTTTTTTGTTCATTTAGCTTATGTTCCAGAAATTGCACCAAGTGATGAACAGAAAACTAAACCTGCTCAAAACAGTGTTGCTGAACTACTTAAAAGAGGCATTATTCCGGATGCAGTTATATGTAGAGCAAAGAGAATGCTTGATAAGAAGGCAATTGAAAAGCTTACAGAAAATTGTGCATTATTGCCTGAACAATTAATCTCTGGTTGTGATGTTAAAAACATTTATGAAATTCCAATTAATTTTAAGAATCAAAAACTAGATAAACTAATTTCTAAAAAACTAAAAATTGATATTAATAAAGACTTTGATAAATTTACTGAAGCAGTTAAGAAAATTGAGAACGGAACTAAAGAAAAAATAACTATTGGTATCTGTGGTAAATATACTGGTATTGACGACTCTTATGCTTCAGTTATTGAAGCTTTACATCATGCTAAAACCACTATTCCTGAATCTCTGGAAATAAAGTTAATTGACACAGAGAAATATGAAGAAAACGGAGTTGAGAATTCTACAGAGATTAAAGAACTTGATGGAATCATTGTTCCTGGTGGTTTTGGGGCAAGAGGAATAAATGGTAAACTAAATATTATTAAGTATGCAAGAATTAACAATGTCCCTTACTTAGGACTTTGCTATGGAATGCAACTAGCAGTTATTGAATTTGCAAGAAATGTTTGTGGAATAGCTGAAGCAAATACTACTGAGATTGATAAGAATTGTAAAGAACCAATTGTTACTATTCTTCCAGGCCAAGAAAATAAAAGAATTGGTGGAAGTATGAGGCTTGGCTCTTGTGTTGCTGAATTACTAGAAGGTTCACAAGTTTCTAAGATATATGGTAAAAACAAGATTACTGAAAG
>CAZGLB010000062.1:0-2877 GCA_964526365.1 uncultured archaeon
TGAACCCATGTGCGCTGTTACACGCATCTAGTTTTCGAGACTAGCACCTTCAACCGAACTCAGTCACCCTTGCTTATACAAATAGTCGTTTATTACTTTTAGAAGGTCTATTAAAATCTGCTTTGCAACTTTTTCCTGAGTGGTGTCTCTTATTATTATCTTTAATGACGAAAAGATTGTTATTGTGCCTTTCTTGGTTTTTAAAATTATTAGAAATGGAGTGTTGTCTTTTTCTATATAGTAATTTTTAGTTCTTAGTTTCATTAATAGTTTTTCCAGATCAATCTTTGTTGGTTTTTTTGGAAAGAACTCAAAACCTGGTGTTGCTTTACAGGAATCTAGAATAAATGACTCTAAGACTAATTCTTTTTCTTCTTTTTTTTTAAGTAGATCTAACATGATTATTTCACTTTTATGCATCAATGATTTGTCCAAGAACAGCATCTACAATTACAACTCTCTCGTTTGCTTTCTTATCAATAAATTTTATCTTCCAGACTGGCCAGTAAATCTCTTCTGTGTTTTTAATTTCTATGTCTTGCCAAAGCTTTTCTAGACTCTCGCAGAAATACTCGCCGGTTAGTTCTTCATCAATGTCTGTTTTTGAGATTAGTTGTTTTTTCAAAGACAGATTCTTTACTGAAGAAATAATTTCGTGCTTTGGAGAAAATGGAATATCAATAAATCTTTTTATTCTAAATCTTTCTTCCTCTTTTGATTTAGAAACATCTATTAGATTTCTATCAACTAAAGAAATAAGATCTTGTTTTATTTCCTCTTCGTTTGCTTGTAGCTCTTTTGCTAGTTCTCTTGGGGTTATCCAGCTGTATAGATTATCAAGTAGCAAGATATCGTCAATACTTAGTTCCTCAATAAGCCCAAAACCTGTGGATTCCTTAAATTCCCTGCCATCAAAATGCAAGAACTCTCCACTTACTGAATCCAGATAACAAGTTGAAGACTTATAATGTTCTTTTTCATCAAAGATATCAAAATCAATCTTATAGAGCTTTCTATATGCAGTCTTTGCATTAACTATTGTTTCGTTTTCCTTAAATACTAAAAGATTCTTCTTACTTGTGCTTCGAGAAATATTAACAGCAATCTCTTTTGAGATTCTAATTGGTAGACTTGGTAGGGTTTCTGGCTCTATAGTTTCTGGAGTGATCTCTGGTTCCTGATTTGATCTTTCAATTGCGTTATTGATATCTTGTATCTCAGTATTTGAAATTTCTGTTTTTTGTTTAATATTTTTATTTTCAAAATGCAAAATATTGTCTTTTTCGGATATTCCCATCTTGCTTAAAGACACTAATATCTCATCAAAGACTATATCGCTATTATATTTAGAATTAATAACTTCAAGAATGTCTTTTGCATCACTTGTCTTAAGAGTTTTAGAAGATAATAATTTCTTATAGATCATGTCTGAGCAGAAATTGATTATTTCTTTTTTACTTAATGTTGGTATTTCTCTAACAGTCTCTGCATCTCTGCCTTCGTGCTGACTTAGTCTTGGTTTAATCTTTAGAATAAATGCTCTTTTGGTTTCTTCGCCTCTGTCTCCAGTTAATGCCACACCTACTGGAAGAGTCTTAATAAAATTTGGATCCTTGTAGGCTTCAGGAATGATTGCTGGCATTCTTTTTTGAACAGCGTGAATATCATCATTAAAAACTAATTTGTGGCTTAAGAAAATATCAACTTGAGAAAGAACCTTAGAATTGATAGCTGATGGCTGCTGAGTTGCAAGAACCATGGAACAGCCTGGTCTTCTTCCTTGTTTAACGTATTCTATTATTGCGTTTGTTGCTGGGGTTATGGTGTTGCCTGAAGGAATAAGAGTGTGTGCTTCATCAATATACACCCAAGTTGGTGGTATTGAAATTTCAAGCAGCTCATCTGGGCTTTCAGAATTTGAATCAAACTTTTTAATTGCATCTTGTCTTGTCACAAGTTTTCTTGCAGAAAGTATTCTTCGTGCTAAGATACCAATAACAAGAGCTGTAATATTATCATCTAAAAAACTAGTATCAAGAATTGTTAGTTGCTTTTCTTTTGAAAGTTTTGAAAGAGGAGTTCCATGATCGCTAAAGATTCCCCAGGACTTAGCTGCTTCAAATCTTGAAACAAGTGCTCTTATGGAGTCTTGCTTGTAACCAGAAGAAGAAGATTTAAACTCGTAAGCGTTCTGTAAACAAAAAACTATATCATCAAGATTATAGAGATTGCCTTTTGCTGGAATTTGTTCTGTTTCTTTTTCTTGATCGCTTGGGTCTCCTGACTTATAGCCGTGCTTAACAAAAGACAAGGTTTTTTCAAGTAACAAGCCAGTTGGATTAAATCTGTCAATTCCAAAGGTTAGACACCAATCGTCTGGTAGTAACATTGAAGGATACATAGAAAAGGTTTCATCATAGGTCTCTTTTGAAACTTTGCCAATTACTCCTTCTGGTACAAAAACTTTAATATTATTTAGGCCTCTTTCCTTTAAGCCCCATTTCTTTAATTCCTCAAGTTCTTTCTTTTCTTGATTAGGATATTTCATTGACCAAAAGACGCCAACAGGATCTACAACAATCTGGCCGATATATGGATTGTTGGTTGTTAGTTCCTCAGCAATAACTCCAAGACCATAGCTTTTTCCTGAACCTCTTGAACCATCAATAAACACTACGTGTGGGTTTAGACCATCTAAATAAACTTTCTTGTCCCTACAATCATCCTCAAAGACCTTACCAAGGAAAGCACAAGACTTTGAGCCGTGTTCTTTTAGAACTGATTTCTTTCTTCCAATATAGACTATTGTTTCATCTTCAGGGTCTGTTAAAAATTCAAGCTTTGGTGTAATCTCTTTGAGCCGGTTTCGCTCGGGCT
>CAZGLB010000063.1:0-2856 GCA_964526365.1 uncultured archaeon
GCAACAAGACTAAAGAAAATGAAATTTAGTTCTATGTATCTTTTCACTCTTGGCTTTTCAGCAGAGGAACTAAATAAAGCAAAATATAGTTTACAAGAACTAAAAAAAGCAGGCTATTCTGCTAAAGAACTAAAAGATATAGGTTACTCAGCTAAAGATCTACTAAAAGCAAAATTTAGTGAAGATGTTGTTTCCTATGCTCAGTATCCAGCAAAAGACCTATATAAACTTAATTTTCCTGTAAAGAAACTAAAAGTTGCAGGTTACAAAGCAAAAGAACTAATAGATGCAGGATATACATTAGAAGACTTAAGAAAAGCATACACTATTAGTGAACTATTACTTGCTGGTTATACCTTGCTAGATCTAGTAGATAGAGAACAAATAAATATTCAAGAATTACTTGATGAAGGAATAACTGTCTCAGATCTTTTAAAAGAAGGATTTAGAATTAAAGAGCTTGTGCCTGTTGGCGTAACTTTAAAACAATTAAGAGTTGCTGGAATTTCAGCAAGAGATATGTATAAAGCAGGTTATTCTATAAAAGATTTAAAAGAAGCAGGATATAAACTAAAAGAGATATTTGATTTAAGAGATATTCTAACAGCAAAAGAAAAAAAAGAAGAATTTAGTTTAGAGGATTTAAGATATCTAAACTATTCTGCAAAAGAATTACTAAGCTTTGGATATTCTCCAGCTGAACTTTATTTTTCAGGTTTTACTACAAAAGAATTATCAGATGCTGGGCTTTCTTGTTCACAACTAATGGATGCTGGTTGTTCATTACCTGAGATAAGACTTGTAGGTTGTGAGTTACCAGAATTTATTTCAAAAGGCTATGCAGTTAAGGAATTAAAGAAAGCTGGATTTTCTGCAATTGAGATACATCTTGCAGGTTTTAGTCTTTATGATCTAAGAGATGCAGGTTTTGATGCTAAGGAGCTACTTGGTATTGGATATTCTGCAAATCAATTCCATAATCTTGGATTTACTGCAAGAGAACTTTATTTTGCAGGCTTTGATTTAAAAGTAATAAGAGATGCAGGATATTCTGCTAAAGAACTTGCAGATCTTGATATTGATGTTACAGAATTTTGTAAAGCAGGTTATACAGCAAAAGAAATGAGAACAGCAAGTTATAGTGCCTATGATTTAAAGAAAGCATATTCTGCTAGAGAACTAAAATCAGCAGGCTTTGATGCTGCTTCTTTAAGGGATGCTGGTTATTCTGCTAAAGAACTACATGGTGTGGGGTATAGCCCAAGAGAACTACGCTATGCTGGTTATTCTGCAAGAGATGTTTGGGAGTTAGGGCTTAGTGCTAGAAGACTAAGAGTAATTAGATATTCTGCTAAAGAACTAAGACCACTAGGGTTTACTGCTAAGCAACTATATAATGTTGGATATAATGCAGATCAACTAATAAAAGCAGGATATAGTTATACAGAATTATCAGAGCTTGGAATAAGTAATAGAAGATTACAAAGACATATTAGAATAAACTCTAAAGGTTATTTATTCTAATCTTTTTCTTTTTATTTTAGAAATTGGAATCTCTTTTCTCTTTTTAGTTTTTAATAATAATCTAAAGATAATAGTAATTATAAAAACAGTTACTGGAATAATTAATGAATCATAAAAGGTTGTAAGATTAATAATATTAAATTTAAATAACAATAAAGAACCTAATGCCCAACCGATAATATAGAAGATTCCACCTTTATAATAGCCTTTAAATGCGACATATACAGAATTTGCAGTTGTTGCTATAAGATAACTGTATGATAAGAAAAGATAAGTTAGGCCTTCTTCCCAGGCAAATCCAAAAGCAATTTCAATAAATCTAATAAGCATTGATGAAAGTAAAGAAATTACTGCACCAATTGTTAATTTCTTTATTGTTCTTTTAAATGCTACAAAGAAACCAGTTGTTAGTTCTTTAGTATTATTTGATTGTGAATCAGCCATAAATATTCTTAATTATTTTTTTTATTATTCTTTTTAATTTGCCTTTTTATGCCCTTTGCTTTTTTTTTAACAATCAAATGTCCAGTCTTTAAAAAATCCTGTAAGCTTACAAGCCCGTATTTTGTTACTATCCAGGAACCTGTAAAGATTATTCCTGCAAAAAAAGGATTTAATCTTAAAAGTAAAGACGCAACGCCACCTGCTGTTGCTACTTGTAATTCTGGCTTAGAAAATAATTCGCCTATTCTTTCAAAGAAAAGTTTTGATTTTCCTGTCTTTGGATTAATCTCAGCAACCATATTTCCGTTTCTAAATAATCTTACTTTTCCGTCTTCTTCTGAAGAAATAATTGATAAAACATTAGGAATAGAAGATATGCCTCTAGCTGCTGAATGCCTGGTACCATGTCCAAAAAGGATTTTGGTTTTTTTAACCTTTACACCATAGTCAACAACATAACCAGAATTGTCAACAACAATTGCGCCATCCAATTCAAGAAGTGCGATCAGAAGTGTTTGTGTTTCTTTTTTAAAAATACTTACTTTTTTGTTTGAAAAAAGTTCAGGATATAGTCTTTCATATTTATTAGAGATATCTGATTTCGTAATTATAAAGAAAGAACCTTTTTTCTTGTTTGCCATTTCGTTAACCATTTGAGTAACAGTTGAAATAACTTTTTTATTTAAATTAGCATCGTGTTTTTTTTCGCGCATATTATCCATTTTTCCTAAATCCCTATAATATATATTTTTAGTTAAGTTTATAAAATAATTTACTAACATATATTTTACTTAAAATAAAAAAAGAGAAAAATTATGGTAAACCCGCTTTTATTTTTGTTATTGATGTCCGGAATATTCTTACTTGGCTTTTTTGGAAATATTTTTT
>CAZGLB010000064.1:0-2624 GCA_964526365.1 uncultured archaeon
TGGAGATGGATACTCTTGAAATTGGTCATGTTTGTTCAATGTATGGACTAAACGAAAAAGAATTACTTCTGGATATAAATAAAATATTAAAACATAAAGACAAAGTAGAAAAACCAAAACCTGCAAGAAAGATTAAAAAAATCTAAATTATTTTAGATATCTTAAAATCTTAGAAAGGTCTGCTGGATCTCTAAAGCAAAGCACCTTTCTTTTTTCAAATTCTTCTAATTGCTTTTCGGTCTTTTTTCCGCCAATTGTTACTACCATAATCGGCTTTTTGGATTTTGCTTTTAACTTTGCAATTTCTTCTGGAATATTTTGAGAAATGCTTGGTAGTTGTAATAACAATAAAACCACTATGGCATCTGTGTTATTGTCTTTTAAGCAGTAGTCTATGGTCTTTAAAAACCTTTTATCGTCTGCATCTCCAGTCAGGTCTATGGGGTTACCAACCGTTGCATAGATTGGAACTGTTTTTGTTATATTTTCTTTTGTGTCTTTTGTTAATTCTGCAAGTTTTATTTTATTTAATTCTAATTGATCAGTTGTAAGTACTCCAAAGCCCCCACCATTTGTAATTATTTGAATATTTTCTAATTTGTCTGTAGAGTACCAAGAATAAAATTTAGAAAGATTAAACATTTCTCTAATGGTTTTTACTTGTATTGCGCCTGATTGCTCAATTACTGCAGAAAAAACCTTTGAAGAACCAGCAATTGCAGCGGTGTGGCTTTTAACTGCTGTTGTGCCTTTATCAGAAATCCCACCTTTTAGAACTATTACTTTCTTTTTCTTTGTTACGTTTTTTAAAGTTTCAAAAAACCTTTTACCGTCTTGTACTCCTTCAATATAGCAAAGAATGATGTCTGTTTCTTTATCTGTGCTTAAATACTCTAATAAATCACACTCGTCAATATCTAAGGCATTACCATAAGAAACAAATTTATTAATCTCTAGTTGCTCTTTACTTGCTAGATCTAGAATTGCAAGACCTAAAGCCCCTGATTGAGTAATTATTGAAACTTTTCCTGCTTTTGGAAGAATATATTTTTCTCTAGAGTTAAAGGTAAGATCTAGATTTGTATTAAAATCCATAAGCCCTAAACAATTTGGGCCAATTAGATTTATTTTATTTTTTATTATTATTTTTTTAATATCTTTAGTTATATCTGTTCTACCAATCTCAGAAAACCCAGAAGTTATTAATAATATATTTTTAATTTTCTTTTTTGCTATTTCTTTTATTACAGAAAGAACAGCAACAGCAGGAATTGCAATAACTGCTAAATCAATGTTTTCTGGAATTTCTAAAATAGAAGAAAACACTTTTTTACCAAGCAATTTCTTTTTAGAAAGCCTTGGATTAACAAAAAAAATCTTGCCTTTATAGTGGCTAGCATTCTTTACTAAGGTATTACCAACAGTTCCAGACTTATCAGAAGCCCCAATTATTGCTATTGTTTTTGGTTTAAAGAAGTTTTCTAGGTTTTTCAAGTATTAACACCGTTTATATCTCTTTTATACTATTATATATTAAAAAATAAATATATATAAGGGTTTCTTTCTTATGATTTAATACAAAAGGCGAATAATATGAGAAAATCTGCTAAAGCAAAAATCAAAATACCCGCTGGTAATAACAAACCTAAGATCATTAGATTTACATCAACCAGATCAAATATAAAAAAAGTTATTGAAATCTCAAAAGGCAATCCTGAACTTCTTAAAAAAGAGATTGGGCATATCGAGGTTTCTGAGTTTTTTAAAATTATAAAGGGCATACGAGAATATGATTTTGTGTTTAAAATATATGCTAAAAAAACAATGTCTGAATTTTTAGAAAAAGACAGGCCTCTATTTTTAGAGATTATGAGAAAAGAAATATATAAGTGAAAAATATGAAAGACAACTTTGAAATAATGATTTATGGCAGAGCAGGACTTGGTGCAAAGACTTGCGCACAGCTTATTGCGGATTCTGCACTTTTGGATGGAAAAGTAGTTCAGGCATTTCCTGAATACGGCCCTGAAAGAAGAGGCGCTCCTGTCAGATCATTCGTAAGAATTTCAAATAAACAGATTAGAGTACATGAGCCAATCACAAAACCAGACCTTGTTATTGTTATTGATAGTGGGTTGTTTAATGTTTTACCTGCCCTTTCTAAATTTGAGGGAGATTATCTAATTAATAGTGATGCAGATAAGAAGTTTTTTAAAAAATTTATAAAAGGCGAAAAGCAGATTAATGTTATTGATGGTAGTAAGATTTCTTTAGAATTATTAAAAATAAACAACCCTAATGCTGTTCTTATCGGGGCATTTGTTAAGTTGTTTAAACAAATCAAATATTCTTCTGTAGAAGAATCTATAAAAAAAGAATTTGAGAAAAAAGGAAAGGCAGATATTATTAAACCAAACCTTTTATGTCTTAAGAAAGGATTTGAATATTTTAAGTGATGGTTATGGAGAAAAACAAAAAAATTGGCGGAGTGCTTCCTGGAGGAACTGCACTTGTAAATAAAACTGGCTCTTGGAGAAGTGTTAAGCCAGAATGGGACTCAAAGAAATGTATACACTGTATGCTTTGCTTTAATGCTTGCCCTGAACAATGTATAAAAGCAAATA
>CAZGLB010000065.1:0-2610 GCA_964526365.1 uncultured archaeon
TGAATGCGATTTCCTTTCCTCAAGGAAAGAAAATGACGCGCTTTTCCTTTCCTCAAGGAAAGAATTTAAAAAGGTTTCCATAGATATATATTATTATGATTAAGGATGTTTTAAAGAAGATAATAATAGAATCACAAGAGAAGAACCAAAAATATATTTCAAGAAACCTAATTCCTAAAAAAACTTTACTTTCTCAAAATTGCGTAGTGCTTGTTGGACCTAGAAGAGCAGGCAAAAGCTATTATCTTCTAGAGATAAGAGATAATTTAAAAAAATCATTAAATATTAAAGATAAAGACTTTATATTTATAAATTTTGAAGACGAAAGACTAGTAGACCTAAAAACTTCTGATCTGGATCTGATCTTAGAGTCTTATCAAGAGCTTTATCCTAATATTAAACCTGTTTTATTACTTGACGAAATACAAAATGTCAAACACTGGGAGAAATTTGCAAGACGATTAGCAGATAATGATTATAGAGTATATATAACTGGCTCAAACTCTAAACTACTAAGTAAAGAAATAGCTAGTACTCTTGGAGCAAGATATCTACAAATCGCAGTCACCCCTTTTAACTTTAAAGAATACCTAGATATTGTTAATTTTAAATTTGATACAAAAACCACCTATTTTTCAAAAGAACTTATAACTCTTAAAAAACATACAAGAGACTATCTAGAATATGGGGGATTTGCAGAAATTGCAAAAAAAGAAGACAAGTTTTCAAAATTAGAGTTATTAAAGACCTATTTTGAATTATACATCTATAAAGACCTATCAAAAAGATGGAAAATAGATAATCCTGATCATCTTATAACAATTATTAAGAAGATAAAAGAAAATATTGGTAATGAGTTAAATCCAAATGCAATATATGAAAAATTAGTTTATCTAAATATCCCAATCAGCGTAAAAACCACCTATAATTATGTTACTTTTCTAAAAAATGTATTTTTAATATCTGAACTCTCTATTTATAGAAAATCCTTTAAAGTAAGAGAAGCTAAAAAAAAATATTATTTCTTAGATAATGGCTTTTTAAAATTATTTGAAATTGATTCAGATTATGGAAGAAAACTAGAAAATACAGTATACACTGAATTAATTAAACAAAAAAAAGAAGTCTACTATTGGAAAAACAAAAAAGATCAAGAATGTGATTTTGTAGTTAAAGATAAAGATAAAATTACTGAACTAATACAAGTAACCTATGAATTTAATAACGATTCAAAATCTAGAGAAATACAAGGGATTACACAAGCCATGGATTATTTTAATTGTAATACTGGAACAATCATAACTCTAGAACAAGAAGAAAAGATAACAAAGGATAATAAGACAATCGAGATTGTCCCATTATATAAGTGGTTATTAAGATGAAAATAAAATCAAATAAGGGCTTATCAGCAATACTAACAACAATGTTTTATTTACTTATTGCTGTAGTTATCCTTGGAATAGTTACTGCGTCATCTATAGAACTTATATCAAAAGCAAGAGAAGAAGGAAACTACAGAGTAATGCTTGATAGCTTTGTTAAACTTAAAAGCGCAATAGAAGATACTGTAAAAGATAAACAAGATATTGAAATTGTAATTCTTAATCCTGGAGAAATAAATATTGATTGTAATAATAATATAATTACTGGAGAAATAGACTATCTTGGAGAATATAAAGAAGATGCTATTCAGATTAACGATATAGTAACCTATAAAAACAATAACGAGATATATTTTGAATATAACCTAGATAATTATACAAGAATAACTTTAGATTGTAATAGTATGTCACTTGCCAAAAACAAAAACAACCTAAATATTAAATATTTAGAATATGATGAAGAAGATGATAAGCTATTAATTAATATTGACTTTATAAGGTAGAATAAATATGAATAATAAAGGAGCAAATGTTGTTTTTACAAATATTATGATAATTTTATTATCTGTAGTTGCAATGACCATAATTATTGCTCTTGTTGCTCCTTACTTTACGGCCCTTAGAGAGCAAGCAAACTTTAATAGAAACAAAGAAAACCTATTAGTAATTAATCAAGAATTAGTGGATTTAAAAAATTTTGATATTAATACTATTAAAGATCTAAAGCTGAATGTGGTTGACGAAATCACTTTTGATGCAACAGCAAATACTGTTACTATAAAGCAAAAAATATCTAATGATTCCTTTAAGGACTTTAAAGACTCTAATTACGGTAATCTTACAATTGTCAAAGGAAATGGATTAATTACTTTTACTTTATATCTTTCTGGTATTGTAACTCTAGACGACTCAATTGTTATTAATAGTAATGTTACTTTAAAGTTACAGATTGTAGATATTATCTCTGATATTCCAGTAGTTTCAATAACTCAATACCTTGGCCAAGTACATTTAGCAATTGAACCAAGAACCTCTACCTTTTTAGGCTCTCAAGAAATCACAATAACCTCGACACCAGATGATGCAAATATTTATTATACCATAGATGGAAATGAGCCAACACAGGAATCTACATTATATACTGCTCCATTTACAATAACAGACAGCACAACTATAAAAGCAAGAGGCTATGCTAACGGTTATACGACTAGCGCAATTACTAGTAGAA
>CAZGLB010000066.1:0-2552 GCA_964526365.1 uncultured archaeon
TTTAATCTTTCTCTAGTCCTTCAGTTTCTTATTCTGAATAAACCACAGAAAACTACATCTTCTTTACTACTTCACTTATCTTCTTTCTTATCAAAAAAATGCTTTGGTGCATCTATGTGGTTTGATTTTATCTTTTTAGCTGTGGCTAATGGGGGGCTTAGTATTTCTAAACTAATTTTCAATTATATCTATTATTAATGCAAATTGATCTAAAGGAATTAAGTGGAGGTTTGATTTCTGGGCGGGAAGCTTGTCTTTATTGTCTGCGTGTATTTTCATACATTCCCTAAAGTCTCCTCTGTCGCTTGTTACAATTACTTCTGTGTTGTCTTTGTTACAACATATAACTATTATAAAATCGTGTTCCATGTATTTTTTATCATTTCTTGGAGCTAATTGTTTTGCAAGGTTTTCTTCTTCAAGAGTGTATTGAGTTATATCTGAATCAAAAATGATATCTTTACTGAAATCTTCATAATAGAATTTTTCCTTACTATAGCCAGAATTTAGAATCTTATCTTTAATTTCTTGTTCTAGCATTTTGTTTTTCTTAATGATTATCTTATTTTTAATAATAAATCTAAATAGTTTTTCACAATTTTTCATATTCATTGCAGTACCTGGATCTTCTTGATATTTTTGAATAAATTGAGACTCGTCCATTGTTAGGTAAGTAGAGTAATATTTGTAAATATTAGTGTCTAGAAACAATGGTTTTTGTTCCGTAATTAGTGTTTGCTTAACTTCTTTTGCAAGTGTTATTATTGACATATTGGGCTCCTGAATAGTTGGTCAGTAATACTTATATTTATATAGGGAAATGCTCTTAATACCTACTTTTACTATTTTTAACAGATTATATAAACATATATTTATAAATAAATCTACACATAACTATATTATAATATAACTAAGAATCTAAATATAAAAAGGATTTGAGTTGAAAATATGAGTTTTGATAATGTGAATAAGATCATAAAGTATTTATCTGATAATCCAAATTCTGACATTACTACAATTACAAAAGAATGTAGCGATCTAAACAGAGAAACGATTAAGAGAGTGATTAATGGACTTAAAGAGGATAATCTAATAATTAAGACTGAAGACAAATATAGTTTATCTCCAATGTTTTGTAAAGTTTGTGAAAATAAAAACTCTATAACATACTTTGGAGTACAATTATTAGAAAAAGACGTAAGTACTATTTATTATTTATTTTTTGTAATAAAGGACACTTGGCTTAGATTAACTGGAAAACAACCTACAAAAACACAAATATATAAAATAATTTCAAAAATAAACGATTCTTTGAGTTTAGATTTACCGTTAGTATGGTATAAATATGGACAAATACCTCCAGTAATATTTAATAGTGAAATAGATTATCTAAAACTATCTACGGTCGTGGATATTAGAATACTAGATAATGAAGTAAAGATAAATAAACTAATATCTGATAATATTAACTTTAATTCAAAAGAAATTCAAAGAGATCAACACAAGAAAAATGAATTATATGATCTTAAAGATAAGTTACTAGATAATATATATAAAGATAATCTAGATTATGTAATAGATAATTTAGACGCATTCTTAAACTTTACAATTTATGACTCTACTTTAAGTTCTTATAAAGACAATTTCTATTCTTTTGTTTATAACTACTATAAATTAGATATAAAAACAAGAACTCAGACACAATATAAAGATATATTTATACAAGTGTTTAATACTATGTGGGACATTATAGCAATATGTAATTTTAAGAACGATATTAGAAATTATTATATTAAAAATAATATGAATTTAGAAAATATAGATTATTATTTTATTTCAGAATTAATTGCGGCAAAAGAAAAATTCACTGAATTAACCGGTATGTTCTATGATTTCTTTACCATTACTGATTTTTTTAACGATTCTAAGACAAAAGAATTAATAAATAAGATTAAATAATTATAAAAAGATAATGTGATTATAAAGATGACAATCTCAGAAATAAAAAAAGAATCTTACCTAGTTGAAAATAAAGAACTTTATCTTAAAAAAATGGAAATCTCAGCACTATTCTCTAACTTATCTCACAGCGATGTTGAAGGATACCGTGAAAATGTAGATAAAGTATTAAGAGAACTATTAGTAAAAGCAACAAATCTTATTGATAATAATATATTAGATAGATACTACGAATATGTTATGGACTATTTACATTTAGATATGGAAGCCAAAATACAAGATCAATTGAAATATATAGATGCCTTTAATACCTTCTGGCAAGTTATTGCATTAAGTGGTTTTAAAAAATCAATATCTAATAAATATTCACAAGAAGAATTAAACACTCTTGATTATTATATATTATTAAATATTGAAAAACTAGAAGACACTTTTTCTGATTTCTATAATGAACATAAATCCTCAGATTTAGTTCCTCAAAATACAGATCAACAGAAAATATTAAAGATAATGGAAGAAACAGAAGAAAGATTAAAAAAATCTGGAGAATATTCTAGAGATAAATACGATTTAGAAGTTTATAATAAATTAAA
>CAZGLB010000067.1:0-2543 GCA_964526365.1 uncultured archaeon
CTTCTGCTAGTGTAAAAAAAAGAATAGAGACCAAAAAACAAAAAGTAATAGATGTTGTTAGATTTTTAAAAATAAATAATTTAAAGTCTGCAGGAATAAGTTTAGACAGTTTAATAAGTGCGCGTTTTAATTTGCCAGAGATATTAAAATATGGAGGCTATTCTCCTTCAGAGCTTAATTTTTATGGAATAACTGAGGCGCAGATAAAAAGAGCACAAGAATATAATGTTAAAAACGTAAGTAAGTTTGATAAAAATTTTAAAGATTTCATGTGATAAAATATGCCAATAAAACCATTAAAAAGAATAATTAAAGGAAGAAGGTTAACCGCAACAGAATTAGGCTATGAAAGAAATCCAAAAACCGGAAGGCTTGAAAAACCAGGCACAAAAAGATTTAATGAGAAGGTTGCCTTTCAAGAGGATCACAATAATGCATTATTAGATTTATATAGACAAAAAATAAAAGAAAACCCCACAGACATAAACAAACAAAAATTAGTTGATAGAGAAATACAATTAACTAGAAAATTAACAGACATTAAAAGACAAAGAGCACATGATTTAGCTGTTGCTGAAAGAAACAGATTTCTTTCTTTAAAAAGAAGGCAATTAAAATACAAGGTTTCAAGAATTAATTCATTATTGTCTGTTGCAAATAAAGGCAAAGTTGGTATTTTTCTTGAAAATCTTATAGATGATGTACACAAATACAAAGTAAGAAAAGCCGCAGAAAATCAAAAAAACAAATTGCTAAAGAAAGTTCCTTCTCTTTTTGAAGTTTCAAGAGAAATAACAAGAGAATTTTACAACGAATTTGATAAAGCAGTAATGCCCACAGAATTAAAAAATATGAATTCTAGAGATGCAGTAATTCTTGTGGATGGTATTTGTAAAAGGATTAAAAGAAGAGCATTCATTTAATTTCCTTTTATATTCTTTTTCTTAGGGCGTATTACAATGTATTACGTTTAAAAACATTTTGTTTCAGATCTATTTATGGCAAGGGCAAAACCAAAAGCAATAATAGATACTTCCTTTTGGATTCATTTAGTAAAATTAAATTTAGTAGATTCGTTTATTCAATTATGGGATATCGTGGTTACAAGAAAAGTAGAAGAAGAATTGCTTGCCTTTACTAGAATAAAACTATACACTCCATTAGATTTAGAAATCTACAATGAACTAAAATCAAAAGGGACTATACAAGTAAAAAACCCAAAGTCGATTCCAAAAGACATAGATACTCAGATTACAAATAACTCAGGAGAATTATTTAGTATAGCTCTAGCAAGAGAAGACCAGATAATAGTTTTTATTGACAATGGGATCCCTTATGAGTTTTGCAAGAGAAATAATATTTTGGCAGCAAACATTGTTGATTATCTAATGCGCCAATATGAGCAAAAGAAATTTACAAAAGAGCAAATTCTAGGAAAATTAGATATCTTAGAAAGCTTGAAATCCATGAAATTAAAATATATAGAAAAAGCAAAAAAAGAATTAATGTGATGTTTATGAAAAAAGTAAAATATGATTGTGATAGAAAAAATGTTAAAACTTTAAGATTAACTGACTCAATGGCAACTATGGCTTATAATATTGCAAAAGATGAAAATCTAACAGAGTCTGAATTTTTAAGAAAACTTATAGAGAAAGGATTAAAGGAATATAAACTTGGTATGGCTTTAAAAGCATATAAAAACAAAGAAGTCAATATTGCAGGTGGAGCAAATCTTGCAGGAATCACTTATAGAGAATTTTTGGATGCTTTAGAAGAGTGTGGAATTCCAACTATCGAAGTTAGCCCAGAAACTTTAAAGTATGGTTTTGAATCAATGGAAAGGTCTCTTGGTATAAAACCAAAAAAAAGAGATTATAATAAGTTATTTGAAGATACATTTATTAATAAGGGGAAGAAAAAATGAGCGAAACGATTTATGATATTGCAATTATTGGTGGAGGTCCAGCAGGACTAACTGCAGCAATCTATGGCGCAAGGTATGGCTTAAAGATTATAGTCTTTTCTGATTCCTTTGGCGGGACAGTTAGCTATGCTCACAAGGTTTGTAATTATCCTGGCTTTAAGGAAATCTCAGGCATGGATTTTGCAAGCAAGATAATTGAGCAAGCACAAGAACTAGGAGTGGAGATTAATTTTGAAAAAGTAATGGCTATTGATAAGCAAGAGAAATCTTTTGTTGTCAATTCTGATCAAAGAACTTTAAAAGCAAAGAAAATTATCTTAGCAATTGGAAGAACTAGAAAACAACTAGGCGTAAAAAGAGAAGAAGAATTAACAGGAAAAGGCATAAGCTATTGTGCAACCTGTGATGGCGGTTTCTATAAAGGAAAGATTGTTGGAGTTGTTGGAGGAAGTGATGCAGCTGTTACTTCTGCTCTTCTCCTTGCAGACCTAGCAGACAAAGTCTATCTACTTTACAGAAAAGAAGAACTGCGTGCAGAAAAAGCATGGGCAGACCTTGCAAAATCAAATCAAAAGATAGAAATTCAATATAACACAGAAGTAATAGAGCTTTTAGG
>CAZGLB010000068.1:0-2449 GCA_964526365.1 uncultured archaeon
ATTCATTTATTTTCGCGTTTTGTATTTTATTTTCTTTTTTGGAGATTTAAGCATTAATCTTTTTTGTTTTTCTGGAATTATAAGATAATTCTCTTTTGTAGATATCTTTCTACCAAGCCCTTTTTCAATTTCTTTACGAGCATTACCTGCTGTTACTCCACCTTTTTTAGCAACTGCTTTTAATTTATTAAATTCTTCTGAATTTTCTTTAGCAGTTAACTCTTTAGTAACTGATTCTCCAAGCATTGTAAATATTAACTCCATATCGTCCATATGATCTCTTAAGTTTTCTTTATCTAAACCTTTAAATTTTTTATATTCTGAAGGAGTCATATCAAAAGTAGCGTTAGAAATCTCAGCTGTAAGTATTGAAAAATCTTTTTTTTCTTTAACACCTTTTTTCTTCCAAGCATCAGTTAGTTCATCTCTTACAGCAACTCCTCTTATTCTTTTTTCTATCCAAGCATCAGAATATCCCTTTGCTCTATATATTTCTCTCATTCTTGTTTGTGCAAGTTCAGGATTTTCAATTTCTTGTATTCTCTGATAACCAACTTTTGCTAACCATTGCTTAAACGGTTCTGCTTTTGGAGATGGAATTGATTGAATTAATCTAAATATTTCAAAAACATCCGCAACATCAGTGTCTCTCATTTTACCATCAGCAGCTACCAATTTCAAAGTGTGACAATTTGTCACAGTTTCATTTCCTTCAGCTTTTAATCTTTCTTTAAGTTTACGCCAATAAGCTCCAGGATCTACGCTGTCAGTTAAAACTGCAATAATATCTATTATAGAAAAATACCATTTTTGATAACTTTCATTCCAAACTCTTCTTATTTTTTTGTCTTGAAATACAATTAATCCTGCTTTCATAATTTTTCACTTCTTTATAATTTCCCAATGCCCGCCTTTGTCTGGACCAACTCTTTTAATTTTGCCTTCTTTTTTTAATTTTGAAAGATTGTATTTTATACCGTCTTCTGTTATATTGCCAATTAATTCTGTCAATTCTTTTATAGAATATGCTGAATTTTTAGTAAGTAAGCCCATTATTTTCTGGGTAGTTTTCTGGGTAGTTTTCTGGGTAGTTTTCTCTACAGTGTCATTTACAGTGTCATCTATTGTCTCACTTGCCGTTTTTTGTAATGGCTTATAAAAAACAACATCAAACCAATTTTTACTTATATTAAATTTTAATTTCAAATTATATTCTTTCATTGCTTGTTTAATTCTAGTTATTCCTGATCCTGCTCTTTCTCCTAAATCCATTCTTAACATTAAATCAAAAAGAAGAGGATTTCTAGGCATACTTTTCTTATCTATGTCTTTTTTAGACAATCCTGAAACTAAACCACCGGGGTTTGTTATTTCAATCCTATCATAAAATATGTCAACTTGTATTTGACCATTAGAGAAATAATCTCTGTGAGCAATAGCATTAATTAATGCTTCTCTTATTGCTTTTTCTGGAATTTCTAATTTATTAATTCTAGTTTTTCCTTCAATTATATAATTAGTATTTAATCTTGAACAGATATACACAAAAGCATTATCAAAATTTGCATACAAATCTGCATCAAAGTCTTTCTTATCTAAAATATCTAGTTTATTTTTTCCTTTATATAATATACAAGTTATTCTAGCATTCATGAAAAATTTAGTTACTCTATGACAAAATACTAAAACTCCTGCATTTTTTAGATTATTTCCATCTAATAACGATAAATTTCGTAATAAATCTAATTGTGGTAAATTATTAGTAATATTTGCTTTCTTTAGAAAAGATTCATAAACTGGCTTATTGAAATCATTATTTAAATCAAAATTAAAATTTGGTTTTTCATCAAATAACACTTGTCTTTCATTTTGAAAAAACCTTCTTAATTCGTTTCTGTTCATTTTTTGAGAAGTTGCTCCAATTCTTATATAATATTGTCCAGAGTGTGCATAAGGTTTATCTTCTCCTTCTGGAACAGTTATTATAGTTAGTTGATTATCTATTTTGTCTATATACACAACAATAGAAGGATCTATGTGTCTTGCAACATCTTGGATTTTAGAATTAACTGCATTAGTTAGATTATAACCGTTAACCTCTCCATTGTCTTTAACGCCTAATATTATCTTTCCACCGGACGAATTTGCAAAAGCACAAATAGTCTTACCAATTGTATCAGTATAAGCTTCTTTAAACTCAAGAGTATATCCCTCTCCTACTTTAACTAAATCTAAAATTTCAGATCTATTCATGGATATTCCTTTTTACTAATATATATCTTACTACAATCTTTTTTAAAATACTATTTACTAGTCACATTATTATAAGATAACCGATTTTATTTCTCTAAATTTATCCCATTTCTTTAAATCTCATTTATCTAAAATAAATTTTATTATTTTTGTCTTTGTTCTAAAAGATTATTTCTTTTCTTACTTCTTCTCTTGG
>CAZGLB010000069.1:0-2440 GCA_964526365.1 uncultured archaeon
CTCCATCTATTGATAATCTTTTAAAATTAACAGTATCTTTAACTTCATTAGGCCACCTTTTTATTGCACTAAGAAGTATTGCGTGTTTTCCCATAACTGAAACAAATATTGGAGCTCCTTTCTTTGCAACCCTTATAAGTTCATTAACTGCTTTTTGTCTTTCTTTTTTCTCAACATGGGATAATGGCCCTCCAAGACAGATGACTGCATCAAAGGAATTGTCTTTAAATTGAGAAAGATTTACAATTGTTCCTTGTATAAAATCTTTAACTTTCTTTTCTTGCTTTGCTTCTTTAACTTTTACTTTTGCAAGTTCTACATTTCCTTTAGAATAATCTAAAAGAATAATATCATAACCTTTTTTTGCTAAGTCAACAGTATATCTTCCAGGACCAGCTCCTGCATCAAGTATTAATCCTTTCTTTGGAAGGTGTTTTTTAAGAAAGATTTGAGTTGTATCCCATTCAAGTCTGTGATAAGGATCTCTTACAAGTCTATTCCACTCATATTCTGTAGATTTATCATAATAGTTTTCTACAGATTTTGTAACATTCTTAATTTTAGTAATTGTCATATATAATCACAATTATTTATGAATCAATTATTTTATAATATTATTTGTAATCTATATTATAGTGGTAAGTTATGTCAGAAATATATTTTAAGGCAATTGAGAATTATTCTAAGACTGAAGAGATTAATCTTGCAGTCATTGAGCTGTTTAAAAAAGTTAATCCTGGTTTTATTGATAACATAGCAATCAAAGTGCATTTTGGAGAAGAAGGAAACAAAACTTTTATTTCTCCAAAGAATTATGAAAAACTAATCAATTATATTAAACTAAATAGAGGCAGTCCGGCTTACATTGAAACAAATGTTTTATACAAAAGCAAAAGAACCTCTAAAGATAGTCACATACAACTAGCAAGAGAACACGGCTTTACTAATCTTCCAATAATTATTGCAGATGGAGAAGTTGGAGAAGAGTTTATAGAAGTAGAAATTAATAAAAAGCATTTTCAGAAATGTAAAGTTGGAAAAGCCTATGGTGATTTTAATCAATTAATAGTTATTTCTCATTTTAAAGGACATGGACTTTCAGGTTTTGGTGGAGCAATAAAAAATCTAGGTATGGGTTTTGCTGCAAGAGCAGGAAAACTTGCAATGCATTCTAACTCTAAGCCAATTATTAATCCACTAAAATGTAAAAAATGCCATCTCTGTGAACAGAATTGTCCTGTTAATGCTATAACTATTGGATTAATTCCTCACATTGACACAAAGAAATGTATTGGCTGTGCAAAATGTATTTCTATTTGTCCACATCATGCTTGTACTGTTAATTGGATATCTACTCTTCCAGGAACCTTTGAAGAAAAGCTTTGCGAGTATGCTTTAGCTGCAACAAAGGCAAACAAGGATGTTAAAATTATCTATATTAACTTTTTACTAAACATTACAGACAACTGCGACTGTATGTCTCACACAAAGATTGTGGCAAAAGACATAGGCATTCTTGCAGGAACTGATCCTGTTGCTCTTGATAAAGCTTGTTATGATTTTTTAAACAAAAAAGAAAATAAAAAAATATTTGGTGGAGAAAAGACCTTTGATTATGCAGAAAGCATTGGTCTTGGAACAAAAGAATATATCTTAAAAGAAATATAAAATTTATTTATAGAATAACTTAGGATTGTTTTCTACAAATCTTTTAATCATTCCATTCAGAAGAAAATGTTCGCCTTTTTTTAGATAGATATAACCTAAGATTGAAGCAAAGATTGCGCCAATACCATTAAGCAAAAAATCCTTCATGGTGTCCATTAATCCTAGACGAGAATCGCAAAAACCAGTTTCTGGGCAAAGATTTCTTGCTCTTTGCATATTTCCTCCAGCAATGTTATCATAGCTGTATTCATATATTTCCCAGATTACTCCTGCAGTCATTGTTATACTAAAAATAATAAAAGCAATAAAGATTGCACTAGTCTTTATCTTTTGCGTCTTATACAAGACATACATTGCGCCAAAAACTACAAGGCCCAAAGCAAATCCAGAGAAGGTGTGAAGTAATGAATCCCACCACCAATACTTGACATAGAAATTATTAACTTCTCCTAAGAAGATTCCAGAATAAATAAATAATACTGTAGCTAATTGTATTTCAGAAGGCAACTGAATCTTATATCTTCTTTGAATAAAAAAAGGCACTAAGCATAAGATTATAGAAAGAACAGTAATAAAAAGAAACTCATGGTTTTTATTAATTATTTCAAAAACCACAGCAACTATTAAAGAAAGTATAATTCCATAAGTAATATATTTTTGAACTTTCTCTAATCTTGGTAATCCTAGTTTCATAGTAAATATTTATTGTTTATTAGATTATATAAATATTTCTAAATTTCTCTTTTCTTTAGTTCTTTTACTTTATCTCTTA
>CAZGLB010000070.1:0-2302 GCA_964526365.1 uncultured archaeon
AATGAAACAGACACAGATGACAACGAAACAGACACAGATGACAATGAAACAGACATAAATAAAGAAATTGGTAAATTTGGATCAACTCAATTTGCTATGAAAATTAAGTTAATACATTTAATTAATACAATTGATTTAAAAATTGCACAAGCACAATCTGTAGTAGATGCAATTAATGACATGAACGATTCAAATGTCACAATTGATACGGTGCCAATTGCAACAGAAATTACAAATTTACAAGATATAAAAACAAGAATACAAACAACATTAGATGATAAAAATTTAACAAAAGAACAAATATTAGAAGTATTCTTAACAGAAAAAGAAAATGCAAAAACCGCAATCAAAAATATAAGAGAATATATTAGAGAAAACTGCCCAATAGAGATGAGAAACGAATTCAAAATTAGATTTAGAGAACAAAAGAAGGAATTAAAACCAGAATTTCACCAAAGAGTAAAAGAATTGAGAAATCAACACAATGAGTTTGTTAAAGGGGAATTCAGAGAGATACTTGGCCAAACAAAAAAACAATTAAAAATCGGCCCACCAAAAACAAAAAATATCGATTCTGAAGAATTAGAAACTGAATTTCAAGAAAAAATAAGAGAAAAGAAAGAACAAAGAGAAATAAATCAAAAATTAATGCAAAATAGGGTAAAAGTAAGAGGAGGTAATAATTAATGAAAACAAAAACAGTAATTTCTGTACTTGTTATAGTTGTTTTAATAGTTATTGCTTTCTTATTGTTTGCACCAAAGGCTGATTCAAACTCTGGAAACAATCTAACTAATAACGAAGAAATAATTGCTGATCAAGAAGCAGCAAACGAAACATTAGTAGATGACGAAATCCTTAATCCAGAAGTAGATATTGGAGAACTTTACGAATAAGTAAAGTTTCCCCTTTTCTTTTTTTATTTTAATTCAAAAACCATTGGTTTCTTGATATCTCCACCAATCTTGTTTAATAAAAGTAGATGTTTATTTTTTTTCTTTGCCATATCAATTGCAAGATCTTGATAGGTTCTACCAATGTGCGTTATTGGATTTTTACCATAGTATGCTTCTAGAGTCATAATCTTTGTAGGCGTGATTAAACCATTTCTTCTGTTTCCTCTACCTGTTGCACCACTATCTCCCATCTCCAAAGAAGTTCCTGTTTTAGTTATGAATTGTGTGTCTTTTGTGTCTCCAACGTTTATGTGTATTTCTTTTATTTTAAATTTAGTTTTAATTTTTTCTTCTAGTTTCTTCTTATAAGAGAAATAGTCTTTACTATCTTTAAATGAATCCAAGAAAGCTAAAGCAATATAAACAGACTTTTCTTTACCATCATAAACAAACATTACTTTGTTGTCTGTTCCTATGTGCTTGTCTGTTTTATGAAGATTATCAATATATTCTCCAATTTTCTTAACTAATCTTTCATTTTCTGTTTCTGGATAACCTACAGAGAAACTAGTATCATTTGCCTTCTTACAAGCAAAAATATCATTAAGGTCTGGACTTCCTTGGTTCAAGAAGTTATAAATTTTATATTTTAATCCATTTTTTATTTCAAAATTCAGTATGTCTTTAACAACGCTGTCTAAAATCTTATCAATATTATTTACTTTGGTATACTGACCTGCAAAAACAATTCTTACTGGATTCTTAAATGCGCCTTTTTCAATCTCTCCAGCACACACCATTGTTTTATCAACATTAAAGTGTTTAAATGTTTTGTATTCTTTTAACAAACTTTTTGAAAGCCCCTCAGATAGGTTGTCTGCAATAGTATCAGGGTGTCCAATTCCTTTTCTTTCTATAATCTCTATTTCTGTTTTCATGTTTTTTCTCCTTTGTTATTATGTACTTATTAGTAACTAATGAGTGTTTAGAAATATTTAAAAAGACTTCCGCTCATTAGTAACTGTATAGCACCCGTATGGTTACTAAAAAAGGAATTGGTGAAAAAATGGCAACAGAAGCAAGAGTGAGTCCTTATTTTTCTAAGGAACAATTAAAGATTATTGATGGGCTGGTTAACAAAGTTGGTTGCTCTAGAGCAGACGTGGTTAAGCAATTAGTATTAATCAAGTTAACGGACATGGGATATTTTAATCATCCTGAAAAAACACACAAATAGTTGGACAACTTGGAAAAATACCCTTATCTCAAAAAACCAATAGAAACCGAAAGATTAATACTTGTAAAACCCTCTCTGGATTTTTGTAAAAGAAAACTAGAAATTTGGTCTAACCCAAAGATGACTAAATACAATGAAGAACACCTTACTCTTAAAGAAGTAACTAAAA
>CAZGLB010000071.1:0-2238 GCA_964526365.1 uncultured archaeon
TTGAAAAATTAAACAATTTAGTCGTTTGTTCTAAATGTAAAAAAATATTTAAAGTAAATTTAATAGAATTAAAAGAGGTGGTTTAAATGAAAAAAGAAGATTTATTTTATAAACTAATAAATAAAGGATATTTAAAAATAAGTGGTTCAAATAAAGAAGATAACTCTTATAGAGTTATTGAATTTAATGGAAAAAATTATAAACTTACATTAGAGGTTTTAAAATGATTAAAATAAATTTAACAAAAACACAGCAGAAATGTTTAATTATGATGTGTGAAAGTGAATTAGAAGGTTCGGTGGGTATAAAAGCCGAACGATTTTTTAAAAAATTAATAAAATCTTTAAAGGAGGCGATTAAATGACTTTACCAATAAATCATAAATTAACTAAAACAGAAATTAACGAGTTAGAAAATTGTAAAAATGGTTGTGAATTAATAAATTTTTGGAATAATATAGATAAAAAGAGAGAGAAAGGAGGAAACAAAATGAAAAAACACAAAATTACAGAAATAATTAATCTTTTAGATTATCTTTTAGATAATAAAGTAGATAATATAAATTTACCTAAAACAAAAAAAAACATTAAGCTATTAGAAACATTAGTAAGAATTTTAAAGGAGGAAACAAAATGAGAGAATATACACGAGAAATAGAATATTTATATAATATGAAGAAAATCTATAAAAGTAAGGGGTTATATCCAACATATTTTAGAGGTTGGGCAGAAGAAATATTACATTTAGTGGATAATCATGTGGCTTTATCTAATCTGTTAAGTAATATGGGGTATAGAGGTAAATTAATAGATAAATTAACAGAATTTTATAAGGAGGAATAAATATGGAAACAAAGGAAGGATTAGAGATATATCTTGAAAGTAGCTATACACACAAAGTGTATAACCTAATATATAAAGATATAGAATATATATATGAATATGATTACGATAATGGTATGTGGGAAAATGAGAATTTAGAACGACAAGATAAGAAACCTATGACGCGCGAGGAAGAATACGAAGTTATGGAAATTATAAATTCTATTGACGATTGGGGGGAGGTGGAATAAATATGTTATTGAGAGAAGTTTGTGAAGAAGACCCGATATACTATGTATTTGACGCGGGAGATAAGAACTTTCAGGGGTTTTATGCTATGGCTGACGATATAATATTATATCTACAAGATAATTTAGAGGGTTTTACGGACGAGGATAGTTGGATAGAGGGTTTAGAAAAATTAGGACTAACATATAAAGATATAATTAGAGAGGTGTATTAAATGACGATTAGAAATAGAGGGGGAATAGAAATGAACGAGGAATTAGAAAGATTAAAAGAATATAAACGAGCTTATGAATATCTTTTAGAGTATTGGGATAGTTTAGACAAAGAACAACACAAACAAATAAATAAGGATTTGAATAAGATATTTATATTAAACACAGGCGAACAAGTAGAGGACGAAGAGGAGGAATAAATATGATAATGATACAGGAAAATAAACTACAAGAAATGGTAGAATTAGCCATATATGAACATATAAAATACTTAATAAATTCAGAGAAAATAGAAACCGACAAAGAGGCATGTTTAGAAGACACCATTTTAGAATATTGCCCAACAGATAGAGATGTTGAGGAATATATAAGGGTTGCATTTAAAGAAATGAGTATAAAGGATTATAAAAAGTTTAGAGAAAATGGAGGCGATTAGATATGGGTTGTGATTTTGTATATGAAACTATTGGCGAATATATTAATATCCAAGAGAGCAAAGCAGAAAAGTTATGGGTTATTAATTGTATTAGACAATTTTTACAAGAGTGCGAAGAGGATTTGGAGGAGGAATAAATATGAGTTTAACACAATTAGACAAAGAGAATATATTAGCAGTATTAAATCATTTTAAAGATAGTATGGTTATCTTTAAAGAAGACCAAGACAACGACATAATTACTAAAAGAGAGTTAAACAAATTAATTAAGAAGTTAAAGGAGGAATTAAAATGTTACCACAAGAATTAAGAGCTATAAAGCTCCAACAACTTAAAAGGGACACAGATTGCTTTAAAAAGCTATATAATACCTTTGAAGTAGATAGTTTAGGGGACATATTCCATTTAAGGTGCAAGGCACAGAATATCGCCAACACACTTTTAGAGATTGAAACATTAAATGAATTTCAAATGAAGAATAAAGAGGGGGTGGAATAATGAATACAGATTTAATAGTGGG
>CAZGLB010000072.1:0-2141 GCA_964526365.1 uncultured archaeon
ATCAAAATCAACACCAAGGTGCCAATCGCTAATTATTGCAAGTCTCATAAATAATTAATAGAATAGAACCTATTTTAAAATTGTTGTAAATTATTCAAAAGATTTGATTATTTAAGATTTGGGGGTACAATTTCATTTTAATTGTATACACTAGTGGGTACAATTTATAAATATTTGTATACACTATATATTTATGCCAATAATAAAAAGAATTATAGGAAATAAAGAATATTATTACTTAGAAGAACAGTTTAGAATAATAGATAAATTAAAAAAATTCAGAAAGTATATTGGTTCTAAAAAACCATCTAAACAGAAGCAAACAGATATTGAAAATCAGTTTTTGGATAATATAATTACAAAATTATCTATTTCTTCTAATGTCCAAGTAAACCAAATTTCTAAAAAGCAATTAATTCAGATTTTGTTATTTAATCAAAAATATTTTAATAAATACAATAAATTAACTCCTACTATAAAAAACAAACTAAATATAGATAGTATTGTGTTATTTACATTAACTACATTAACAACAGAAGATATTGATGTATCATTAGCTGACGTGATTAATGCAAGTAAAAAAGAAAAGAATTTAAATCAGAGAGAATTAATTTGTAAAAACATGTTAAAAGGCATAGATTTAATAAAAAAGGAAAAAACAAAGATAGATATTGATTTTATTAAAAATCTGCATAAGACAATAATGGCAGATTTTGAGACAAAGACCCCTGGGTTATTTAGAACAAGAGAAGTTCATATTTATAAAAAACACACAAAAGATGTTTTGACTGCAGAAATTAAGTTTCAGCCACCAGCTTATGGGCTAGTTATGGATAAGCTAAACAAGTTAATAGATTGGTATAATTCTTCAGATTTAAATGGATTTGAGAAAGCAATACTTTTACATTTCGAGATATACAAGATTCATCCATTTCTTGATGGAAACAAGAGGGTGTGTAGACTATTGTTCAATAAAGTATTACTTGACAATAATTTCCCTTTAGTAAATATTTCAGACAATAGAACCAAATACTTTGATTCCCTACTCCAGTCAGTAGAAAAAAACGATGTTCAACATCTGACACAATTCGTAGTAGAAACTTACTTAAAGCAAGTAAAAGCATTTATTGGGAAAGATAAAAGTTAGGGGTTTAATTTGCAAATAACTAATTTAAAAACATATTTGTTCTTAAATATATAAAGAATAGATGCCTCGGTAGCAAAACGGTCATGCATTCGCCTGCAGAGCGAAATAACAGAGTTCGACTCTCTGCCGAGGCTTATTTCTTAAGTCTTCTAAGAATATTATCTGCATAATTATATGCTTGTTTTAAAGAGTTTATTTCTTTTGCTAAATTAATACGATATTCGTTTTCGCCAATGGCCTCAAACTCACCAATATCAAAGTCTTTGAATTCTTTATATATTTTTTCCGGATTAGTTTTATTTGCAATTAGATTTAATATATTTTCTAAACTTCTTTTTTTTCTTAAAAAATAATTTGCAGAGAAGCTTACTTTATTTATTTTTTCAGCAACAGTTTTAGCACTAGAAAACATAGTGTTTATTGTTTTTATATGCGGATTTTTTGTATCTTCTTTTAGTTTAATCTTTGGTTTAGGTTTAAATACTGTTGGCCCAAATTGTCTAGTTCCACTTGGTCTTCTAGTTACTGGTTTATTTGGCATCTTGTTGTCCTTTTAGAAGTCCTTTACGTCTTTTAATATTTTTTTAATTTTCTCTTTAGCAACCATACAAACAGAACCAGGGAATTCACCCTTTAGTTTTGTAATGTCTTCTGAAGAGAACAATAAGTTAATTGGTATTACTATTTGTTTGACTTTTTCAATTTCTATATGATTTAAATCTTTAATATTTATGTTTCCATTTTCATCTACATATTTGTCTGATTTTTCTTGTTTTTTAATTTCTTTCTTTTCTTCAACCTGTTCATTAAAGATTATATGGTTTGGAGCATTAGCAGTTTTCTTTGGGTCTTTTTTATTTTTATTTAGTATTACTGCGCCTTTTTCTCTAAGTTCTCTTTGTTCTTCCCAAAGTTGTTTAGTTCTTTGTTCTCTTTCGTCTAAAAAATCATCTTCTTCAGGATGAATATCTATAACATCAAGAGAAGCAATAGC
>CAZGLB010000073.1:0-2138 GCA_964526365.1 uncultured archaeon
TATTAATGCGTCTTTTCCTGCATCATAAGTCATAAGATCAATTAATCCGCCTTCAGCATCAGGGTCAGTATTCCAGTGTTTCTTAACTTCTGTAATCTGCACAACTCTTTTATAACTCTTTAATGACCCCTTAAATCTAATTGGTTTAGTCACAATCACAAGATCTGTGGCTTTAAAAGAGGTTGTAGGAACTCCAAGGTCGTTAACCACTCTATCCCACACAGCATAAGCAGAGTCTGCGTGTATTGTTCCCATAACAACATTACCTGCTGCTCCAATTCTCATAGCTTCATATAACACTTTAGCTTCAACACTTCTGACTTCTCCAACAATGATTGCAGAATCTCCAAGCCTTAGAGCAGTTCTAAGAGCATCTTCTGGTTTAACTTCTGCAGATTCTTCGTCTGCTCCAATTGCTGATTTGGTTTTTAGTCTTTGAGCATTAAATCCAATATCTTTCATATACATTATTGGTAATTCAAGTGTGTCTTCTTGAACAATAATTCTTTTATTTTGTAAAATTTCAAGCATTAAAGCACTCATTAAAGAGGTCTTTCCAGCACCACGCGAACCAGCAACTAGTATTGTTGAACTATTATCAATAAAGAAAGACAATAGTCCTGCAGCTAGTGGCGATAAAGACTTAACATTTATTAATTGTGGTAAAGTCCATGGTGTTTCTTTATGCAATCTAAATGCAAAAGCAATTCCGTCTGTTGCAAGAGGTCTTCCAATTGCCGCAACTCTTGTATTAAGGTCAGGAAGATCAAAGTCTAAGATTGGGTGAGCATCATCAAAAGGACGTCCAGACATTGCTCTCATTTTTCCAACAAGGCTTTCTGCTTCTTTGTCTGTAAATAAAATATTTGTTTGGCATTGTCCATATTTACTATGTACAACATAGACTGGTTTACCGCCTATTGGTGAGTCAATATAAACGTCTGTTAGTTGTTTGTCTGATAGCACCATCTCTAATATTCCATAACCAATAGTATATCTTGTAACAATTTCTGAAAGTGCAGTAATATCGTCAGGCTCTAGAGCAATTCCATATTTTCTTCCAACATCTGCAATTGTGCTTTGATAGATTCTTTGGAAATATTTTCTAGTTCCAGTTCCAGAAATCAAAGTAACTTTTCCTGGCTGATAGTTAGCAACAGTTTCTTTAGTTTTTGATAATACAAAATAATGGTCTGGTGAAAGTGTATACTCTGGTGGATTAATATTATAGATAAATTCAATTTTTTCTGGATGCTTAAATATTTGAACATTAGTTGTTAGTACTTGATATTCATCAATTAATTCAAATTTTTCTGCATCGCTTCTAAGTAGTTGTGAGCCAATAAATGCAGGTTTAATTTGTGCTTCAAACAACGTTTTATAAACATCAGTTAAATCATTATAGTCTTTTATTTTTGTAATTATTGGTTTTAAAGCTTTAATAAATTCTGTTTTATCATATTGTTCTTTTAAGGATTGTAGATGTTTAAGATTTGCTTTTATACATTTTTCGCAGTCTTTTCCTTCTTGGTCTGATATTCTGCTTCTCGTGTTTTCTATTTCTCTTACAAGCGAAACATAAGACGCAATAGGGTCATAAGTTAAAAGGTCTCTTGCAAATCTAATAATATTATTGTGTCTTTGTGGATAACATTCGTCACAATCAATATCAGTTATTCCAAGATGAGATGAAACCCAAACTGCTTTATTTTCAAAATCCAAAAGTAAGTCTGTCATTTCTTTAAGATAAGATGTCTGTGTTTGAGTATATACTCTTTCATAAACTTCTGCTAAGATTACTTCATCCGCATCAACAGTTTCAAGTATCTTTAAAACGTGATATCTACATCTAGGGTCATCAGAAATAGAAGTGTTATAGACACAATGTCTACAGTCAAAGATAAGCTTTTTCTTTCCGCCTTCGTTATCTACTATGTAGTCTCCAACTGTGTAGTTACCAATCTTCATTTTACATCAATTATAAATATATTTTACTAATATATATGTTAATATTTCTATTTATATTTCTTTCTTTTCGCACTGGACAACTACCCTAGGTAACTTTTTAATATCTTGGGTGCCCTAAATATATATTAGGTGAAAAATATGCAACTTACAAGTGAACAAATTTATGCAAC
>CAZGLB010000074.1:0-2092 GCA_964526365.1 uncultured archaeon
TTAATTAGAAATGATCTTGCAATTATAGAATATGAAGTAAAGGCATTAAAAGAATATAACGCAAATCTAATGTTAGAATATAATGAACAATATGGTTCAGGAACAGGTTATCCACTTGCAATATTCTCAGAAAATGATTATTATATTTCTGGTAATATCTTACCAAAGGTTGAAGAATATCTAAAAGAAGGTAAGAAAACAAACATTCTTTTTCCAACATCTGTATATGAGAAAGGAACAACTGCTTTTGAAGATATAGAATTTAGTAAACTAAAAGGCAAGCCAGCAATCTGGTATAATAGAAAAGTAGTCTCTAGATATTATGATGGCCAAACACTTGTTGATGATAATGTTTTACATCAAATACTAAATGCAAAGACAACAGAAGAACTAGAAAACATAATAAAAACACAAGATTATCACACCATTGATGACACAAAGATACAACTATCACAAACAGAAATAATTTTTGATAACACAGCACACATTCCTGGCTGGAAAATATATTACAATGGAAACAGTACACTTGATTATGTTGCTTGTCCTTACACAGAAGAAGTAACTGAGCAAGACTGTGCAGAAAAGAAAGAAATTCCATTATTTACTGTAGTTTCTTTAGCACTTGTTGATGCAGTTAACCCTTGTGAATTTGCTGTTTTAATAATGCTTCTTATAGCAATAATGACAGCAGATCCAAAAAACAAGAAAAGAACCCTATATGCGGGCCTAGCATTTACTGCAGCAATATTTATTTTATATTTCATTTATGGAGTACTATTGATTAATATCTTTAAATTAATACCAGCAATTGATACTATTAGAACAATTGTTTACACAGCAATAGCAGCAATTGCTATAACTATTGGAGTATTCCAAATAAAAGACTTTTTCTTTTATAAGCCAGGTGGATTCTTAACAGAGATGCCATTATCTTTCAGGCCAAAGGTACATAAGTTGATAACTGGTGTAACATCCCCTGGCGGAGCATTCCTTGTTGGAGCATTTGTTACTCTTTTCTTGATGCCATGCACTATTGGTCCATATGTTATCTTAGGAAACCTTTTAGCAACAGAAACAATACTTGCAGCCCTTCCACAATTACTATTATACAATATCATTTTCATACTTCCAATGCTTGCAATAACATTCATTGTTTACTTTGGAGTAAAGAAAGTTGAGCAAGTAGCAGAATGGAAGCAAAGAAATGTTAAGTATATGCACCTAATTGCAGGAATCATTATGTTATTAATCGGTATAGGAATGCTTCTCGGGTGGTTTTGAATATGATTAAAGTAAAAAGATTAACAGCAACAGCAAAGATACCAACAAAAGCACATGAAAGTGATGCGGGTTTTGATCTTTATTCTGATGAAGAGAAAATAATTCCACCAATGTCAAGAGCCACTGTGCACACAGGAATTGCAATTCAAATACCAGAGATACCAGAAAGCAATAAAGACATATATGTAAGAATTGCTCCTCGTTCTGGTCTTTCAGTAAAGAGTGGAATAGATATCTTTGCAGGAGTAATTGACAGAGAATACATTGGAGAATTAATAATTTGTATGTTTAATAGTTCAAAAGAAGAATTTAAAGTTAATAAAGGCGACAAGATTGCACAAATGATTCCAACATTAATTTACAAAGACAATCTTCTAGAAGTACAAGAGCTAGAAGAAACAAGAAGAGGAGAAAAAGGCTTTGGAAGTTCAGGCATATAAATTATATTTATAATCCTTTTCTTTCTTAATATTATTAGATATAACGAATTTTCGTTTCGTGCGAGCTCATGAAAACTTAATGTTTTCAGGACACCAAGAAATCCCGTAAGGATTTGTTGGGTGCGAGCGAAACCGGCTCTTATGCAACCGTAGTCTAGTGGTTAGGATCTTAGCCTTCCAAGCTGATGACCCGGGTTCGAATCCCGGTGGTTGCACTTCGGTCCTTTCTTTGTAAAGAAAGTACACGGTGTCCAAAGAAACCACGGATGCCAAAAGAAAAACCTTAGCGAAAAAGAAAACTAACTGTGTCTAAAGCAATAAAAACCTTTTAAAGAGTTACCTTTTACTATTTGTATATGCCTAAAGCAAGT
>CAZGLB010000075.1:0-2024 GCA_964526365.1 uncultured archaeon
AATAAAAACCTTTTAAAGAGTTACCTTTTACTATTTGTATATGCCTAAAGCAAGTCCAAGTACAGTTAGAAGACAACCTAAAAGAATTGGTAGTAGTGTGTTTCTTGGAACACAACATGGTAAAGAACTTGGCTATTCAACACATGGTAAACAAGTGATTAGAAAAACCCCTGGACTATTAAAAGCAGTGTATGATTTATCAAATAGTAAAAAATCATTTTTAGAAGACCCAAAAGGCAGATTTCAAATTCTAAGGCAAAAACCTAAAGCAGGATTTAATACTAACGAGGCTTATATCCTAAAATTAAAAGAAAAAAAATACTTTATTAAAGAACTAAATGATACAAGTATAGATAGAGACTATAGCTTTGATATTAAACACAAACATGGAAGAGACGGAATAAGCGAACATATAGCAATAGAATTACTAAAAGCACAAGGAATAGACGTTATTCCTGCACATTTCTCATACGTTGACCCAATATCTAAAAAAAGCTTTATAGTTTATGAATTCACTCAACTCAGAACTCTTGAAGAACTATATAAAACAGGAGAAATCACATCTATCAAATATAAAAACCTAAAAAAACAAGTAACAAATATAGAAGAAAAAATAAATAGTAAATTCCATTCTTTTGGATTAGAAAAATATAAACAAATATGGGATTTAGATACAGATAATGTTTTTTATAGTGTAGGAAGAAACAAATTTTATGTTTTCGATCCAATATTATTAAAAAAATAAGGAGGTAAATAAATATGGCAAAAGGATGTATGTTTTGTAAAATAGCAAAAGGAAAGGTGCCAAGCTATAAGGTGTATGAGGATAAAAAGATTATTGCTTTTCTTGACATTAACCCAATAGCAAAAGGACACACACTAGTAATACCAAAGAAACACTATGAGAATGTATTTGATTGTAAGGACAAGATTTTAGAAAAGATGATAAAAGTTACTCAAAAGATAGCAATACACTACAAGGAAAAGCTAGGCTGCTCAGGAGTTAACATCTTACATGCTTCAGGTCAAGCAGCAGAACAATCAGTCTTTCATATACATTTCCATATAATACCAAGATATGATGATGATTGTTACAAGCTTTGGCCAAACACAGGACACGTAAAAGAGGACTTAGAAAGACTAGCACATGAAATAAAAATGGAAGACGAATTAGAAACAAAGAAAAAGAAAAAAACAGAAGATAATGACTAAAAAGATTTTCTTTTCCATTTTTTTTTCATTTATTATATTTGGAATAATAATACTACCAGTGTTTTTGGAGAAAGACATGAACTTAAAAATTAGAAAACCTGCAGTTTCTGGAACATTCTACCCAGCAAGCCAATTAGCACTAATTGCACAGCTTGATGGTTTTTTTAAAGATACAGAAATTGAATACTCAGGAGAGCACGTTAATGCATTAATCGTTCCACACGCAGGATATATCTATTCTGGAAAAACAGCAATGTTTGGTTATAAAGAACTTTACCTTGATCTGGTCTTAAGAGAAGAAGATAGTTTTAAAGTTATTATTTTAGCACCAAACCATACAGAATACACAAATAAGATTGTAATTCCAGACTATAATTCCTTTAGAACGCCACTAGGCGACATTAAACTTAATTCTACAAAAATAAAAGCAGAAATAAATAACTTTCCACACGAAAAAGAACACGCAATTGAAGTACAACTGCCATTCTTACAATATATCTTTAAAAAAGCAAACAAAGAATTTACAATTATACCAATTATTGTTGGAGATGTTAGTACAGAAGAAATAAAGGCATTAGCAAAAGATATAAACGCAGAAATTGAAAGTAATACTATTGTTATTGTTTCAAGCGACCTTTCACACTATAAGCCACAAGAGAAAGCAAAAGAAATTGATAACCGGACAATACACAATATATTGGACAGAAACACAAACACAAACCTTGATGCCTGTGGCCAAAACCCAATACGTGTTCTTGAAGAGCTTTCAAAATTACAATCTTTGAAAGAACCAAAACTTCTAAACTATTCAA
>CAZGLB010000076.1:0-1936 GCA_964526365.1 uncultured archaeon
TAAATATATGGTGCCGCAAATAATTATTGCACAAAATAGGAAAGTAATAATCCAGTAAAGAAACTAGAACTTGCTTCTTGTTTCCAACCACACTGTTTAGTTGTTCTTTCTACACCAAAACAATTTTGGTCATCATATGGTGGTCTATAATAAAGCTTTGCAGAATTAACATCAATGGCATTACCTTGTGCATTAAAATCAAAATAAACATCTACGTCACTGTGGCTTGTAAGATCAGCATTTGAATTTGGATATCCTTGCTGGAAAAGATTAAGATCTGAAATGATAATTGGAGAATTAAGATCAAGGACAGGTGTTGGCCAAATGGTATTAGCAGTTATACCAAAAATATTCCCTCCTGTTATTGTTATTGTTCCGGTTGTGCTTCTACCATAGATACAACCTTCAACAGTTGTAGTGTTCACATCTCTAAACAAATATTGATGTTTAATAATTACATTTTGGTTTGCTGCAGTTGTGTTTCTTTTCATAATTGAGCTGTTTGCATCATAGCCTGTTCCATTTAAATTAATATATATTTCAAAAAGATCTGTTGTTGCACTTGATCTAAAAGGAATTACTGAAACCAGTTCAATATTTCGGTTTACATCTTTTGTAAAAGTTGCACAAGCAATTTTATTCCAGTCTCTTGTGTTGTTTGTTTTACCAGTAAGTAGTGTTTGTTCAAATTCTCCTACTTTTTGATTTAAAAAATAATTATTTGCAGTAATTGTAAATCTAGCTTGACTGGTTGTGCTTTTTCCTTGATATTGAATTGTTATTGTTTGTGCGGAATTTATATCTTTTAATAGTTCTGCTAATCCCCCGGTTCCGGAAGTGTTACTTGTAACATATCTTGGATATTCTGCATAAGCAATAGTGTTTTTTAAAGCCCTAATTGCAGTTTCAGAACTAGTAAATCCATTTGCTTTATTGTATATTGTTGAACCAACAGTATATAGCAATCCATTAAATGGAGCAGTCAAAGTAAATGGGGTACCTAGGTTTGCGTAAACAGTAGAGTTGATATTTGTTTGAGGTACAGAATTAGATGTTGTGGTTATTAAGAAATTATTTTGATCTCTATTTGTTCTAAGATGACAAGAAACATTATTTGTTGTAAGTACCCCTGATGCTGAAGAACTACTATGTGTTAATCTTAGATATCTTGTTCCGTCACTAATATTGTAACTTGGGCTTTCAATAAATGGATTTGCGGCTACAGTATTTGATTCCATTGATCTAGTTGTTGTTCCTCTTGTTGTCCAAGTTATTCCATCATCACTACTGTCAATATTCCAAGTTCCTGTAAATGTAGTTGCTCCAGAACTCGCCCAAAGAACACAAGCAACAGAGGCAGAGGTTGTTCCACCAAAGTTTGCATTATAACTCCAGGTTTGAACTGCAACTGGTGTTGTTGAAGAAGTTGTTGCTGTGGTTGCATAGAACGCATAAATTTTAGGATAAATGAATTTATCTAAATAAACATTCATAGTTTTATTGGTGTCTGCAGTAATGTTTATTGTATTACCATCCCATTCAGATTTACTAAATATACAAGTATGTGGCCCAGTTGTTGTAAAATTAATAGAAAATGGGCTTGTCTGATTTGTTAAATCATAGTCTGTTCCATTACAATCAACAGTAATCCCTGTTAGATTATAATCTCTTCCAGAATCTTGATATACATTAAAATTTACGGTTCCTTCAGCAAAAACATTCCCTACAAGAAAAGTTAATGATATCAAAAAAAGTATTAAAATAAATTTCTGGTTTTTTATTATAGTCATAGTATATACTATGTTAAAATATATTTATAAACATAATATACAAAAAAATTTATAACCTTTTTTGAATTTGCAAAAATCGGAATTCCATTAACTATAATTAATTTTCTAATCTATTGGTTATTTTTGGTTATATAATTAATATTATA
>CAZGLB010000077.1:0-1798 GCA_964526365.1 uncultured archaeon
GGTTTGTTTTTTCTTGTTTGATTATGGCTGGATGGTAAAGGAGTGATGTTATGAACAATAAAGGAAATATAAGCGTGATTGTATTTGGTTTCGTAATTGTGTTGTTCATAGTTTTAATTATAGCCGTAGCTATAACTAACACATACAAATCAATAGAAAAATTTTGTATACAGAACGGGTATTCTTCTTTAGGATTTATAGATGCAGGTTATATGTCTGAACGATACTTTTGTACAGACGGTAATAGAACAGCAGAAGTAATGTTAGGAATACGACGTGGAAATTATTATTTAATGACGGAGTGATGTTATGAAAACAAAAATGAATGTTATTAAAAAAGAAGCTAAACAAATATTTTATAGTGGTGGAAATAATACAATTAAACCACTTTATGGCCTTTATAATAAAGGATATTGTTTGTACATATCAAATGTAGGATTTAATTTTAGTAGTTTAGATTATGTTATTTGTATGGGTTATGATTATAGTTGTGAAAATTATAAAGATTACGAGTGGAGGCTTACAGATATTAACTATTTAAAACAAGGAGATATATGTAAAGTTATTTATACACACTTACCAAAATTACACATTTATGTATTTGATAAAATAACCGAACACTACATAGATGTTGGCGATGAAGACTATGAGAATAAATTTTGTGCATTAATGTGGGGTATTGAAGACAACAGACCAGTTAAGGATTATCCATTTGAGAACGTATATAAACTATGTAAAAAGAGTGATAAGAAATGAATGAAGAAAAAAGAATAGAAGACAGTTATAATCAAATAATTGCAATAGTTGGAGAATATGTATCTAAATATGAAAAACCAACCCTAGACGGTTTTTGTATTTTTTTAGAACAACAGAAACAATTAACCATAAATAATACCAGGGAATATTTTCAAGCAAAAGGTGATAATAAATGATGAAATATTAAATAAAAGGAGGAAAAAGAATGATAAAAATATTTAGAGTGACAATACTGAGTAATAAAGAATATGAAAATTTAAAATATTATGAAGATAAGTATATATTATATGATAAAATGCACACTATGACCAAATTTTGTGAATTAATACCAAGAGTTAAAAAAAAAGGAGCGATAAGAAATGAAGTTCAAAGTTGGAGATAGAGTTAAGATTAAAAAAACAAGTGAAATATGTATTGTTATATTAAAAAATAACATATATGAACCAGAATATGAAACAGAAACGGTAAACCTATTAAATATTGAAACTGAAAGATATCTCGGATTTTTTAATGAAGAGGATTTGGAATTAGATGATAGTTTAGAACAACTTGCTGTTAAGAAGTTTAAAGAAGAACTCAAAGAAAAAATAAATAAGTTATTATCAAAAGAATTTATAGATAGTTTATATAATGATTCTAGACAAGAAGTAACTTTTAGAGTAACAGAAAAGAAGGAAGAAATATTAAAACTATTGGAGGAATAAAAAATGAAACCAGGAAAATTTATATTAGATTGGGAGTTTAAGATTGTGGATTTATATGATTTACAAACCAATAAATGTTTAATAGAATTAGACAATCGATTTATCGACCGAGAAGATGAACAAGAAATAACCAAAAGATATTTAGAATTAAATCTAAAAGATGATTACAAGGCAATGCAAGATTTAATTTTAGCTCAATATAAAGAAGAACTAAAAGAAAAAATAAATAAATTATTTAATCCAAAAATATCAAATGGAGAACATTCAATACAGATAACAAAAAAAGAGATTTTGGAGTTGTTAAAAGAGGAATGAATATGGTCGCAATAGACAAACGA
>CAZGLB010000078.1:0-1659 GCA_964526365.1 uncultured archaeon
TAGCCCGCTTTCCTTAAAACTAAAATACCCGTTTTCAGTTACAATCAAATGATCAATCAAAGAAACATCCATTAACTTTGCTGCTTTGCTTAGCTGCTCAGTTGAGATTTTATCATCTCCTGATGGTTCGCAAATTCCTGTTGGGTGATTGTGAGCAACAATAATTCCTGATGCTTCTTCTCTTATCGCCCAAAGCACAATGTCTTTTGAAGAAATAAGCGTTTGATTACTTGTTCCAGTAGTTAATATCTTACAAGAGATTACTTCATTTCTTGGAGAAATAAAAACAGCAATCAATTTTTCTTCTTTACAATCAAGAAACTTAGGAAAAAGGAATTCAAATGCATCTCTTGGAGAAGTTATCTTTTCTGGAGACCTAAGTATTCCATGTTCTCTAAGTATGATTCTTTTTGCCAACTCTATTGCTGCTTTAATTTGACAAGCTTTAATCTTTCCAATTCCTTTAATCTTAGTTATCTCAGCAATTGAAAGACTAGAGAAGTCTTTTAGTTTATATCTACTGCAAAGTTCTTGACAGATATCTAAAACATTATTTTCTTTTGTCCCAGTTTTGATTATGATTGCTAGAAGCTCAGCTTGAGAAAGGCTTTCTGCTCCAGAAGTTATTAATCTTTCAAGAGGCCGACAATCCTCTGCCATTTCTTTTATTCTCATATTAATCTCTTTGTTGAATTTGTTTTAGTTAATATCGTCATTTGTTCAATTGCAATATTGTTTAATTTTTTCAGTCTTTCTAATTTATTTAATCCTTCCTTGATAAACAATGCATTTAAATTTTCAAGATTAGAAAGACATACAAGTTGAGAAACATCTGCATAGTCTCTAATGTTTCCTTTTTCTTTTGGGTTTTTTTCTTTCCAGTCTTTAGCAGTCATTCCAAAAAGAGCCAGATTAAGAATATCTGCTTCTGTTGCATAAATGATGTTTTCTTTAGTTTTTGAGATCTTTGATGGAATCAGATTATTTTTTATTGCATCAGTATGTATGTGATAATTGATTTTTGCAAGATTTCTTTTAATATCCCAATCAAGTTTAAGTCTTTGATTTTCATCAATCTTTAATCTTTGAAATTCTTTTATAAGATATAATTTAAATTTAGGAGATATCCAAGAAGCAAACTCAAAGGCAATATCTTTGTGAGCAAAAGTTCCACCATATCTTCCAGCACTTGCTTTAATACCTATTGAGTTAGTTCTTTTGATCCATTGTACAACAGATAATGCAAATCTATTTGTTCCAGCCTCATTTTTAATTCCCCCGAATTCGAGGGAATTAAAATTTGGATTGTTTATTTCTTCCCAGGTGCCTATAAATTCAATCGTGTTCTTATTTCTTAACCATTTTTCTATTAATACAAGTCCATTATTTAGGGGTCTAACCATATCAGTTAAAGAAATAAATTTGTCCTCTTTTTTATAATAATATGTAATTTCATTACCTAAAACGTTTACTTTATTCATAGTAATCTCCTTTTTTTCAAACCCATCGAATTCGATGGGTTTGAGATTTATATTGATTTTCAGAAATATATGCACTTTAAAGATGGGGGTATTTTCGGAGGGGTAGCTGTCCGGCCCTAGGCTGGTTTATTTAATTAATGGTTGTAAAATACGAATCCCTCTGCATTCTCAGGAAGTC
>CAZGLB010000079.1:0-1634 GCA_964526365.1 uncultured archaeon
CATTCATTCTTGTTTTCATAACATCACTCCTTTATCATCCAACCATAATCAAACAAGAACCAACAAACCCACTTGTCAATATCTATCTTTCGTTTAGGTAAATGGTTAAACTCGCTTCTGGCAGAAGAGTTGTTATAAATCCAGTCTATTAATTTCTTTTTGAACGCTACCTCTTGCGCCTCAGTCCACGTGTATCTTTGGAACCAAGATTTATATTTTAGGTTGCGATTCACGATAGAATATGGCGCGCCAACCGCATCACACATCATTTCTAGAACTGTTGCAAAGTTTGGGTGCTCGCCCCTTATCTTATCCATATATGTTTTCATAATTTCACCTTTTAATGTTATACTACTAAATAATATAAGAAACAAACAGTTTATAAACCAATCGTAACCAACCAAAACATTTATAAACATTTTCGCCCTTTAAATATATATGAGGCCAAGAAATAACAATTACAAGATTGCAAAGATACAAGAGTATAATCTTACAGATGAGGACCTTTTAATACTTGAAGAAGAGTATGAGGGCGACATCGATAGGTTTTTAACAGATTACGGGTACACTGATTAATATGGGTAGTTCCAAATATTATATAAACAATAGGGAAAAAATAAATAAAAAAAGAAGAGACAAGAACAGATTAAAAACTATTTATGGAAAAACAGTAATTAAAAAAAGGTGTTTAATTTGTAATAACTATTTTAATACAACTATCAGATATGGCTTTAAAATATATTGTTCAATAAAATGCAGGAGAAAAGGAAATAATGCACCTTGGGCAAAACATTGTAGCGCTGAAAGAAAAATAAAAATAGGGTTAGCTAATAAAGGAAGAAAACACCCCCAATGGCAAATAGATTTTTTAAGAAGAATAAATACAGGTCGAAAACACTCTAAGGAAACTATAGAAAAAAGAAGCAGTAAATTGAGGGGATTAAAATGGTCGGAAGAAAAGAAAAAATTATTTTCTGAAAAAAGAAAAGGAATTATATTTTCTAAAGAGCATATTAAAAACATTGGATTAGCATCTAAAAAAATATGGAATACTCCTGAAAAAAAAGAATACGCTAGACTTAGGAGAGCATTACAAAATAACAATTACAGAAATACTAGTATTGAATTAAAGATACGTGATATATTAACTTCTTTAGGGTTAACCTTTGAGTATAATAAGCCTATTTTAAATATAGAACACAAATATAATTGTGATATATTTTTAAATAAATATAATTTGATTATTGAGTGCGATGGCGTCTATTGGCACAATCTACCAAAACAAAAAACAATGGATAACTATAGAAATAAAGAAATTATCTGTTCGTATAATCTTTTAAGATTAGGAGAAAACTATATAAAAACCATAAATACAGAAGTATTAAAAAAAATATTATTAGAATTTAAAGGGCATAAATATGGAAAATTACAAATTTATAATTGATACGAGAGAACAAGCTCCTTACTGTTTTAAAGGGGAATCTACAGTAAATAGAAAAATAGATACGGGAGATTATTCTATTGAATTTATGGGAACTTCTTATGATAAAGAAATAGTTTTAGAAAGAAAATCTCTGTCTGACTTCATAGGAGTCTGCTGTCAATCTAGAGAGCGATTTATTAAAGAGCTAGAA
>CAZGLB010000080.1:0-1565 GCA_964526365.1 uncultured archaeon
CCAAAGATGACTAAATACAATGAAGAACACCTTACTCTTAAAGAAGTAACTAAAAGAATGAAAACAAATATTAAAAATCAAGGCAAAACTGCGATTTCCTTCTATGCTCTTTTAAAAGACAACAAATATTTGATTGGCTCTGCAGGCCTAAACCTCTCAAAACATAACAACTCTGCAGAATTAGGTTATGGAATAGATGCAAACTATTGGGGGAAAGGGTACTGCACAGAAATTGTTAAAGCAGTAGTGGATTATACATTCACAAAAACCGATTTGCACAGGATATGGGCCACTCCCGTTGTTGAAAACAAAGCATCTTGTAAAGTGCTTGAGAACTGCAGCTTTAAAAAAGAAGCAACACTTCGAGATTCTGCAAGGCACAATGGGAAATACTACAATGAAGTTTACTATTCAATCATTAGAAAAAATAAAAAAAATTAAGCAGTTACTTTTTTTTTCATTAATGGCATAATATCACACAAATACTTGGACGACTATTTGATTTTTACTTTTCTTCTTTCTCTAATTGCTTTTTGTTTTTGTTTCTCTTGTTTCATCTTTTTTAATTTTAATACTGCCAACTTTTTATTTTCTGCATATGCCTTAAAAATAGAGTTTACTCTTTCTCTTTCTGGATTAAGGTATCCTTTTTTATCAAAATATCTGTCCCTAATTGCAGTAATGAACCTCATTAGACTTATTTCTCGTTGCAACTTTTCTTGCTTTATATTAATTAATTTTCTTAATTCTGGGTCTGTTGATCTTTCTAATGCTTTACATTCATTTTCTAAATCTCTTACTCTTTTCATAATTTCTTGATAGTTACTTAGTCCATCTCTTTCTGGAATAAATTCACGATATCTGATTTTTATTTCTGGATTTTTTTCTATTACTGGAACACAAGCCATAATAAAAGTATTAACTATTGCTTCTTGCCAACCCTTAGGAAACTTCACACTGCTGCTCTTTTGCTTAATTCCTTGAACAAAATCAAGAGTTATTGTGGGCGGGGCATTATATTTTGTTATATTTTGGCCGCGAGCATTTATCCTTTTTACTCCAAACTGAAATAATCCTATTTTTTGTTTGCCATTTTGTAGAACAAACATTCCTTCATCAAGATGGGTATTAATAGGGTGTTCGTCTGGGAAAACATATCTATTTATACTAATTAATTTAAAAGAATCAGGTAATTTTATAGAAGCAATATTATTTTTTATTTCTGTGGTTATATTTTCTGTTGTAATGTCCATGTTTTTCACTCATATAATATATATAGCGCATATTTTATAACTTTTCGCACTGGACACCTACCCCCCCGAAAATACCCCCTCTTTGTAAGTGCATATATATCTGGTGATGTAAAAATGTTCAGAAGTCAAAATAAATTCAAGGACAATGTGAGTGTTATGTATAAATCAGTTGATGATCTTATACAAAAGAACAAAGGATTAATTGGAAGGACAAGAATTTCCAATTACGCAGATTCCAGAAGGAGATACTTTGCGCGATGTTGATTTTTTGACCATTTGTTTCTTCTACATAACAACTTTTCTTTCCCCAAA
>CAZGLB010000081.1:0-1548 GCA_964526365.1 uncultured archaeon
AAAAGGCATAACTGTTGAAATTACAAAAAATCTAAAAACAAAATCGGTTTTTTCTGTAATAATAAATATTATTGGAATAATTATTATTGGAATAATTATTCTTGCTTTAATCATATTGTTTTTTAGATGGGCAAACAAAAAGATTTTGATTCCTGCTTTTGGAGGACTATATCAAAATATCTTCAAAAAAAGAAAATAAAATGAGTTCAGAAAAATACAAATCATTGATTAATCTCACCATAAAGAATATATTCAGAAAGAAGTTGAGGTCAACCTTAACTATTCTTTCTGTAATCATTGGTATTGCGTCTGTTGTTGCATTAATTGTTTTAAGCGAAGGAATGCTTGCTGCAGTAACTGATCAATTTAACAAGATGGGCGCAAATTCTATTTTTGTGATGCCTGCATTCAATCAAAATCCAAACACATCAGGAAGAGTATCAAAAGAAAATATGCTAAAGATGAGTGAAGCAGATAGTATTTCTAAGATTGCAGAAGTTGAAGAAGTCTATGCAATGAATTTCTTTACTGCTAAAGGAGAATATAAAGGAGAAGAACTTTTTGTTTATGTGGTTACTATTCCTTCCGATAAACTAAATTCTATGTTTGAGTTTTTTGATGTAAGAATTGATAAAGGAAAAAGCTTTGATGGAAAGGACGGATATATTGCAATTATTGGACCATATCTTGCAAAAGAAGCATTTAACAGAGAAATAAAAGTTGGAGATACAATTAAAATTAATGATGTTGATTTTAAAGTTGGGGGCATATTAGAAGCAGTTGGAAACGAATCAGATGATAGTTCTATATATATTGGCAGAAAATCAGGACTTGCTGTTGATGACTATGGAGAAACAGTAAACTATATGATGGTTAAATCCAAAGAAGATGCAGATGCAAACTTGGTTGTTAAAAAAATAGAAAAAATACTTAAAAAAACAAGAGAAGAAGACACATATACTGTTATAAGTTCTGAATCTTTTTTAGAACTGATCAGAAGAGTTATGAATATGATGAGATCAATTCTTATTGCAATTGCAGGAATTTCATTAATTGTCGCGTCTCTTGGTATTGCTAACTCTGTATTTACTTCTGTTCTTGAAAGGACAAAAGAGATTGGAGTTTTAAAATCAATTGGTGCAAGGATTTCAGATATTACTTTTATATTTGTATTTGAATCTGTGGTGTTAACTGTTGTTGGAGGAATTATTGGCTTTTTTGCAGGACTTGGAATTGCAAGACTTGTAATACTTTATGCAGCAACACATAACTTTACAATGCTTACAATACACATTACTCCTTGGTTAGTTATTATGACATTGTTATTATCGTTAATTGTTGGTTTGGTATCTGGGCTTTTCCCTGCTAGAGCTGCAGCAAAGATGAATATTGTTGATGCTTTAAGGCAGCAATAAAATCCATTTATAAATATTTCTTAAATAAAATATTATAGAGATAAAAAGATTTCTTTCTTGCTTCTATAGCTCAGTGGTAGAGCGCTGGTCTTGTAAACCGGAGGTCGTGGGTTCAAATCCCACTAGGAGCTTA
>CAZGLB010000082.1:0-1542 GCA_964526365.1 uncultured archaeon
AAAAAGATTTAGTTGTATTTTGTTATTGGCAGTTCCTCTATGTGGTCTTTTTTAATAACTACTACTTTTATGCCTTGCCCACCTGTGTAGATGTCTCTTTTCTTTGCTGACGTTATTGCGTCTTTTGCAAGTTTAATTGCATCGTCTGTGGTTAGGCCTTTTTTATAATGGCTGTCAAGAACACTTAATGCTAGTTCTGAACCTGAACCGGAATATGAAAAGTCTTTTTCTTCTACTATTCCTCCAGCAATATCAATGTTATATAATGCTAAGCCACCAACGGAACCTGCAAGGATAAACTGAGTAACATATGGTATCATCTTGTTTGCATTTAAGATATTTGAAAGTAAAGTTGCACAAGCTTTGGTTGTCATTGGAGTTTTATGTTCTAGATCAAAAAGACTAGCTTGAACTTTTAGAAACCTTACAAGAACTAATGCGTCACCAACTGAACCAGCAATTGTTACTGCTAATTGATCGTTAATCTTATAGATTTTTGTCATCTCTGTGTTTGATTGAAGATTGCCCATTGTTGCTTGCATGTCTGCTGCAAGGACTATTGAATCTTTTGCTAAGATAGCAACTGTTGTTGTACCGGTCTTATATGTTTCCAAAATTTTCTCCCCCATTTTACTTCTTTTTCTCGTAGTTTTCTGTAAAATGAATGTTTTCAAAATTACAGGTTTCAAATATTGATTGTATAAATATATATTTTATATATTCTATTTCCTTTGGTAATGCTCCAGGAACTATTAACTCTAAAGTTTTGTCTTTTACTAAAACTTTTGTTTTATCCTTTGGCATGAAAAAGAAATATTTTTCAAATAAGCTTTGAGACTTGTCTGAGTCTGTTGCACATATTTTTTTTAAAGTAATCTTGTAATCTAGATCTCTTCCTGCAAATTCGTGATTTAGATCTAACTGTACTCTTCCACCAGAAACATTTAGGACCTTTGCTTGGCGATTACCTAGATTTATAAACATCCCAGGCTTTGGGTCTATATTTTCTTTTTTGAAATCAGAAAGAGGAAGTAATTGTATTAGTTTTGGGTCTCTGTCTCCAAAAGCCTTATCTTTTGTTATTGAGAACTCTTTAGTTTTTCCTATATCTAAATCTTTTATATTATCTTCAACAGCTTTTAGTAGTTCTCCTTTTCCAAAGACAACAACTAATGGTTTATATTGTATCTTTGAATCATAGATATTTCCAGACTTTGCTGTTTCTTCAAAAGTTGTATCTAGAACATCTCCAGTATTTTTGTCTTTAATTATTAAATCAAGCTCTATTATGTCGTTATTGTTTATCATGTTTTAACCTCTTATAAATGCCTTAACAAATTATTATTATATTTTTGTTTCTTAAAAGATGCCATTGCATAATCATTTTTTTAGAAAATCGTAAATTATATTTAAATAGTATATAATATATTGAAACAAATATATTAAAAAGCTTAGCTTTGCTTAAAAACAATTAGAAAAAGATTTAGTGTCAAAAACCCCTGGTTACTACTGGTCACGAACACAACGCACGTAGTAGAAATC